>DASRDY010000215.1:0-80814 GCA_035652355.1 Blastocatellia bacterium
CACGACGGGCACGACAACTGGGCCAACGACAGTCGGCACTGTTCCTGGCAATTTTTCAGGATTATCGCCTCTAACGAACACTCTCGGAGCGGCGGCTGCAAGCAGCGTTCTGGGATTGACAACGGGATTCCTGGGAACATCGATGATCAGCAATGTACTGACGGCTAGCGAGCAGCAGGGCAAGGCGAAGATAATCTCGACGCCGCGAATAACTGCTCAAAACAACCAATTGGCTACCGTGGAAAGCGGTATTCAGATTCCGGTTCAGACAATCTCGAATAATACAGTTACGACAATATACGTATCTGCTTCATTGAGATTGGAAATCACTCCAATGATTACTGACAACGGCGAAGTTCAATTGAAGATTGTGGCTGAGAACAACCAGCCGATCTTCAGCCAGAACGTCGGTGGCAACCCGTCGATATCGACGCAGCGAGCGGAAACGTTCGTACGCGTTCCGGATGGCGGCACAACGATCTTCGGCGGCGTGGCTGTTTCGACCGATTCGAAGACCGAGTTCCGTACGCCTGGCGTAGCGAAACTGCCGGTGATCGGCGAATTGTTCAAGCGTCGTCAGACGGAAGTGAAGAATGACGAACTGCTGTTCTTCGTGACGCCGCGAATCACCAAGCCGCAACTCTCTGGTCTCGAGGATTTCCTCCCTCCGGACTCAAAGGATCAGAAGAAGGACAATCCAAATCCAACCAAACCGTAATGCGAGTTGGTTAAACATAAGTCTTCAACTCTTGCTTACAAAAGCCGCGCTAAATGCGCGGCTTTTTTTCGTTCATGTGGCGCATTCGTCCCGATTGCGCCAGTACCGGTACGCACACAAATGTCTTGAATTAACTTTGAGCGTTTCTAATCCGACGCAATCGAGATAAATGCTCTACCAAAGCAATAAACAATGGAATTAGCTATTGCTGGCCGATGAACCGGCGCCAGCCTTTTTCTCCTTAAACCTTTCAACGCGTTCCGCGCGCAACTCTTTCAGCTTTGCCTGCTGATCCGGTGTCAAAACTGCATAGGCTTTTCGCATCGTCTCAACGCGAGCAACCATAAGATCGGCGCGGGTCTTTGCCAGATTCTGTGCTGCTGTTCTGACTGCGTCTTCATTGAAATTTGCAGAGGTGCTGGCGGCGCGCAATGCCTGGCGTTCTGTCTTCAATTGATCGAACAGAGGCTTATTGCTGGCGCGCTGGTTTTGAAAGATGTCCTTGATCTGGGCTTTCTGCTGATCGGTCAAATTTAATTGACGGAAAGCCATTCCCATCCCGCGATGTCCTTTACCGAAGCGACCTTTTCCGGCTTTCCCGGGATGCTGCTGGGGGTTATTACTCTGCCCGTTCTGTGCGAGCACGACTCCAAAAACTAACGCTATTACAAGCGCAAATCCGGATATATATCCGATAACTCGTTTACTCATTTTACAAATACTCCTATTCCTTTTTCACCACTCCGAGGAAATCCTTTTCCTCGGTTTCTTGTCGTCTCACCGCCTAAGACGCGGAGTATCTTGAAAACGTCACTCTAGTCCGACGTGATAATGGTGGATAAGAAAGTGCACCACGAAAAGGATTTTGGAGTGCGCCGCCAGGTTGGCGCACTCCAAAAGCTGCGCTATTGTTTGGGTGGTACTTCCGAGTCAGGTGTTACCGTTGGACGGTTGTCGCCGGTTTTGACGGCATTCACAGTAATGTATTCAGATCCATTATGCTTTGGGATTCGCACATTGTAGGCGCCGGGAGGTGTAACACCTCTCTGCAATTCAGGGTTAAGGGCAAGCAAGGAACTCAGCGGCATTTTTAGCTTTTGAGCCAGAGCGCTCAAACTGGTTTGTGTTTTAACGGTTTGGACCACGAACTCCTGCGGAGCCTCGGGCGCAATGTTGAAGCCGTATTGCTTGGGATTTTTCGCAATTGCTATTGCGGCCAAAATCGCCGGAACATAATTGCGCGTTTCCTGCGGAAGAAGGTTCATCGAACGCAGAGACCAGTAATCTGTAACCTTGCTCTGTCTGATGACGCTGCCAACACGCCCTTCGCCACAGTTATATGCAGCCATCGCAAGCAGCCAATCGCCATTGAAATAATCGGCCAGATACTTAAGGTAACGGGCGGCGGCTCTTGTGGATTTTTCAGGATCAGAACGCTCGTCAACCCAGGCGGTCTGAGCAAGCCCGAACCTCGCTCCTGTGCCTGGAACGAATTGCCACATTCCGCGCGCCGCTGCATACGACAGCGCGGTGTTGCTCCATAGGCTTTCCACCTGCGCCAGCCAGATCAAATCGGTTGGGACGCCTTCTTCTTTAAATACGCGTTCGGCCAGGGAGCGATATTTGCCCGCTCGCTGCAATCCGATGAGCATCGTCTGGCGACCGCTGCCCTGCGTGAAATAGGTAATGAATTGATAGACGGGCGGTGCGAGTGTGGCTTTGAACGCAAAGTCTTTATTGCTAACCTTCAGTCCCGTTTCGCCCAGCGAGTTGAGCTCAGTGTCGGTGACCTGTGCCAGCTCGTCGCCCGGAGTCGGGGTGTAGATCTGAATGCCAAATGAATCGGCCTTTGCGATTGCAGCTTCGATTTGCAGATTGCTGATATTGTCGACCAGCTTTCTATAATAGCTATCCAATCTAGTATCTGAACTGTTTAGACGAGCTGAAAGAATCTGATCAAGAGCGTCATCGAATTTTCGTTTTGCCGTGCCGAAATCCTTCTTATTGAAGGCCTCGATGCCTTCAAGGTAAGTTTGCTGTGCCTGGCTGATAGTAGCTTCGACCTGATCCGGCACTTGTTGAATCTGCCCTGATTGCTGATTAGATTGCTGCGTTTGACCGAGCACACCAATGCCGGTAACCAATACAAAAAATAGAGTTGCGAGCGCGCAAGCGATCCTGCTGCGGGTAACTGACGATTCGACCTGCATTCTAACGATTTAGCTCCGTGGCTTATAAACTGAAAACGATATCAATATCTAATACGCTTATCGTCGGGTCATGGTAGCAAAATCTACCCAAAAAAGTTACCCAAAAGGCTGTAATAACACGTGTGTGCCTGGAGGAAGGCTGCCAAATGCAAGTCTGGAACTCTGGCACTATCCTTTTTCGTAATACTTGTCTCTAGGTTTATGTGAGCGACGAAAACATTCAGATCGAAGGCGATAACTTGCAGGAACAGTCAAAGAATCGCAAGCCGATATCAAAGTTGCCAGACGATGTGCTGGTTATATCGGCGATTCTCGGGGACATCATCGCGTTTGATGAACTGGTAATCCGTTACAGACCAGCCGTTTATCGCGTTGCGCAGTCAATTGCAGGTGACACGCTGGCAGAGGACATCGTACAGGATTCGTTCCTGCTTGCATTCAAGGCGCTTCCTTCAGTTGAAGATCCCGCGAAATTTCCCTCGTGGCTTTATGCCATCACCAGGCATCAGGCGATGCGGGTCGGACAGAAAGAGAAGCGTACGCAGTTTGTGGAGATTGACGAAATCCTGCTGGAATACAGTCGAGTTCTGAGCACACCACACCCGGCGGCGGAACCAGAAGTTATCGACGAGCTCCGCTCGGCAATCGAGGAATTACCGGAATCCCAGCGCCTGGTTGTGAAGCTGAGATTCTATGACGACATGTCGCTGAAACGAATCGCTCAATTTTTATCGTTGCCGTTGACCACTGTGAAGTGGCGGCTGCATAGGGCAAAGGAATCTTTGCGCAAGAGCCTGGAATCCGAATGGGAGAAACATGCTTTGTTGCGCGCTGGAGGTAAAAATGGATAAGGAACAAGAACGAAAGAAACTGATTAATGTTTTATATCGCACAGGTCGTATGGCTATGCGTTCGCAATGGACCGGAGGCGGTGACGAAAGCGCCAGGTTCTGCGTAGAGCAGTACAATCGAATACTGGCGCGATTAAAGGAGTTGGATCCCGAAATAGGATCGATATTTGTGCCGCTGGAGCCGACGGCTTCGCTGAACGTAGTGGCGATCGCTTGTCGGCAGCTTGTCTCGTACTACGAAGACGAAGCGCGTCAGCGCGGCTGGCATTTCGAGCGCGACTTTGTATTTGAAAGAGGCTGCCGGCCTGGACGGGGTGCGGGACGAGGCGCCGCCGGATTTTATGTTCCGGTAGCGTCTGACATCGAAGAATTCGGCAATATGATCCGCGATTGGGTTCAGGGCTGGAGAACCGGCTGGGATCCGAGTTGCCATAAATCAGAAGAGCATCAGAAACAGGAAGGCGCTCCGAAAACCGAAGAGAACCCGTCGGGAAATGCTTAAAGCACCGTCAAAGCGGCCAAGCAAATGGCGCAGCAAATGAAGGAACTCACCGCAGAGGTGACATAGAAAACATTTAAGTTTCGGAATCCTCTGCGGTTAAATTTCTCTTTCGTAGTCCCGGATTTCGACTCACGTTCTACGTGTTATTCAGCAATAAAGCCAATCCCGCGAAAGAGAAGAAATTCCTCCATCTCACCCCAAGCTAGCCAGCACAATGCGACGAATAGCCATTCAAAGAGATGAGCTTCCGCACACCGACTCTGGCCGGCCTGTCAGTTACAACATCTTACGCAGGCAGTTGTTTCGATACGAATGTGTGACAGTTGACACGTCACCTCTTCGGCCGGCCACTCATTCAAGTACTTTTTGCGTTTTACAGCGGACACGATCATGGCGAGATTATCCGAGGATAATGATGCGATTCGACTTGAGGCAGCAACAAAATTAGATAAAATTATTTCGCCAAACGCCGTTACATTCGAACCGGCGCAGCTAGGGCAAGTGCGCTATGAAAAAAGTGGCCCTAAACCTGGTGAATACTTGTCTGTGTGGCTGGCGCAGAGAGCTCAAATTAAAGCTAACGTTAGAGCCAAGGGTTTTTATAATAAAGTATTTCCCGAGCGGGGAGGTGTCCCCAGACCATTTGGGTCAATCTTTAACGAGTGGTAAGTTTTGCCTTCGGAAGGCCACGTAATTATTATTTTTGGAAGGGCGGATATTTTATGGGCAAGCATCAATTGCTGTTGTTATCGATCATGCTTAATATGCCGATGGTTTCGCAATGTATGGTCAATAGGCAGAGTGACCAGCAACTATGGTCAACTGCAAATTACAAAATTGTCTCACAGTCGCGCTCGGCCAATGGATATGCAAGGGAAAGGTATTGCCTTTCAAACTTGTATCAGGCGATTTCAAAACATCTATTCTATCCCATCCAATGCCAGAGATCTGGCTCTCGTTTCAAGATTCGGGCACCGATACAATAAAGGTTGAGTTTGGCAAAGAGGTGCAGGCAATCTTAGAACGTCAATGGAAAGCAGACCTAGTCTTTTATTATAATTCAGAATTTGTGGACCCTCCGGATACTCAAAATCTCGTTAATTTCGACTTGTCTTATGAGAAGGCGACATCCGCCACCTGGATCGACCAACGTAGCTTAACCATCGATGCTCCAACCGGAAAAAGAAAAATTCACCAGCGTGAAGCAGAGAGTCTAACATTGTTTTTATCAAAAGCAGCGTTCGGCGTAATTAAAGAAGCGAAAAGACTACGAAGCGGCATCAAGCAGACGTTCTGATCAACTTATTCTTAATCCGCCAGCAATTGCAGCGATTGATCCAATAACTTCGGCATGTCGCTCAGGATCTTTGCGGCGCTCTTTGGTTGCAGATTAATGAAACGGGCTGCGGGGTGAGCGGCCAAATCTTCAGAACGGATTTTAGCCAACGCCTCTTCTAACTCTGTCCGTGGCCGATTCAAGAATAAGTTTCCAGAGTGTCCGACAGAAATAGCTACGTATTCGCGCTCTATTGTGGCCTGCGCAAGTTACGGTGATTTGCGGTCGGTTCAGCCTTTGGAAACACGACTTAGGCAATGTTCTTTTGAGCAATCACAATCAAGTTGTTGCAAAGCTGTGGAAACGCGCTGGCGAGAATTGTCGAGATACGATCTGCTACGGCGTTTGTCAACACGCTCACAGGAAGAAACGATACGCCTCTGCTGCAGATAACTTTAAATCCGTGTTCACTCAAATGAGATTTCAACGCCGGATTGTTATAAAGCCTGACATGATGAATTTCGTTTCTGTACTCGAGTCCAGCCGGATATTTTCCGAGAGGAACCTGTAATCTGTTTCTCAGTGAATTAATGTTTGGAGTAGTGAGAATTAAATATCCGGTCGGTTTCAGATGCTTGTGGCATTCATCCAAAAACTTGTCGGTATCGATGATGTGCTCCAGCACTTCAAGCGCTGAAATAAAATCAAACTGTTCGTCCAGAGCGAAGCCTTTTCCGAGATCACGCTGGAAATATCTAAAGCTGCCTCGATTGAGTTGCGGGTCCCAATCATCCATGCCCGTCGGAATGACCTTGTTACGCCGACTTAATAATTCGAGAAGCTGACCTTGATTACAGCCCAGATCAAGCCACGTCGATGATTGCGGAATTTTAGTAATGGATTCCAGGGTCTGTAGCACGCGTCCGAATCTGTACCAAGGGTCATGAGTAGGCTTTATGGTCTCACCGCGCCATTGATTATCAACGTATTCGATAACAGAAGTGCTACCCATGCGCGATTTCAGAACTCACCTTCTAAGTCTGGAAGCGCGCACATTATACGTATCCGTTAACATCTATGTCGAGGGACCTCGTTCGTGTGCGCAATTGTCGCTCCTCAAGGACTGTAATGGGCTTGGGCATTGTAGGCTAGGTTATATCGCCGCTACTCCTTAGTCACATCGACATAATATTGATCCGTTGCGACTTCGAACATGGCTTTCGTCAATGGCGTCTTCATCGTTTGCCATTCGGTTGTCGGACGGATGATCTGCCAGTTAGATTTACTGCCGACTTTTATTGGCATAGCGAACTCCTTAACATCGGCTTTCCAGCGATATGAAACTGTGCCGTCGCTCTCCTGAAACTTCAGCTCAAGCGCCGGAAGCGCCGCGTGACGCAGGTACTCATCGAAAATCGGCGTCAGATTCAGATGTGTTTGTGCGTTAAAGAATTTGATCATGTCTTCGGTCATTATGTTCTGGTATTGGAAATGAATGCTGTAATCGTGAATCAGCTTCCACCATTTCGCATCGTCGTTAATAACGGAGCGCAACGTGTTAAGGAAAAGCGCTCCCTTGAAATACTGGTCCTGGCCGGGATTCTGATTGACTCCGTGTTCGGTAATGATAGGTTGCCGGTTTCGAACTTTCGTTTTGTAACCGTTAGTGTATTTAATCGCGTCTTCCTTGCCGAACATTCCTTCGACGTATACGCACTCGGCATAAGTCGCCCATCCTTCGTGAATCCATTGATCGGAAACATCGGCCGCGGTGATGCTGTTGCCGAACCATTCGTGAGCGCTCTCATGAACGATGATGAAATCGAATTTCATGCTGACGCCGACCCCTGTCCAGTCCCGTTCGAGATATCCATTCGAAAAGTGATTGCCGTATGTGACGGCGCTCTGGTGTTCCATTCCGGAATAAGGAACTTCAATGAGTTTGTATCCATCCTGTTTGAATGGGTACTCTCCGAAATATTTTTGAAAGACTTCCAACATCGGCTTTGCTTGCGCGAACTGCCGTTTTGCCTTTTCCAGGTTTTCCGGCAGGCAGTAGAAATCCATCGTCAGGTCGCCAAGTTTGTCCGCAAAATGTTCGTAACTGCCGATGTTCAGCGACACGCAATAATTGTTGATCGGATAATGAATCGCCCAGTCATACCGCGTGTACCCGTCGCCGAGATCGGTTTTGCCGACGAATCGCCCGTTGGAAACATCCATCAAATTGCTTGGGATTGCGACGTGCAGTTGCATGTTTTCGACTTCGTCGCGTTGCTGGTCTTTGTTCGGCCACCAGACGCTCGCGCCGGTTCCTTCGCAGGCAGTGGTGATCCAGTCTCGACCGGCCGGATCTTTCTTAAAGCTGATACCGCCGAATCTCCCGGTTTCCTGGGGGTTGCCCGAATAATAAAAATCGATCGACTGTACCGTTCCCTTTTTTAGAACGGCAGGGAAATCGACATACACTGTATGAATCTCCCGCGAGTACTTCAATTCGGTCGAGCCCTGCAGGATCTTTTCGACTTTGAGGTTATTAAAGAGGTCGAGCTGAATTCGCGTATCATCTTTCAGCATCTTGAAGCGGATCGTGTTTTTGCCGCTGATAAACTTTTTCTCAGGATCGACGCGGATGTCCAGATCGTAAGATAGAAGATCGTTATTGGCTCGCCATTGACTGTATTCCCCGCGCAGAATGTCCGCTCGCGATACCGTGGCGGGAATCTGCTGTTGCAGCGCTCGCCCGGAAAATATAAACGACAACGTCAACAGCAGTACGCATAAGGATCGGACCGTCATCTTTGATCGCATTAATTGACCTCGCAGTGTGGCATGGAAAGTTAAGAGAGTTAGATAGCGCGAATCCGCAAGAAATCTGGAAAATCGAGTTTAACCGAACCGATCGAAGTTTGATAGCCTCTCATGTTCGTCTGTTTCTTGACACCTAAGTAGCCAACTTGTACCATACCCGCTTTGCGTCAGGCGGAACTGTCTTTTCATGACCGATGAAGAATTGATGCGAGAGGCGCTCGTTGAAGCCAGAGAAGCGCTTCGAATGGATGAGGTTCCTGTCGGCGCGGTCGTTGTTTTTGAAAACCAGATCGTCGGACGCGGCTTTAATCGTACAATAAGCGACGTCGATCCTACCGCGCATGCCGAGATTGTCGCTTTGCGACAGGCTGCAAAGGCGGTAGAGAATTACCGACTGGTCGGCTCGACGCTTTACACTACGGTCGAACCGTGTGTAATGTGTGCCGGAGCTTTGGTAAATGCGCGGGTTTCGCGAGTGGTTTATGGCGCAACTGATCCCCGATTCGGCGCAGTGGTCACGAATTTTCAGCTTTGCAGCAATAGCTCTTTGAATCATCAGCTCGAGATCGCAGGTGGAGTGCTTGAGGATGAATGTCGCGAGCTGATTCAACAGTTCTTTAAGACGAAGCGTTTGTGATTCGTTTTTGCGGAGAGGTCGCATAGTCCGGTTTAGTGCGCCGGTTTCGAAAACCGGTGTACCCGTAAGGGTACCGTGGGTTCGAATCCCACCCTCTCCGCCACGGTTTTTGTAGAGGTAATGGCGGAAGCAAAGTTTCGCTCCCTTTGGTGCGGAGAGGTGCAGGAGTGGTTGATCTGGCACGCCTGGAGAGCGTGTGTACGGCAAAACCGTACCGTGGGTTCGAATCCCACCCTCTCCGCCATTAATTTCAGTAGATGAAATTCGCGCTTCGTTGATTTATCAGGCTTCGGACACCGTGCAAGTGCTAGACACGAATCCCGCCAGGGTCGGAAGACAGCAACGGTAGTGGCGACGCGCTGTGCCGCGGTTACTCCGGAGCCTGACCAGTTTATAAAAAGTGGCGCAGACATTCAGTCTGCGCTGGACCGTTTATCGCAACATCGATTTTAAACCGCATCACGGTTTACTTGCCTGCGCAGACTGAATGTCTGCGCCACATTCTAAAATGGCTTATCAAGTAATCGCTCGAAAATGGCGTCCGCAGAGATTCGATGATGTCACCGGCCAGGAGGCGATTACTCGCACGCTCCAAAATGCGATTGAGGGACAGCGCCTGCATCACGCCTATCTTTTCTCGGGTGCTCGGGGAGTAGGAAAAACCAGTACTGCCCGACTGTTTGCAAAAGGGCTGAACTGTATTAACGGTCCGACCGCTGATCCCTGTGGCATTTGCGCCTCCTGCACGGAAATCGCTGCAAGCACATCAATCGATGTTTATGAAATAGACGCGGCATCAAACACCGGAGTCGACAGCGTTCGCGATGTGATTATCAATAGTCTGAACATTGCTCCCGCACGCGACAAATACAAGATCTTCATCATCGATGAAATTCATATGTTGTCAAACAATGCCTTTAACGCTCTGTTAAAGACATTGGAGGAGCCGCCCGCTCACGTTATTTTCATAATGGCGACCACGGAACTGCACAAAGTTCCGGAAACAATACTGTCGCGCTGCCAGCAGTTCGAATTCAGAACCATAGCGGCCCAAAAAATATTCAATCGCCTCAAGCTGATTGCCAAAGCCGAAGAAGTCACCATTAGCGATACCGCATTAAACCTGATTGTTCGCGCAGGCGAAGGCAGCATGCGCGACGCCCAGTCCGCTTTTGATCAGGTAATCAGTTTTGCCGGCAAAGAGATTAAAGATGACGATGTCGGTTCGGCGCTGGGAATCATTGGACCGCAAACCTTGAACGCCTTTGTTGAAGCAATTGCCGACCGAGACGTCAGAGGGGTTCTTTCGCTGGTCGATCAGCTTGTATCGCGCGGTTACGATCTGCGCAACTTCGCGAAGGAGATGATGGCCCATTTCCGTAACCTGCTGGTGATCCGCGCCGTAGGTTTTGACCGCGAGCTTGTTGCTGCGAGCGAATCCGAAGCTGCCGAAATGCATCGTTTGTCAGGATTCTTTTCTGAAGAAGACCTGATTCGATTTTTCAACGTGCTGACAAAAGTCGAGCAGGACATCAAGAATTCGACTCAGGAACGATTCCAGCTTGAATTGGGATTATTGAAGCTGACGCAGATGGCTCGGCTGGCATCGCTTGAAGAATTACTGGAGCGGATCAAACGGTTAGAAGGATCGATGTCCGGTGGCAGCCAGAGCGGACCACCTGCGCGAACAGCTTCACCCTCGCCGTCATCGCGGATTCCGACGCCGCAACCTAGATCAATTAAGACGGAACCCGCACCGCTACCGTCATCAAGACCTGTTCAAGTATCGCGACCGGAACCACCGCCTGAACCTCCACCAGTCGACGATGTTTACGAAACCGTTGCGGAAACACCGAGTTCGCAGATCGGCGGTTCGGAAATAGATAGAATAAGAGCCATACTGGAAGGCCGCAAAAAGATGCGCGTATTAATGGCTTTTGACAGCGCAGATTCTGCGGCGATCGAAGGTGATACTCTAAAGATATTGTTTCCGCCGAAAGCAAAAGTTTTCGCCGAGCAACTTGGATCGCGCGATACGACGAAGCTTTTAGAAGAAATCGCCAGCGAAGTGACCGGCCGCAAAATAACAGTGGCGATCTCGGGCTCAGGCGGCGAAGCCATTACCGAATCCAAGCCGAGAGTTAACGGAGTCACCGACCCTGCAACAACGGGAAAAAGCCCTCGCCAACGCGCGACTGAAAATCCGATAGTTCAATCATTCGTGAAAACCTTCCGCGGCCAGATTGTGGATGTCAGAACGCCTGAAGACTCTGATTAAGCAGAGGTCCCTTAGTTCTATCTGAGCAGTCCTGTCTGAGCTATAATTCTATCATTCGGTTTCAGGAGCGCGGAGATGAGTAAGACTTTTGAGGGCATCGTTGAAAGCGGCGAAATCAAATTAAAAAGCAAAGTGCCTTTGCCGGACAATACAAAGGTTATAATTGTTGTGCCGGATTTTAGGTGACCGAACGTGGTCGCCTTGTGAGTCCCGGTCTTGCACATCCGGAACAAGCTGTTGATTTCGAGTTGAAGATGACCGAGGAAACTGATGCCGGATTATGACCGAACTTGATTTAGCCTGGGAAGTATTTATTGTCTACACCACTCAAACCAAGAAGGATAGGAACAAATTGGATCTTAGAGATTCCGCCTGAGATGGCAGCATTGTTAAAAGTAGATCCGGCTTCTATCGTCTTGCTTTATCCTAAAGAAGGCAGGCTTGAGACGGATATTCTTTCACCGCCTTCGAATGAGATGAAAGCTAATTTCGAAAAATTGCTTGTTAAGCACAGCAATACATTCGAAAAGTTGAAACAAATAGATCAATGAATTGTCGGCTATCGTTGAAACAACTCACTCGTCCGGCTCTTTCCTAACAGTTCGCAAGCAGCCTCGTATGCCTCGCTGACGTCAATCGAATTTAAATCCCGATATCGCAAGATTCGATTCAACCGACTATGCGGTTCTACTGCTCCCTCGACGCTTGAATCAAGTAAAGCAAGAGTCGGCGTACCCACTGCCTTTCCGATCTGCATAATTCCGCTGTTGTTTGTGATCAGCAGTGTGCAGCGACCAATAGCAGATATCAGTTCCGTTACTGACAGTTTATCGAGAAAGATCGTTCGCGATTTGGGCAGATCAACCATTATCTCTCGTGCCAGTGAGACGGCTTCGGGATCGACCAGAACCATTGCTTTGGCGTTGTAATTTTGAATCAGAAGGTTTGCTATCTCAGCCAGACGCTTGATATACGCGCTGTGATCACCATCAGAAACAACAGGATTCAACCCGATCAATAATTCACCAGCTTTTAATCCAGCTTTGTGTAGCAATTGATCCAGTTTTTGATTTGTTGTTGGCAACGACGGAAGTGTTATTTCCGTGATCGCGTTTTTTATACCCAGCGGCGCAAGAACATCCAGGTAACGATCAACTGCGTGTTTCCCACGTGTCTCTCGTGGCGCTCTGATGTTAGAGAGGAAATCAAGGGAACGCCCGGCGCGATTAGCCGCGAGTCGCTTCTTCGACCCGGTGAAAAACATCATCAGATTGGTTTCAGGCGTGCTGTGAAGATCGACGACGAGATCGAATCGCCGTTGACGAAGTTGCTGGATCAGCTTTATTGCTCGAAGTCCGGCGGCAACTTTATTCGCAACCCTGATTTTCACAGGGATAACTTCATCCGCAAAGCCGGAGAGGTTTATTATCTCGCTGCCTGCCTGTCCTCCGGCTACAGTAATTTTCGTATTGGGAAAGTGTTGTCGAAGCGCTCGAAGAGCGGGCAGACTCAATATAGCGTCGCCCAGATTGCCGATGTCGATTACCAGTAAGTTGCGCGGGTCGGATAGCACAAGTGTTTATAGTTCTCCGAACTAACTTTCTCTCAAATCTGTACCGGTCATCTCCAGCGGTTTCTCGATTCCCAAAATACCCAGCATCGTCGGCGCAATATCCTCCAGCGCGCCGCCGCTGCGTAATTTCCCTTTGTAATTATCATTTACGTAAAGAAGCGGCACCGGGTTCGTAGTATGCGCAGTTTGCGGTTCTCCCGTTTCGGGATCTTCCATTTCTTCGGCGTTGCCGTGATCTGCAGTGATCAATACTGCACCGCCTTTTTTCAGAAAAGCCGGTACGATTTTTCCAAGACAGATGTCGACATTTTCAATTGCTCTTATCGCCGGTCCCATCATTCCGGTGTGACCGACCATATCCGCATTAGCAAAATTGATTATGAACACTTTTGCGCGGTCGTCGTTCAGCGCTTTTAAAACTTCGTCGGTTATTCCATAAGCACTCATCTCGGGCTGCATGTCATAGGTGGCAACTTTTGGTGATGGGACCAATACGCGCTCTTCAAATGGATACTCTTTCTCCACGCCACCATTGAAGAAGAAAGTTACGTGAGCATATTTTTCAGTTTCAGCAATGCGAATGTTCTTGATTCCGTGTTGAGCAAAAATCTGTACAAGTATGTTGTTGTGCGTTTGCGGTCCAAACGCTATCGGCAACGGGAACGTTGCGTCGTACTGCGTCATGCATACGTAATGTACTTTTGGGAAAACTTCACGTTTGAATCCGTCGAAATTCTCTTCAGTCAGCGCGCGAGTTATCTCTCTGGCTCGATCAGATCTGAAATTAAAGAAGATCACGCTGTCACCGTCTTTAATTGTAGCGACCGGTTGTTCGTGCTCATCTACGATAGATATTGGTTTGACGAATTCGTCGCCGACTTCTTCCGCGTACGACTGTTTGATGGCGGCAACCGGGTCGGTGCTCTTGCGATAGGCGCGTCCCTGCGTTAACAACTCATACGCCTGTTGCACACGATCCCATCGTTTGTCGCGGTCCATTGCGTAGTATCGACCGACAACGCTGGCGATGCGTCCTGCTCCGATTGCGCCGATTTTGTCGATAAGTTCTGCAACGTAACCGGCGCCGCTCTGTGGTGGCGTATCGCGACCGTCCAAAAAGCAGTGCACGAATATTTTTTCAATTCCATTCTGTTGCGCCATATAGAGCAACGCATACAGATGCGTGTTCATGCTATGCACGCCGCCGTCGGAGACCAGCCCCATCAGATGCAGAGCGCTGTTTTTTTCTTTGGCGTTCTTCATCGCGTCCAGAAACGCAGGATTCTCAAAGAACGTTCCGTTTTGAATTGCGACATCGATTCGAGAGATATCCATTTGAATGATTCGTCCGGCGCCGATGTTCATATGCCCGACTTCGCTGTTGCCCATCTGCCCATCCGGCAATCCGACTCGCTCGCCCGATGTTGCCAGCAGAGTGTGCGGATATTTTTCCCATGCTTCGTTCCAGAACCATTTGTTGGCCAGGTAAATGGCATTGGCATCTTTCGCCTTGCTGCAGCCGAATCCATCCAGAATTATCAGAGCCAGCGGGCCGGTTAAGTTATCAGTCAAAACAGAATCCTCCCTCGTAAATAGTGAACAGGTAATATAACAGGGATTTGATTGCCATTGGAGTGCGGCGGAGAGTTTGTTTACGGCAATCCAAGATGAATTAAGAATTCGCGATTTCCATCTTGCCCCAGAATAGGCGAATCAATGACGCCTTTGACATTTAGGCCAAGATTCTGCGCAAATGATTTGATCCGTTCGACGACCGCCTCCTGTTTGGCCGGATCCGTAACGATGCCACCCTTTCCGACTTCATCTTTTCCAACTTCGAACTGAGGTTTAATCAGGGCAGCGATAGTGCCTCCGGGCCGAACTAATGCAGCGACAGCGGGTAGAATTTTCTCTAAAGAGATAAACGAGACATCGATTGTCGCCAGATCGAATCCGAGCGTTCGTTCGGGAAAATCCGTTGGAGTGAGATATCGCGCATTCACTCCTTCGCGAACGGTCACGCGTTCATCTTGTCGAATTTTCCAATCAAGCTGATTATGCCCGACATCTATCGCCGTCACGTGAGCCGCCCCATGCTGTAACAAACAATCGGTGAACCCGCCTGTCGATGCTCCAATGTCTACGCAAACCAGATTGTCGACACTCACTCCGAATTCCTTTAGCGCATGCTCAAGCTTCAACCCTCCGCGTCCAACGTACCTGAGTTGCTCGCCTTTTATCCGCAGGTTTGCCGAACTGTCCACCTGTTTGCCGGGTTTTTCTTCGCGTTGTTCGTCAACCAGAACCTGGCCGGCGATGATCAGAGCCTGCGCCTTCTGGCGTGTGGCGACCAGTCCTTTATCGACTAACAACTTGTCCAGGCGCTCTTTAGGCATCAGGTGGTTTTTTGGAAAGTTGGCTCAATCTGCTGGCTCAACGATTGAGCCAGACTGCTGAGAGGAGAAAACGGCAGGAAGTCGATGTATTCGCCATCCGGAAGAGCAGACTGTATCGGTTTGGCTATCGCGCTCATTACTTTATCGGCGGACGATCCAACCGTCAGTTGCAATGCTACGATCAGGCGCGACCTGTCATTGCCAATCGTTCCTTCAGCAAGATAGACAGCTTCGATTGAATCGTGCTCGGAAGCTTGCTGGCATATCATGTTGATCAATTCTTTGGCTGGGCTTGTTGACAATGGCTTAATCGCTATTTTGTTGCTTTCGGAAAGCGATTGCGCTGCGACGCCATTATCAATCTGTGTTGGCAGCAGATTATCGGCCAATGCCTGAATCTCACCACGGCTCAGGAACCCGGCCGAAGCATCGCCCGCATTAATGACAATCGAATTGATTTCATTAGCCAGGGCGAATCTGAACAACTCTCCTGATTCCATTTCAACATGATGTTGATCGTTCGGACGCCAGGCAGTGAGGGCGCTCTCGCTTGTAAAAATAAACAAGGCCGGTTTGCCTTCAGGGTCGGTTGTTGCCAGGAAACCCGTCTCTTCGCCGTGGTCATCAATCAACGGGCAGCCGGGCGGAAGGATTCGCGAAGGCTCAGCCGTCGTCGGCAGCAAAAACGTTGCTCCGAGCAGCTTTTCGTAAAATGCTTTTCGCAACGAAGGCTTATCGCTGTGAACAATTTGCTGCATCAATTGCTCCAGCGTTTGTTCCTCGAATCGATTGTTCTTAAATAATTTTGCGAATAAACCCATGCCGTTTCAATAATATCATCCCTTGAACCTACAGGCACTGATTCACGGCAAATGGAGATCTGTTCAAATAATTTCAGTTGTTAAAAATGTGCCAAAGATTTTGTTTACAATTTCTCAATCTTTGGACTAGAATCCTCACCGAGGTAGTTCAAGCGAACATTCGGACGCATTCTACTTGATCAGTTTTTAATTAATAGCCATGGTTGCGTTCAGTCCGTAACCGATTCCGAATGATGCTCAGCGAAGGTCCCCCAATCCTAACGCGAGAAGTATACCGACGTTAGTCTCTGTGTTTAACCGAGCAGAGCAAGGAGAACTACATTGTCAGACTACTGCAAGTGGTGTCATCAGTCTGCGGATCCCCCGTTGTCTTCAGGTCAAACCGGTACAGCAAAATCTGTAACTTGCCCAAAATGCCATGCGCCGATCAAATTGGTAACTATCAGCGAAGCCTGCGAAATCGTCAGCAAATGCCGACAAACTATCTACCGATGGATCGAGAACGGTCAGGTCAGCACGTTGCGCAGCGTAAACGGTCAGCAGTTAATTTGTTTGAGCTCACTTTTTATTCCTGAAGGAATAGAAACAGAGCCGCTCACATTATCAGAAAACGGTGAGCAGTCCGTCTCACGAGCCTCATCCAGTTGAACCAAATACGTGATTGCCGGGCGCAATCACTTGACGAACTGTGGAGACTCCCCTTTTGACCACGGGTTGTACGTCGCCGCAAACGACACTCGTTCGCCTATTGGAGGATGGTTGTAAAGCCAAACCTTGATGATCGGACTGGGATTCGGTTCCTCCAGATACGTTTCACCCAGGATTTGAAAAGCCTGCGCCGCAACCTGATTGGAATTTGGCGTGATGCCGTGCGTTACTTCCAATCCATATATGTCGGCTTGATGTTCGAGGTATCGGCTGAACGTATTGAATATCGGTTGGGCAAAGAAAAGAATCACCGACAGGATTAACATCATTAATGGCAGCGCCGCCCAATCTCCGATCTCTCTTATCTCCCAGCGACCACCCCAATGCGCAAGAGCCCAGTTGATGATGTGATAACCAATGAAAAGCAATAACAGCAGGGACACACTGGTAAACAGTATGCCTTTGGGAATATGACCTAACACATAATGACCCATCTCGTGGCCGACGACGAACAGGACCTCCGGCGGCGTCATCTGTTTGATAGTTGTGTCCCAGATAACGATGCGCTTTGTCGATCCGATGCCGGTGACGTACGCATTGATCGTCTGCGTTTTTTCGCTGGCGGCCATTTCAAAGATGTGATCGCGGGGAATCTGAAGACCTGCGCGGTTTGTTAATTTTTCGATGTCGGTAACCAGACCCGGATTACTGTCCTGCAGCGGCGTGAATTTATTGAATAGAGGATCGATTACGACTGGCGTAGCGAAAATCCCCAGCAGCATAAATGGCAACACTATCAGCCAGAAATAGAACCACCATCGCCGTGGACTGTGTCGGATGATTGCGAATAAGACCCAGATCGCAAGGGTCAAAATTATCAGTCCGATTATCTCGCCTTTGGCCCAGTCCCAGATCCAGGACGGCCATCCCTGGATCGACTGATCATACTTCAATGCGAACGTATGCTGATATGCCTCGAGCGGCAGAGACAACACATCAATCGTAAATAACAGCAGCGGCACAAAAATGATTGCCTGACTAAACCTGCGGGATGATGCTCTTTCTGCGATATTTCTGTATTTCGGCCCGAGCCTTACTGCCAACACAACAATCAATATCAACAGCAAATATCCGTAGCTCGCAAAATAGAAAATATTACGTATGCGAGAATACTGAACGGCCTTTTGGTATTTTTCCGGAGATAGCTGATACGACTGAACCTGGTTGTCATCTTTAGGTTGATTGACGGTGGCTTGCGATGTACTGGCAGAAGACGGTGGCTCTTGGGCGCATAACATTTGTCCGCTTGAAACAATAAGAATTAATAACAGGATAAAACGCGCAAAATTTGATCTTTGAGACATACAGCCTCGCTTGCGATGATTATCTACGGAATCATCGGTCAGAATATTTGAATAAAAGCGAAAGTCAACCAGGGTTCATAACAACCGTACTGCATCCTGAATTACACCGGTGTTAGAATGTCCGCTCTTCAAGAATGATATTTAATCCACAAGCGAGGTTGAAAGGACAAATGAAAGAGATATTCTGTTTTGCGAGAGGCGCGAGGGCAATCACGATATTCTTGGTTGCGACATTTTTGTTTTCATTTAACATAGAGGCGCAGATGATGCCGAATCCTTATGGACCTCCGATTAGTCTGAGCGATGCGAAAAAGGCCGCCGAGGCAGCTCTGTCCGAAGCTCGAAAGAACAACTGGAATATGGCTGTTGCCATAGTCGATCCGAGCGGTGACCTGGTCTATTACGAAAAGATGGACAACACGCAAACCGCGAGCGCGAAAATCTCCGTCAACAAAGCAAGATCAGCGGCAATATTCAAACGGCCGACAAAAGCTTTTCAGGATCAGATTACGGCGGGCGGACCAGGTTTGCGCATTCTCGGTCTTGAAGGAGCGGTTCCGGTCGAAGGCGGCATACCGATAGTTATTGCTGGGAAAATCGTCGGTGCCATCGGAGTCTCAGGCGACACCAGCGAACATGATGCCCAATGCGCAACCGCCGGTGTGAATACATTGAAATAGCACTAGGTTGTGCTAAAAATTTGGCTAAGAGAAGAAGAGAAGAGCAAAGGACGCAGATTTTACGGATATGACGGATTAAGACGGATCTGAATCCGTGAAAATCAGCCTAATCCGTTTCATCAGCGTCCTTTGCTCTTCTGTCTCTGAATATAGCTCAAAAATGACGAGCAACTGATCGCTCGTATTCACTTGCATTGTCATCCCGACTGGATAGACAATTGCGCTTCACCAAAGTCTGAGTCACACGCGCCGCACGGCGTTTTTCCTCAGGGAGAAACAATTATGCAAACACGATTTCTTTTGATTGTCGTCATCACCATAATGTCTCTGCTGGTAATGATTCAAATCGCTCCAGGACAGGGACGCGCCGCCGATCCGCAACTGGTTGCGAAGCGCAACGCCATCGAGCAGGAGCTTGAATCAGTCGCAATCATCGACCGAAAGGTCATGATCCCAATGCGCGACGGCAAACGCATGGCAGCGGATATTTATCATCCGAAAGACACGTCAAAGAAATATCCAACTGTTTTCGTGCGCACCCCATATAACTTCAACTTCTGGGATGTGAGCCTTGGCGCTCCACGCGATATGAGCGCCGAAGTTGACGCCGTCAGCCGCGGTTACGCATACGTCGAGATCAACGAACGTGGTCATTTCTTTTCCGAAGGGAATTACGACATCCTCGGGCCGCCGCTCACCGATGGCTATGACGAATTGTCGTGGATAGCTAAACAGTCGTGGTCAAATGGCAAAGTTGGTTTGATCGGCTGCTCTTCAACCGCAGAATGGCAACTGGCCGTCGCGGCGCAGGGTAATCCTGCTCTCGCTGCGATCATCCCGCAAGGATTCGGCGCAGGAGTCGGACGCGTCGCTCCTTATTACGAACAGGGCAACTGGTATCGGGGCGGAGCCGTGCAGATGCTGTTCATCGCGTGGCTTTATGGAGAGCAGAACCAGGAACGCCCGATGTTTGCGCCGAATACTTCGCAGGAAGATTTGATTCGCGAGTCAAAGTCGTTTGATCTGGCTCAGCATCTGCCTCCGGTCGATTGGTCAAAGGCTCTCAGGCATTTGCCGGAAAAAGATATCATCAAGGCAGTAGACGGACCGCCGGGCATCTTTGCCGATCATATGCCGGTTGAAACAGGCGGTGCGATGATAGAGCGAGCCCCGAACGATCCAGCCTGGTACAAAGGCGGTTTGTGGAACGATGGCATGAAGATCAACGTGCCGGGATTCTGGTTTATGTCATGGTACGACGTATCGGTCGGACCGAACCTGGCTGCTTACAATTTTGTGCGAAAGACCGCCAGTCCCGAAATCGCCAATGAGCAGTATGCGGTGATCGCTCCGACTCTTCATTGCTCGTATAAACGCGCCACGGAAAACACTGTGGTAGGCGAGCGCAGTATGGGCGACGCCAGGTTGAATTATGACGAACTGACCTGGGCCTGGTTCGATTATTTTCTGAAGGGTGACAACAACGGCATCCTGCAAAAGATTCCAAGGGTTCGTTACTTCACGATGGGAATCAACAAATGGCAGGCGTCAGATACTTGGCCGCCAGAAGGCGCACGTCCAATGGCGCTATACCTTGGCAGCGGCGGTAAAGCGAACACGCTCAACGGCGATGGCGTTCTAGGCGAGGCATCTCCATCAAGCGACAGCCCTGACAAATTCGAATATGACCCGATGAATCCGGTGCCATCGTACGGTGGCAATGTCTGCTGCACGGGCAACGCAGTAACCGGCGGAGCTTTCGACCAGCGCAAGATGGAAGAACGTCCTGACATTCTTGTATACAGCAGCGAACCGCTAAAGCAAGGTGTTGAAGTCAGCGGACCAATCGAAGTGACTCTCTATGTTTCGTCAGATGTCAAAGACACCGACGTAACCGTGAAACTTATTGATGTTTATCCTGACGGAAGAGCTTACAACCTGGACGAAACGATTCAGCGATTGCGTTATCGCAATGGTTATGACAAGCCCGAAACGTGGATGGAGCCCGGCAAGGTTTACAAGGTTACTTTGCAGCCGATGAACACCAGTAACTTCTTCGAAGCCGGACATCGCATTCGGCTTGAGGTATCCAGTAGCAACTTCCCGCGGTTTGACCGAAACATGAACACTGGCGGCAAGAACTACGATGAGGCTACGGGCATCACGGCGCACAACGTAATTCACCACTCAAAACAGTATCCGTCAGAAGTGAAGCTGACTGTTGTTCCGGAGAAACGGTAGGATCCAGATTACGCCGATTGTCGCGAACCGTTTTTTGCTTTGCGGCAAAGCCACAATTGCAATAAAGGAATGAGTTCGCCAGCAGTGTCCACGCATTCACTGGTCAAAATTTCTCTGGTATGTAATTCAGGGAATAGTCGGGTTCCTGGTATCCATTGGCCTTTTGTCGATTGGGTAGCTTCACCTTTTCGCGGGGCATTTCTTTGTAAGGGACACGACTGAGCAAATGAGTGATAATGTTGAGGCGCAAGCGCTTCTTGTCCTCGGCCTGTACTACGTACCAGGGGGCGACTCGCGTGTCCGTGGCGACAAACATCTCGTCTCGCGCCCGTGAGTACTCGTACCAGCGGCTATAGGATTTAAGGTCCATAGGCGAAAGCTTCCAGATTTTGCGACCGTCGTTGATCCGCTGTTCCAGTCGGCGAGTCTGTTCTTTGTGGCTGACTTCCAGCCAATACTTGATCAGGAAGATGCCTGAATCCACTATGGCCTGCTCGACCAGGGGCACGGCCCTCAAAAATTTCTTTGCCTGTTCCTCGGTGCAGAAACCCATCACGCGTTCCACACCCGCTCTGTTATACCAACTGCGATCAAAAATCGCGATCTCGCCAGCCGCCGGTAGGTGCGGCAGGTAACGCTGTACATACATCTGAGTTTTCTCACGCTCGGTCGGGGCTGGTAACGCGACTACTCGAAACACGCGAGGGCTGACCCGTTCAGTAATTGCCTTGATTGTTCCGCCTTTGCCGGCGCCGTCGCGCCCTTCAAAAACGATGCAGACCTTGAGTCCCTTGTGTACAACCCATTGCTGCAGTTTTACTAGTTCGACATGCAGCCTGGACAGCTCTTTTTCATAATCCTTTCGCTTGAGCTTTTGAGGGTGGTGGCCATCGGGCTGCTCGTCTTTGGGTGCGTTTGTCTTATATGCTTTCGATTTCAAATTCTTGTCCTTCGCCTAATCTTCTCAAAGAAGAAGAAGGTGTACTACTGGCAAAACTCACAGGTACGGCCGGCTTGTCAGTCGCCGGGAAAGATATTGTCAATTATCGACTGCAGCAGTTGTATCCGCTGATCCCTTGAAAAGTCCGCTCGCATTCTGTTATCTCTATCCTCGACTTCGTTAACCTGGAAAGTATTGAAACAACATGACCGAACGACTTTACTTTAACGACTCTCATTTAACCCAGTTCACCGCAATGGTCTCCGGCGAGGAAACTATTAATAATCACCCAGGAGTTATCCTCGACCGAACAGCTTTCTATCCGACCGGAGGCGGGCAGCCTTTCGATATAGGACGGCTCAACAATATCAATGTCATTGATGTTGTAGAAACCGACGACGGTCGCATCGTGCACCTGCTTGCTGACGGAGTGATCAATGCCGGCACTGCTGTTACTGGCGTGATCGATTGGAAACGACGGCTTGACCATATGCAGCAACACACCGGTCAACACATCCTGTCCCAGGCGTTCGTTAAGGCATGCGGAGCAGAAACCCGCAGTTTCCACATGGGTGATGAAAGCTCGACAATAGACATCGAGCTGGACAAACCGACTGCCGAAATTATGTCTGCGGCGGAAGAGATTGCCAATCAGGTGATCTTCGAAAATTACCCTGTCAACGTCCATCTGGTTGATGCGAATGATCTGGATCGCTTTCCGTTGCGCAAAGAAACCGGACGCGAGGGCGAAGTCCGCATCATAGAGGTTTCCGGTTTTGACTGGTCGCCTTGCGGGGGCACTCATGTCCATGCAACCGGCGAAATCGGATTGATTGTTGTTAAAGGCTGGGAACGCGCCAAAAAAATGTGCCGGGTTGAATTCCTCTGCGGTGGCAGAGTTTTGCAGGACTACCGCAAGTCGAACGCCGCGGCTCTTGGAGTTGCGCAGCAACTCAGTTCGGCAAGAGACGTGATTCCGGAATTAGTCAGGAATCTGATCGAAGAGAACAAACAGCAGGGGAGGCGAATTCGCGATCTGGTTCAAATTGCCGCCGGAGTTGAAGCGGCAACGCTTTATCAGGAAGGCGAAGACAAAGGATCGTTCCGCCTGGTCTGCAAGGTATTTCCGGGACGCGACGCTGAGGAATTAAAGCTCCTGGCGCAAAAGATCACACAGCAGGGACCGGCGGTTGCCCTTTTGGCGTCGACGACAGATACGACCCGACTGGTATTTGCTCGTTCAGACAGCTTGCCTCAAAATATGGGAAAGTTGCTTGGGGAGGCATGCAGTGCCCTTGGCGGTCGCGGCGGAGGCAGACCGGAACTTGCCCAAGGCGGTGCGCCGGCCTCCGAAAAACTGCCTGAGGTTCTGGAAAATGCCGGAAGATCTCTTTAAGAAAGCGCGCGGGATATGCTGTCTGACGCGAGTTTGGCCAACTGATGTCACAGCTGTCACAGTTCAATAACCGCTTTATTTTCTATAGATAAAACTGTGACACTTGCTGTGACACAGAAATTCGACGGCCCGAATTTGGCCATCAGCTGTCGCACCTCAAAGTCGCATAACTGCTACCCTTTTTTCACTATTTTTGTTGACAAACTCCAGCAAAAGACTAAAATACGACTAGATTGGTCGGATATGAAATCAGATCAGTCGAGATTAGGTTTGATGGGTTTTCTCGCGTGCTAAAGCTTTCAAAAAAAGCAGATTACGGGCTTATGTCGATGAAGCACCTGGCGCAGGCTGATGGTATCGCCTGCAGTGCGCGGGAAATTGCACAATCGTACGGAATTCCACCAGAATTGCTGGCGAAGATTCTGCAAAAACTGGTGAAGCGGGGGCTGTTAACCTCGACTCACGGGACAAATGGCGGATATGTTCTGGCGAAACGTCCCGCAGAGATTAGCTTGGCTGACGTAATCGAAGCCATTGATGGTCCGGTTTCGCTGGTCCAATGCGATCTGAATGGAAACAAGGATTGCCTTCAGTTCGACAAATGTAATGTGAAGAGCCCATTACGAATTGTGCAGGAGCGAGTCAAAGAAGCGTTGCGCGGTACGTCGGTTTTGGAGCTCGTGCCCGACGAGGTCGAGCCCGTTACCCATAACATTACTAATATCACGAATATTGATAATACGAGATACGCTTTACGCTGAAGGAGTTATTGAATATGAAGTTGCCAATCTACATGGACAATCACGCGACGACCCCCGTCGATCCACGCGTGTTTGAAGAGATGGCACCATACTTTACTGAGAAGTTCGGCAATGCCGCCAGCCGTAATCATTCGTTTGGCTGGGACGCCGAAGAGGCAGTAGACAAGGCTCGTCAACAGATTGCTGATTTGATTGGCGCAAGTTCGAAAGAAGTCATCTTTACCAGCGGCGCTACGGAATCCGACAATCTGGCGATCAAAGGCGCTGCGGAAATGTACCGCGAACGCGGCAATCATATTATTACGGCCGTAACGGAGCACAAGGCGGTTCTGGATACCTGCAAACATCTTGAAAAACAGGGTTTCGAAGTCACCTATCTGCCGGTTGACCAATACGGGATGATCGATCTTGATGATCTGAAACGCTCGATCAAAAAAGAGACGATCCTGATCAGCATAATGATGGCGAATAACGAAATCGGGGTTATTCAGCCAATCGGCGAGATCGGAAAGATCGCCAAAGAAAAGGGAATCATCTTCCACACAGATGCGACACAGGCAGTCGGCAAGCTTCCTTTCAATGTGAATTCCCTCGGCGTCGATCTGGTTTCGATTTCGGCTCACAAGATGTACGGACCGAAGGGCATCGGAGCTCTGTATGTGAGAAGAAAGGGTCCTCGCGTTCAGCTTGTGCCGCTGATTGACGGTGGCGGTCACGAGCGCGGAATGCGATCCGGTACGCTTGCAGTTCCGAACATTGTGGGCTTGGGCAAAGCCGCAGAAGTTGCAGGCGAATCGCTGGAGGAAGAGAGTCACCGTTTGTTCAGGTTGCGCGAAAAGCTTCACAAAGGCATCTCCGACAGAGTGCCCGAGGTTTATCTGAATGGACATCCGGAGCACAGGCTACCGGGGAACCTCAACGTCAGTTTCGCTTATGTCGAGGGCGAATCACTGTTGATGGGCATCAGCGACATCGCTGTGTCTTCGGGTTCAGCCTGCACATCGGCGAGCCTTGAGCCTTCATACGTTTTGAAGGCTCTGGGAGTCGGTGAAGAATTGGCGCATTCGTCGATTCGTTTTGGTCTTGGTCGTTTCAATACCGAGGAGGAAGTTGATTACACGATCAATAAAGTTTCCGAAGTTGTCGAACGCCTGCGCGAACTGTCGCCGTTGTGGGAGATGGTGCAGGAAGGAATCGATTTGAAATCGGTTCAATGGGCCGGTGAATAGGATTTATGAAAGAAATTCACCACAGAGACACAGAGTCACAGAGAATATCTTTTGATTCCTCTGTGTCTCTGTGTCTCTGTGGTAAAAAGGATTTATAAGGAGATAGGTTAATACCATGGCTTATTCAGATAAGGTAATTGATCATTACAACAATCCGCGCAACGTTGGCAGCCTGGATAAAAAAGCTTCTAACGTCGGTACAGGTCTGGTCGGCGCGCCGGAATGCGGTGACGTAATGAAACTGCAGATTCAGAT
Source organism: Blastocatellia bacterium (assembly GCA_035652355.1). Lineage (GTDB taxonomy): Bacteria > Acidobacteriota > Blastocatellia > DASRDY01 > DASRDY01 > DASRDY01. The sequence continues at coordinate 25,588 of DASRDY010000215.1, forward strand.
CAACAACGACGGCGTGATTGAAGATGCCAAGTTCAAGACGTTCGGCTGCGGTTCAGCTATTGCCAGCTCGTCGCTGGCCACCGAATGGGTAAAAGGCAAGACGATTGACGAGGCGTTGGAGATCAAAAACGTCGACATCGTGAAAGAGTTGAACCTGCCGCCTGTTAAGATTCACTGCTCTGTGCTCGCAGAAGATGCGATCAAAGCAGCGATCAAGGATTACAAGACGAAGCAGGGAAAAGAAGCGGGACAGGAAACCGTCGCAGCGAAGTAATTATTTAGCAGAGGAAACTATGGCGATTACGATGACAGAGACGGCCGCAAAACGGCTGCGCGACCTGTTAACATCCGAAGGAATCTCGGATGGCGGTTTGCGCGTGGCGGTGAAAGGCGGAGGCTGCTCTGGATTAACTTATCAAATGAGCATAGACAATCAGACCAGGCAGGGCGACAAGGTCTTTGAGATTAACGGTCTGAAAATCTATTGCGATGTGAAGAGCTTTTTGTATTTGAACGGCACAGTGCTGACGTATCAGGACGATTTTATGCATCGTGGTTTTGTGTTTCAGAACCCGAATGCAACTGGTCAGTGCGGTTGTGGCGAGTCGTTCTCGGCTTAAATTTGGAGTTCCGATCGGAACCTGAAATCACAAATTGGTTGGGTGCCGCGGTGCTCAACCAATTTTTTTGCGTGATGTAGGGGCAGGGCTCGTCCCTGCCCGGATTGCCGAAAGGCAATCAAGCGATCATTAACGAAACATTTCATCGTGCTTCGCACGATCGGGCAGGGACGAGCCCTTCCCCTACAGGGTTGGGGAGTTGGCGCCAATGATTTGCTGGAATTGTCAAAAAGAGATTGCGGGTGAACACTTTTGCCCGCAGTGCAACAAGATTCAGGCCCAGAATCCTGCGGAAGATTACTTTTTCTTTTTCGGTTATCAAAATCGCCAGCTTGATTTGGACAACGCCGATCTGGAAAAGAAGTTCTATTCATTCTCGCGGCAATTCCATCCGGACTTTTACCAGCAGAGCAGCGAATTTGAGAAGAACGCCAGCCTGGAGAAATCTTCGTTGCTGAACGATGCTTATCGAACTCTGAAAGATCCTGTCCGCCGCGCTGAGTACATTATTCAAATTGAAGGCGCGGAGATCGGCAAAGCGCAAGCTCCACCGGATCTGCTCTCAGAGATGTTCGAATTGAACGAGCAACTGGAAGAACTCCGTGATGCAAAACGAGAAGGCGACGAGGCTGCAGTAGAGTCGTTGAAATCACATATGCGAGATACGCTTGAGGATCTCGAGCATCGTCAGCGTGATCTGTTGTCACAGCTTCAAAGTGTATTTAAGCAATGGGATTCTTCTGGATCAGAGCAGCGAAAAAGTTTATTGAAACAGATGAGTGACATATTGTCACAGCATTCGTACGTACGGAACCTGGTCCGCGATTTGAGGGAAGAATTAACGTAACGCAAGCTGCCAGCTTGCGCAGATGTAGCGTAGGCATCTTGCCTGCGCATGATATTTAACTTGAATGTCATAGGATATCGCACGCGTTACGAACAGACGCAAGCTGGCAGCTTGCGCTACGTTGAGAAGAGGAGAACATGCCACGTATCGTCGGAATAGATTTAGGCACCACCAACAGCCTGGTTGCCTATGTCAATGAGGAAGGTAGACCAGTCGTCATTAGAGACGAAGAAGGCCGGGCAATGGTTCCGTCCATCGTCTCCATCGGAGACGATGGAGAAGTTATAGTAGGCGAAGCCGCTCGCGCCCGCCTGATCGCAAATCCTGACCGTACCGTCTATTCGATCAAGCGCTTTATGGGCAAAGGCAGCGAAGACGTCCGCGAAGACATCGAGCTGTTGCATTTCAATATCGTTCCAGGCAGCGAGCAGGTCGTCAGAGTAAAGCTGGGCAATAAGGAATATACGCCGCCGGAAATTTCTGCATTTATTCTGCGCGAATTGAAACAAATGGCCGAGCGACATTTCGGCGAAGAGATCACGCAGGCCGTTATCACCGTCCCTGCTTATTTCAACGATGCTCAGCGACAGGCGACAAGAGATGCTGGCCGCATTGCTGGCCTGGAAGTTCAGCGAATCGTCAATGAACCGACGGCCGCTTCACTTGCTTACGGAATTGATAAGAAACAGTCTGCCTTGATCGCGGTATACGATTTCGGCGGCGGAACATTTGATATCTCGATTTTGAAATTGAACGAAGGACTGTTCGAAGTCTTATCGACGAATGGCGATACGCATCTGGGCGGCGATGACATTGATAATGTTTTGATCAATCTGGTGCTGGACGAGATTAACCAAACCAGCGGCGCAAGCCTTAAAGAAGATGCCGAAGCCATTCAAACAATTCGCAAAGCGGTCATCGCGGCGAAAATCGAACTTTCCGATAAAGACAGGGCTGAGATTAACGTCAGCCTTACAGAATTAAAAACGCCATACAACCGCACTTTGATTCGCGCCGAATTTGAAGAACGAATTGGTCATCTGGTTGAGCGAACTCTTGAACCGTGCAGAAAAGCGCTCAAGGATGCGAACCTCACCACGGACCAGATTGACGAGGTCGTGATGGTTGGCGGCTCGACCAGAGTGCCGCTCGTGCGTCATCGTGTTGAAGAGCTGTTCAAACGCAAGCCACATGTGGAATTGAATCCAGATGAAGTTGTAGCATTAGGCGCCGCAATTCAGGCAGACGTTCTGGTCGGTCGGCGAAAGGATATGCTGCTGCTGGATGTAACTCCGCTCAGTCTTGGAATAGAGACGATCGGCGGCGTCATGAGCAAGATCATTCTTCGCAATTCGACTATTCCGGCAAGCGCCAGCGAAATGTATACAACTTCGGTAGACAATCAGACCGGCATCAACATTCATATATTGCAGGGTGAGCGCGAGCTGGTTACCGACAATCGCAGCCTCGGGCATTTCACTCTCAAGGTTCCGCCGCAGCCTGCCGGTATGCCTCGAATTCAGGTTAAGTTCCTGATCGATGCAAATGGAATTTTGAGCGTATCCGCTCGAGATGTTCGAACCGGAAAAGAACATTCAATTGAAGTGAAGCCTTCTTATGGTCTGACAGACGAACAGGTCGAGCACATGCTTTTGGATTCTTTCGAAAACGCCGAAGAAGATTTCAAACAGCGTCAGTTGATCGAAGCGCGTACCGAAGCCGAATCAGTGATTGCATCGGCTGAAAAGGCATTCGCTAGCGAGGCCTTCAAGAACTTGACAGAAGAAGAGCAAACTCGTGACAGAGCGGCCCTCGACATTTTGAAGGCGTCGCTCTCTTCAGACGATCACCGAGTGATTCGAACCGAGCTTCAGAAATTCAATGATGTAACGATGCATCTGGCGGAATTGATGATGGATAGCGCGGTGCAACTCGCACTAAAAGGCAAAAAAGCCAGCGAAGTGTAAGAACGATGGGCGGTGGTCAGCAGGAAAAGTTAGGATAGAGAAATGGGCGGTAGCAATCCATATATCGAGAAGGCTGAATTCAAGGCCGCAACTCAGAAATACAAGATAACGTTTTTCACGGCGGACACGCCTGAAGGAAAAACTGTCGAAGTCGATCCGAAGGAGGTTCCTTACGGTAGAACCGGACTGCCTGGAAGCATCCTTGATATCGCACTGGGAGCGGATATTGATCTCGACCATGCCTGCGGCGGTGTTTGCGCGTGTTCGACTTGTCACGTGATAGTTCGCGAGGGTCTTGCATCCTGTAACGAATCCACAGAGGACGAAGAAGATATGCTGGATTTGGCGCCGGGTTTAACGCCGAACTCCCGGCTCGGATGCCAGACAGTTCCAGACGGAACGACTGATCTGATTGTCGAGGTTCCCGACTGGAATCGCAATCTCGCTAAGGAACCACATTAAGGAATCGTTCGTAGTCCCGCCTTCAGGCGGAATCTTAACCTTCCGCCTGAAGGCGGGACTACGAACAAAAACTGGAGGCCATAAATGAAGAAACTAGGCTGGACCGATATCGAAGATATAGCGCTGGAATTGATGGAGGCTCATCCGGACGTTGATCCGCTAACAGTCAGATTCACTGACCTGCACAAATGGGTGACAGAGCTTCCGGATTTCGAAGCTGACCCTAAAGAATCGAACGAGAAAAAACTCGAAGCAATCCAGATGGCCTGGTACGAAGAATATAAGGAAGAACACGGCTAAAACACGGCTGGCCCGATCTGATCATGCCACGGTGCCACGTCTGTTCACCGCATTGCGGCCAATTTGATCGATTTCATCTCTCGGTTCCGTTAAAAGCAGTTGACACATTTTGATTACTATGGAAGGATAAGCGCAACCCATACAGCCCGGTGGGGATCGTTTCCGGTTTAATCAGTCTTTAGAAAACAGAATGTAAACAAGGAGCAGACTATGCAGAATCCGCCGCCATATCAACAATATGGAGCACCCCCACAACAACCAACGAGTCCAGGACCGTTAGGACTTCAGCCAAATATGTTTTCGATGCTTTGCTATGCACCATGTTGCATTGGCCTGATCTTCTCGATTATCGGCGTGGCCATGGAGAAGAGCAATCGATTCATTCGATTCCATTCGTTTCAGGGGCTTATCCTTAACATAGTGCTCATTGCGCTTAATTTTATAATTGGATTTATCGTTGGTTTCATGGCTGTGGGTACGGCTGTGGCGACGGGAAACTCTGGTGCCGCTAATTTAGGCGTCAGTCTCGTCTTTACGATCTTGGTCTGGGGCGTTCGTATCATTACGCTTATTGTTTTAATCTTCATGATGATCAAAGCTTACGGTGGCGCTGAAACGGAGCTGCCTGGTATCGGCGGCTTTGCACGTAAACAAGCTGGCTGATCTGTAGACTAGATAACCGATTAAGCTAGATCACCGCCGCACAAATTTATTTCAAAACAATGTGGGCATCTGTTACCGTGCCAATAGGAGGCTGGTGGGAAACCATAAGCCTCCTTATCGATATATTGGAAATAACCGGAAAATCGGATGTGAGTTGCAGCAACCGGGCAGCCATTTCATTAAGCACCTCATCCACCGCTTCTGTCAGATTACTGTCGCCTGCATCATTTTTTTGAAATCCCGTAAGTGGAGTTGCTATTGATATTTGAGGATTCGCGTCGGCAGTTCCCTCGGTGTTTACAAGAATCATCTTACCAAATTCCGAATCATCAAATATGTAAACATTTACTAATTCACCTGCTCCTGCAGTCTCCTGGATCAGGATTCCGTCAAGGGTCAATTGATGCCGCTGAGCGCGGCTGATCAAAGTCAGGAAATCACTAGTTAAATCGTCGGCATCTTTAACCTCTGCGAATATGCTTCCGATATCCGGCTTGTGCAGAAGATCCTTCGAGAGAAGCCTCATCGAGATGGGATAGCCGATTCCGTGCGCAGCCGTCAGCGCTTCTTCCAGATCTTTCGCATAACTGTAACGCGGCACGTTGATCCCATACGCATCCAGAACCATCATCGCTTCAGGAAACGTAGGTTCTTTGCGGTTTTCTGCTATCACACCGTCTATTACGGATTGCGCGATTTCCTTTGTAACGGCGAGTTCTTCTGCTTCACTGGATCGTTCAGTTTCGACCTGCATTTGACGAATAAGCGCCATAGCAGCGCGCACGGCCGTATCGGGAAACTTGAAATTCGGAATGCCGGCGACTTCAACGCCAGAATCAAATACGCCGAGAACAGGTTTGCTTTTTGTTTCCGTCTCAAGGTCAGAGATCTTTAACGCATTGGGCGCTGGTGAGATGACAGACGCCAAAACGATATCGACCTGGTCATCACGTACTGCCTTACTTAAGGCTGACTCAAAATCATCAATACCTGGAATCAATGGTAAGGTGAAATCATTCTCTTTCACGACTTCAAGATTATTTGCAATCAGAACGTCTCTTATAACCGCGGCACATCCGCCGTCATTTGTAATAACTCCAACCTGCCTGTTTTTCGGAAGCGAACAATAGGTTAGGGCTTTGGCTACTGTGAAAAACTCATCTACGGTAACGGTTCTGTGCACGCCGCATTGGTCGAGCATTTCATCAATATTAAGCTCATATTCAATAGTTGTTCCGCTCTCCAAATTTGCAGATTTCAGAACCTTTGCACGACCTGACCTCAGCATCACGATCGGTTTCGTCTTACTGACTCTTGCGACCGTCTCAGCAAAGTTTCCCATTCCGATGATCGTAGACGTGTGCAAAAGGATGACTTTAGTTTGGTCGTTCTGCTCGCAGAACTCCAGCATATCTGTCAGTGAGCAATTTGGAGCGTCGCCTACAGACGCGAACAGAGAAAACCCGATGCCAGCTTTCTCGCCATATTCAAGCAGCGACCGGCCTAACGTGCCGGACTGCGTAATCAACGCGACGTTGCCATCGGAGCTTTGGTGAGATACCAAACTGGCATTCAATGCTATCTTCGTATCAGAGTTGCTAATACCAATAGAGTCAGGACCGATCAGGATTGTTTCACTGCCTGCGCGCTGGACGAGTGTCGACCATTTGGAACCATGTACAGCAGTCTCTTCGGACACCATTGCGACCACGGCTCTTACGTGCTTCTTAATGCATTTTTCGATTGCTTCTCCATCAGGGTTGCAGATGATAGCGAGGTCCAATGAATCGGACACTTCCGAAATATCTTCAACTGTTAATAGCTTTCCCCTAAATGCGCTCTGCGTGACGTTGCCGATCAGGGTTTTGCATAGTAAACCTTGCTCCGGCGAACCGACAACTATCGCTACTGAGGAAGGCTTGAAAAGTGCGTCTAGACGATGACCCATTTAATCTGCTCCTGTTCGAATGGGCATTCAGTTATTAAAGAGCGCTATTCTCTATCAGAACTGAATGATTGGAAAGCGTTTTGTTTGCAATTATCATTGGCCGAAACGGCAGATTTCAATAGGAGTGTAGATGGATCCGGTCGGGTTCAACTGACTGCGCATCACAATAATTCTATCAACGCGGAAATTGTTTTTGGGGATTTCAAAAACATCGGCGAGGGCCAATAATTCCCGTGTTCTTTTCGGTGTCTTTATTCGCCCCAGCGTTAGGTGCGGATTGAATGGATGAGCATCGGTAGCGAATCCGGAGGACACCAGCTCAGAGTCTATTGTGGACTGGATAGCCAGGACAGCGTTAAGATCGCCGGACACTCCGGCCCAGATTATCCTGGGTCGTCGGGGATTAGGGAAGACTCCGATGTCGCCGATTTCGAGCTCAAACGCGGATACTTTCTCGCAAATCTTATTCACCGCGGACCGCACGATTGTTATTTGACTGTCACTTATTTCGCCCAGGAACTTAAGCGTTAAATGCAGGTTGTCGGGTTTCGTCCAGCTTACATCAGCCCCGGCCGTTTTCAAATGGGACTGTACATCTGCCAGGTTCTTCTTGATCGAGCTGGGGATTTCGATGGCAATAAAAGCTCTGACCATGGTTTGAGGGAAATCTGCTATGGTTTCAGCATCAGTCGATGAATCGCAGCCTTTTCAATCAAGGCATCAGAGAACGGGAATAGGTGACGCTTCACGGCAACCCAGTCGTCAACCTGGTCTCTGTAATAGTTACTGGAAACTTGTCCGCTTTGGCCGACCGTAATATTCTGGGACGAATTATCCAAATCCGAAAGATCAACTATCATTCGCATTGAAACACCGGACGCTCTAGCGTATCCATAGGCATTAACCGTATTCGGTCCGCCGTCCATGTCGATGGGCGCCGAATTCAAAAGCGCATTCAAAACACTGACACCGAGAGGATGTTTGAAGACTAAGGAGTGGACTCTGCCCCAAGCCCATTTTGTTCTGTCAGATCCCACGGAATTCGTGAGTCTTTCTGTAATCGACTGGTAGGATTTTATAATCAAATCGTCATAGCCCGACGCGTTCGACGGCAGCATTCCAGGTGGCTGATCATTGAGTATCTGATCGATTCCAGCACCCAGATTGAACCAGGAATATGCTCCAGAGTCATCGCCGAGCTTTCCGCTCAATATGTTCTTGATAAATGTCTCTCTGGTTCCTGCAATTATTGTGGCCTGCACACTGTCTGGTTTCAGATACCCGTCCCAATCGGCCGTGACCTTCAGTATCTCCTGCGCGGCCGGCTCCGATTTCCTTGGACTCGCCTGCAGGATCCTCTGGGCCGCTTGAGCAAACCTGACATCGGGAATCGAATATATATCCGCCTGAATCGCTCTGACATCGTCCGGCGAAAGTTTGTCTTTTGATCTAATCAGATCATTAATACGCATCGCCCGGTAAGGTGATGTCCAGTTAAGACCAAGAAACGGCTTATAATCCCTACCGGTAATTCTGTTGTTTGCAGTAGCAATCCATCCCTGCGGCGGATTATAGAGTTGCGGTAGATCATCAAATGGAATATAGCCGGTCCATTCGCCGTCGTTAGTCGAACCATCATACGGAACGGAGCCGTCGCCGGTTTTGCGAATCGGAATGTTTGCAGCGACGTGATAACCGATGTTCCCATCAATATCAGCGTATATAAAATTCTGTGCGGGACCCGGATATTGTTTTAACGCGGCAAGGAACTCGTCCCAATTTTTAGCTTTTGAAAAAGCGGCAAAACTGGAAAACTCGTTAACATCGTCATCCAGGCTGTTCCACCGCAATGCCAGTTTTTTTCCATTGTAATCGCCGACAATGGGACCGTGCCTGGTTATGGTAACAGGATAATCTATCAGGTTAGTTGCGTTGTTATAGAGCGAACGCCTAACCAGAATCGCTTCGTGGACAATTTCCGGGTTCCGCCATTCTGATCCGACCTTGTATTGGCCTTGCTGGTTGAATTCCTCCGCGTACAGGTCCTGGACATCGGCTGAGAAGTTAGTAACTCCCCATGCAATTCTGTCGTTGTGACCGATCGTGACGCCGGGTGTTCCCGGAAGAGTTACACCCGCTGTATGATAGATTCCGTCTTTGGTTGCCAGTTCGATCTGATACCAGATCGACGGTATTCCATGTCCAAGATGAGGATCGTTTGCCAATATCGGTTTCCCGGTGGTCGTCTTCTTGCCGCTGATAACCCAGTTGTTGCTGCCTGCAATTTCAGTATCCAATCCCAGTTCAGCAAACATCTCCTTTTCCAGGTTTCGGATAGTTGCCACTGGCGACGGTGGACCGGCGGGTGAGAGGTTTTTTCGCGCAGGGCCTCTATTTTCCTGATGCTGCTGAGTACCGCTTGACTGGCTTTCGGCGGCGTTATTTCCATTTCCAACCAGCAGTTGATCGTCGGGGGTATACTCTGCGTATAAATAGCGGCGCGTTTCTTCGTCGAGCCGTGGAAACACTTTCCCTCTGAATTGATCAACTTCCCAACTCGAAGAAAGCATTTCCGACATCAGTTTTCCGGTGATCAGCGAGTCGGCGGGCTTCCAAGGCTCAGGTTCATACTGCAGGATATGAAATTCCAGCGGCAGATCGTCGCGATGCTCGTTTATGTATGTATTGACGCCTTCTGCATAAGCATTCAGCATCACGATCAGGTTCGGTGGCAGTGTTTTTAGAGAACGCTGAACCACGCGGCGGAAACCGTATTGTCTTTGACGCTTGTCAAACTCAAGTTGAACAGCGCCCAAGATTTCCGATAGCCTTCCGCTGGCGGCTCGCCGGAACATATCCATTTGCCACAGCCGATCCTGCGCCATCACGTAGCCTTGAGCAAACATCAGGTCTTCTTCGTTCGAAGCAGTGATATACGGAACGCCCCACTTATCGCGACGGACAGAGACCTCGCCTTTCAGTCCGCTGAGATGAATCTCTCCGTCAATCTGCGGCAGCGAGCGAACGGACCACTGGTAATAACCACCAAGCAGCGTCACTGCTATGGCAATTCCCAGAACGACCAGCGCAACAAACAGGATTCGGAAGATTGAAAATCGTTTTCCGGAACTGTTTTTAGAGGTGTCGGTTGTTGGTTGTGTCGTTGCCATTCAAACCTGAAAGCAAACCTGGGAGGGCAGGCATCTTGCCTGCATAACCCCCAAACGTAAACGTTATGAAAGATCGGTACGTATAAAAGGAAGGCAGGCAAGATGCCTGCGCTCCCAGGGAACCTTACGCGCTATATACTCGATTTGCGCCCTCCAGAGCAGCCCCCGGAGCTTTGTATCCCTGATCCGCCAGTATTGTTTCAAGAGCAGACAGCAACAGCAGAACATTGTTTTTCGTGCTGCCAGAGCCCATCAACCCGATGCGCCAAATCTTTCCTTTCAACGGTCCCAATCCGCCTGCTATCTCGATATTGAATTCATTGAGCAGGCGCTGTCTTACTTTCAACTCGTCGACGCCGTCGGGTTCGTACGCGGCCATTACGGTCCAGGCCCGGAATTCAGGCGCGACTCCAGCTTTAATCCCCATCGCATCGAGACCGGCGACCATAGCCAGATGGTTTGTTTTGTGACGCTCGGCGCGCGTCTCCAGACCTTCTTCCAACACTATCCGCAGTGCTTCGCGAAGGGCGTAATTCATAGAGATCGGCGCGGTGTGATGATAGGTTCGTTCAACGCCCCAGTACTTCTCGACCATCGAGGCATCCAGATACCAACTCTGGACTTTGGTTTTGCGATTGCGCATTTTTTCAAGCGCTTTTGCTGAAAAGGTAATAGGCGCCAAACCTGGAGGAGCACTGATAGCTTTCTGCGATCCGGAATAACAAACGTCGATTCCATTTTTATCTACTTCGACTCTGTGACCGCCGAGTGATGCCACCGCGTCGACGACCAGCAATCGATCTGTTCCTTTCAACGCCTGATGTATTTCGTCGAGAGGAGTGCAAGCTCCGGTAGATGTCTCCGCGTGAACCATGCAGAAAACTTTTGCGTTAGGATATTTTTCAATCGCATCGGTAACATCGCTGCCGCGAACAGGGTTACCCCACTCCAATTTCACCTGGTGCGCCGTCTTGCAGCATCTCGAAGCTATTTCCAGCATTCGCTCGCTGAACACGCCGGCAGTAAATATGACTGCTTCGTCAGTTGGCTCCAGTATGTTGACCAGCGCCGCTTCCATTCCCGCGCTGCCTGTGCCGGAGACCGGAAACGTTACTTTATTCTCTGTCTCAAATACTTCACGCAGCAGTATCTGGATATCGTCCATGCACTGTAGAAAGACCGGATCCAAATGCCCTAACACCGGACTGCACATTGCCTGATAAACACGTGGATCGACAGGGCTGGGGCCAGGACCCAGCAGAATTCTATTTGGTGGGTGAAACTCGTCGTGATGTCTGCTCATACACTCCTCGATTATCGCGTTTATGAATTCAATTAAAGACCAATTGCTTCACGTCGATAGCAGTTTTACGAGACTGTTTCAAATCGACTATCAACCCGTTGCGGGTATTTGCAAGCGATTTGTTTGGTCATCGATTCGATGAGTCAAATCGTCCGAACGATCAAACTCAAGCTTTATTCTGGGACCTCCGAGCCCGAATTCAATAATATCTCCATCATTAAGATCCGATTCCGTGATTCGCTGACCGTTTATGAACGTGCCATTAGTGGAATTCAGATCACGAACACGAGACGCATCGTTGCGAAACTTTATCTCAGCATGTCGTGCTGAAACTTTTGTGTCGTGAGAGCTAAAGATCAGATCATTTGACGAATCCCGTCCCAGCGAAATCGTCCCAGCCGAAAACACTTCCTGCACTCCGCGCTTGCCACCGATCAGGTGGGTTAATACTGCTTTCACGCGTAAAACTCCAAACTCACAAATTGAATGCGGGCTTTGTTAATATTTGATTCTAATGTATGCGCTTGCATTCATACAAGCTTGCGAATGCATTATTGAAATTTCGTTTCGATGGGTGAAAGCTGAACGTAGGTATCTTTGATATAATTAATGATTGATGCGGGAACAGCAATTTAGACGTAAGTTACCGGCATTGACAATTTTTTCCGTGAAATGTTAATTTGAATTCGATGCAGCATCAGAAGGATACAAATTTAGGCGAGCGCGATAAAGAGGTTTTAGCCTCTGTAATTAAGCTCCATATCCAGACCGGTGAGCCGATAGGTTCAGTCACGTTGGCGCAGCGGTCAAGGGAGAATCTCAGTTCGGCCACGATTCGCAACATCCTTTCAGATCTGGAAGCTGCCGGTTACCTGACGCACCCTCACACGTCCGCGGGAAGGATGCCCACAGACAAAGGCTATCGTTTTTATGTGGATCACATGCTGGAGTCTCGAACTCGTCCTTCAAAATCCGACGAAGCCGTGATCAGGCGTTATCTGAACGGCGAAGAGCCTCTTACCACTCAGGAGTTAATGGAAAGAACCTCTCATCTGCTTTCAGAAGTATCTGAAAATGTGGGGTTTGTGCTTACGCCTTTCGTTACTCACGATCCGCTGAAGCATTTGAAGTTCGTCAAACTCGCCGATCATCGGATTCTGGTCATCATTGTTCTTAATTCGGGATTGGTCCAGGACAGGGTTATCAGAGTGACTGAGGATTTCACCCAGGACGAGCTGGATCGCGCGGCGCGGTATGTGGTCGAGAATTATTCAGGTAAAAATCTGATTGAGATAAGAAACGATCTTATTCAGTTAATGAAAGAAGAAAAGGCTCTCTATGACCGGATGCTGCAGAATGTAATTCTCCTTTGCAACAAGGGCCTGGATGCCGGTGTCGAAGCGGAGGTATACGTTGACGGCGCTTCAAATATGCTGAATCGCCCGGACTTTCTCGACACCGACAAAATGCAAGCACTGTTTCGAATGTTCGAAGAGAAGAGCAAGCTGGTTAGGATACTGAACGAATGCATAAATGTAACCTCGGGTGTCAGCGTGAAGATCGGTTCAGAGAACGCCCTGGCGACAATGCAGAATTGCGCGATAATTGCTTCTCCATACACGTTTACGAACAATATAGTAGGGGGAATCGGGATCGTAGGTCCGACCAGAATGGAATACGCCAGAGTCATTTCGATTGTCGAATATGTGGCTAAGCTCTTTGAACGTGCGCTAAACGCCGATACGTAAAGGGAAAAGTTGGCTGGATTTTATGAGCAAAAGCAAATCAGGAGACGCGATCAATATACCGATTGAATTCTTATCGGATTCGGATGACGATCGAAATCCTGAAAATCAGGAAATAAGAGGCGAGGTTAGATCGCCTAATAAAAGTGAGGAAACCCAAAACCCCGTGACAAACGAATCGACATCACAAATCGAGCAGGATGAACAGGAACAAGACGAATCTCTCATCGATGTAGGACCAGTTGACGACCCGGAGCCTGAGCAGGAAAGCGACCCGCCACAGAGCGCGCTCTCCGGTGCCGAGCAGCAGATTGCGACCCTGAGGTCGGAAAAACAGGCGCTTTATGAACAATTACTGCGGCGTCAGGCTGAGTTCGATAATTTCCGTAAACGTATGGAACGAGAGCGCTTAGAGAGCGCAGATCGCGCAAAAGCGGATACTCTTAAACAGCTTTTACCGATTGCTGATAATTTTGAACGAGCACTAAAGCATGCACCCGTTCGTGACGATGAAACCAATGATGGCGGATTGCGAGCGGGCGTTGAGCTCATTTATAAGCAACTGACTGACTTGTTACACCGACAGGGACTGGAAGCCATCAAGGCTGTAGGAACGCCTTTTGACCCTCATTTGCACGAAGCGGTGACAACGACGCCCACAGACGAGGCTGCTGAGAACACAGTACTCGAAGAATTGCAACGAGGATATTTGTACAAAGGCAAACTGGTTCGGCCAGCGACGGTTAGGGTAGCAGTTAAAAAGTAGCAAGGTTGTTCGGTGTCCGTTTAGTCAGGATCTAACTATTCAACCTTCCAAATTGTTGCCCATAAAAGACCGACGCCGACCAAATCTATTGCCGGTCCGCAAACGATTATGGGCAAAGTCATTGGCATCGATCTTGGAACCACTAACTGCTGCGTCTCTGTTTTTGAAGGCGGAGTCTCGCAGATAGTCCCAAACCGGGAAGGCGGACGAACAACGCCATCAGTGATTGGATTTACCGAAAAAGGCGAGCGTCTGGTCGGGCAGATCGCAAAACGCCAGTCGGTCACCAATTCGCAGAACACTGTTTACGTTGTAAAGCGCCTGATCGGTCGAAAATTCAACTCGCCTGAAGTCCAGCGCGCAATCGACACTCTTCCGTATCAGATCGTCGAAGCGCCAAACGGCGACGTCCGGGTTCGTATTCAGGAACGCGATTACACCCCACAGGAAATCTCGGCGATTTTGCTTCAACGATTAAAAGAAGAGGCGGAAGATTTTCTCGGAGAAACCGTTAACGATGCGATCATCACGGTTCCGGCTTACTTCGACGACTTCCAGCGCCAGGCCACGAAAGATGCAGGCAAAATTGCGGGCTTAAACGTCAATCGCATCATCAACGAGCCGACAGCCGCGGCGCTCGCCTATGGTCTTGGCAAACGCGAATCGGAAAAGATCGCGGTATTCGATCTTGGCGGCGGTACATTCGATATTTCGATACTCGAAGTAAGCGACGGAGTATTTGAAGTCCTGTCCACATGTGGTGATTCATTCCTTGGCGGTGAAGATTTTGACCAAAAAATCATTGAATGGGTTGTCGAGGAATTTCAGAAAGAACACGGCATCGACCTGCGCACGGATCGCCTCGCCTTGCAGAGATTGAAGGAAGCGGCTGAGCGCGCAAAGTGCGAGTTATCTAGTGCAACAGAATCGCATTTGAATTTGCCATTCATTGCGGCTGATTCGACCGGACCAAAGCACTTCAACCAGGTTCTGACGCGAACGCAGTTCGAGAGTTTGATACAGGGAGTTGTTGAGCGGTTAATCGAACCCTGTGAAAAGGCTTTATGGGATGCAAAGCTCGGACAGCAGGATATCGATAAAGTACTGCTGGTTGGCGGACAAACCAGAACACCGATGGTGGTCGAGCAAGTAAGAAAGATTTTCGGTAAAGAGCCTTCAATAGAGATCAATCCCGACGAAGTAGTTGCATTAGGCGCTGCGATTCAGGGCGGTGTTATGACCGGTCAGGTCAAAGATCTGATTCTGCTCGACGTTATTCCGTTAAGCCTCGGCATCGAAACGCGAGGCGGACTGTTCGTCAAAATCGTCGAGCGCAATTCGACTATACCACTTAAGAAAAGCCTGATTTTCACTACCGTTGTCGACAATCAGGAAAGCGTCGAAGTGCACGTTCTGCAGGGCGAGCGCGAGCTTGCATCCGGCAATCGCTCTCTGGCGAAATTCGAGCTGGTGGGAATTCCACCGGCGCCTCGGGGACTTCCACAGATTGAAGTCAGCTTCGAGGTGAACGCCGACGGCATCGTCTCCGTGTCCGCAAAAGACAAGGTCTCTGGCTGCGAGCAAGCCGTTAACATTATGCCGTCTTCAGGACTATTGCCGGAGGAGATCTACCACATTATCGAAGAAGCAAAGCGAAACACCGATTCCGACCGTCAGCTTCGCGAAGTTATTCTCCACCGAAACAGGCTGGAAGGGTTGCTGGTAAACACCGAGAGAAGCTTCACGGAATTCGGCTGGATGCTCAGCGATGATAACCAGAACATTGTTCGCAAGGCTATTATCGAAGGTAAAGGCTGCCTTGATAGCCGCAACCTGGATGATGTCCTCCGAACATTCGAGGAGCTGGAAACCGCCGCCAGAATGATTACTGAGGCAATGTTCAACCCGGCGAACACCGCACCTCCGGGCGAGCAGGGCGAAGGTCACGAACCGAAAGCCTTGCCCGAATTCTCATAAAAATGTGGCGCAGGCTGATTGTCTGCGCCGCTTCTTATCGAACTTCAATTTTCCGCAAAACGTATCTTCTCTCGTGGGTTACTAGGCAATAGCTTGTCCTCTATTGTAGAATTCTGTGTTAGCCGTTAAAAAACAAGTCTTAATACTAGCTACGGCAACCATTGGAGATTTAGCAGATTGGGTGAAAAAAGAGATTACTACGAGATACTTGGCGTCGGTCGTACGTGCACAGACGGCGAGCTGAAGAGCGCCTACCGAAAACTTGCGGTCAAATACCATCCCGACAAAAATCCGGGCGATCAGGAAGCGGAAGAGCGCTTCAAAGAAGCGGCTGAAGCCTACAGTGTTCTGAGCAATGCTGAGCAGCGCGCGAAATACGACCGTTTCGGTCACGCCGGAGTCGGTGGAGCAGCAGCGGCTGGAGCAGGGTTCGGAGGATTTTCGAATTTCGAGGATATTCTTGGCGACCTGTTTGGATTTGGCGATTTGTTCGGATCCGGAAATCGCAGGCGCAACAGCGCTCAGCGTGGGTCGGATCTTCGTTATGACATAGAGATTTCACTGGAAGAAGCAGCAGCCGGAATGAAGACCAAGATCCGCATTCCTCGCCTGGAACAATGCGACGAATGTGGCGGCAAGGGAGCAGCGCCGGGAACCGATCCCACCACTTGCCCCACCTGCGAGGGTCATGGTCAGGTTCGTTATCAACAGGGATTTTTCTCAGTCAGCCGCACCTGCGGTCATTGCCGTGGAACTGGTCAGGTAATCAAAAAGCCCTGCAAGAGTTGCAAAGGCGAAGGGCGCGTTCAGAACGAAAAGTCGCTTGAACTGAAACTTCCGGCAGGCATAGATACCGGTGCTCGTTTGAGAGTTTCCGGTGAAGGCGAAGCTGGCACGAACTCAGGCCCCAGCGGTGATTTATATGTAGTTGTTCACGTCCGCGAGCACGACGTATTTGAACGCCAGGGAAATAACCTGTACTGCACAGTGCCGATCACGTTTACGCAAGCCGCTTTGGGTTCGGAAATCACTGTCCCGACGCTTGATGAAGAAGAGACTGTTAAGGTTCCTGAAGGAACACAGACGGGTACGGTGTTCAGGGTAAAAGGCAAAGGGATTGTCTCGCTGAACGGCCGCGGTCGAGGCGACCTGTTTGTAACTGTGACAATCACAACTCCCAAATCGTTAACGCACGAGCAAAAACGCCTCCTTCAGGAATTCGCCAGCCTTGAAAAGAAAGGCGAGCAGGACAAAGGCCTTTTTAACAAAGTGAAAGATATCTTCGGTTAGAAATACAAAAGAATAACCACAGAGGCACAGAGACACAGAGAGGAATAAAAAACTCTGAGTCCCTGTGCCTCTGTGATTTAATATTTCCTTGTTATGAAGATCAGTTACAAAATCAGAGACAAAGTAATCGAGCCCAATCTGGTTCTCTCGCCAATGGCCGGAGTGACCGACTCGATCTTTCGTCGCCTCATCAAACATCAGGGCGGCGTGGGTCTGGTTGTAACTGAATTCCTGAGCATCGAAGGTATGACTCGCGGCGGCGCAAATTGCCGCACTCGCCAGATGATGAAGTTCTGGCCGGAAGAGCATCCGATTGCCATCCAGATTTTTGGCTCTGACCCTGAACGTATGGCAATGGCCGCGCAAATGGTTGAAGAGGAAGGCGCGGATTTCGTAGACATCAACTGCGGTTGCCCTGCCAGAAAAGTTGTTGGCCACGGTGGCGGATCAAGCCTGTTGCGCAATCCTGGATTGCTGGAAGAGATTCTACGCAAAACCGTGAAAGCCGTTTCCATCCCGGTTACGCTAAAGATCAGAGCAGGGTGGGATTCCAATTCAATCAATTGCGTAGAGATCGCAAAACTGGCCGAAGATTGCGGTGTTGAGGCCATCGCGCTTCACGGTAGAACCCGAGTGCAAGCTTATACCGGTTGGGCCGATTGGGATCTGGTAAAAGCGATCAAAGATGCAGTCAAAATTCCTGTTTCGGGCAGCGGCGATATTCGAGACGTCGAGACAGCGTTGAAGCGATTTCAGGAGACCGGTTGCGACTCGATCCATATCGGTCGAGGCGCAATGTACAATCCGTGGCTATTCCGGCAGGTTGCGGCCGTTATGCGTGGCGAAGAGCCTTATAAACCTACTCTAGAAGATAAACGCCAACTGCTTTTACATTTCATCGAGTTAATGCTGGAAGCAATGCCGACTGAAACGGCAGCACTTGGCAAAGTGAAGCAACTATGCGGGCAATACACGCGCGGCCTGCCAAACGGTTCGCACTTCAGGGAAGACATTTATCACTCTCATAAATCTAGCGAGATCGTAGATCACATCAACCGTTATTTCGATAATCTACACGCTCGCGGTTATGAGCGATACGAAGAGACCCCGATAGACTCAGCCGAATTGGAACAGATGACCTGCGAAGCCTAGCATGTAGCGTGGGCTTCCAGCCCGCGCACCTCTCACGGAATCAACCTTGAGCGTAAAATAATGTGCGCAGGCTGGAAGCCTACGCTACATGAAGAATCTCTGCCGCAGCGCGTTTGCCACTCTTTATTGCGGCGTCAACTGTGCCGTTTTGTCCTTCTGTATCTGTCGCTTCTCCGGCGAAAAACAATGTATTCTTAAGCGGCCGCGACAAAATCGCAGGCGCATCTATTCCGCCCACCCCGATATAGCTATACGCGCCTCTTGAAAACGGATCGGCCTTCCAATCGTGCATATACCATCGATCCAGGAGTTTCCTGATTACATCTTCATTAATTCGGAGCGCCCTTGCCAACACTGCAATCCCAGCTTCGAGCATGTAATCCTGGCCGCGTTCTAACAGGTTTTCTGCTGGCGGTCCTCCTGCCCAACCCGTCAAAATCGGAGCCTTCATCGGCTGCATCGTCCACCAGGTGGGGATCGAGCTTCCCGGGAAATGAATAAACGACATTTCAGACAGATCTTTTTCGTCGGTGGCTTTGATCTGTTCCCAGAATCGTTCGCGAAAAACCATTATGATTTTTGCAACGTCTCCCATCTCCAGCTTCGACAATGCCTCTCTCTTTTCATCGAGCGGAGGATCGAACTTAACCGCGCCGGGTTGATCAATCGACTGCTTCAGCACACCCAATGGAAGTGTTATCAACGCTCGCGGAGCTTCGAATTGTAAGGTGTCGGTCGACAGCGGGCTTTTAGCGTGAATATCAACTTCTCCCTCACGCCAGTGAATCTCAGCGACGACAGTATTAAGATGAATCCTTACTTGTTTCGGATCTATCTCAGTCATCAGTGAGTTCATCAACGCGTCATAACCATCCACTAATCGAAACGCCTTGTCCATTTCGATTTCTGATGAGGATTCATCTGCGCGGACAAGCCCGCGCACGCTTCCGCTCTCTGGATCCGCAGCATCAAAGCCCTGAAAATATGACTTCGCCAGTTCGCGACTCTCTTTCCATTCAGGACCGCTGCAATATTCGCGAAGAAAATTCTGCAAAGTCATATCACCATCTTTGACGCGCTTCATTTCGTTAGAGACTTTCTCAACCTCGGACCAGAATTCCCGCTGTTCCAGTCTTCCATCATTTGAGGTCCAGTGCTCATCCGCAACTTCGTACGCGGCCAAGCGGGCCTGTTCGATGATCTTCCATGTGTCAGGCGGTTTGCCGTGAACGAATTCTGCTCCAAGCTCAATCGGAAATGGAATCGAGTTTTCATGTTTGGTATAGATCCGGCCGCCGATTCGATCACGAGCTTCAATGATGGTAACTCTGCGACCGGCGAGAGAAAGCTCGGTTGCCGCAGCAAGTCCCGCCGCTCCCGCGCCGATGATTATGACGTCTGATGCCATATCATTGTCCGAACGGATAGGTCTCCGGCGGCTCCTCGCTCTCTTCTTCTTCGGCAAATCGTTCTAGCGGTTCGACCGCACGAGTTTTGTCGAAATGTATTATCGCATCAAACTGATCGGCCAACTGCGCGAAATAATAATGGCTGAGCCGCTCAGTCTCTGGTCGGTAAATAACACCGATTGCGCGCTGGAGCTTTGGCAGTCGCAGAGCGTCCGCCAGATCCCCGGTTGCTCGCGGATTCAAGAGGAAACCACCCATACCCGCCTCGTGACACAAACTTTCGTAACTATCCGAGAGCGCCGGTCGAACCGACTTAGTTTCGGCCGGACCGTCCCAATTTGTGGCGGCAGTTACCGTGCCGGTATAGGTGCTGAATCCGATTGAGCACACGTCGTAACCATATCGCTCTCTAATCAACTGGCCAACGTTGATCTCACCGCGAGAGCTCATCTCCGTCGCTCTTGCATCACCAAGATGCGAATTGTGGGCCCACACCACGGTTTTTGCCGGCGTTCCCTGTTTGTTCAGATGTGCTACGAGCTTGTCGAATGTATCGGCCATATGACGGTCGCGAAGATTCCACGACGCAACCTGACCGCGAAACATTGATCGGTAATATTCTTCAGCGTTCTTTACCAGTCGAGCATTCTGTTCAGCAAAAAAGAATTCATCTGCTGCCATTCGCCCGTCGAGGTTTGCGTACGCTGGAGCGCTTCGATGAAGCTCAGTCAGTTGGTTGATGACTTCGTCTTCGCAGGATTTGCTCAAATTGAAGCTAGCTTCGTATCCATAGCTTTGCGTGTCTTCGCCATAATGATCAAAACACGAATAACGATATCGAGCGCGACGGGCTGCATCCGGATCGACCCTGTCCAGATACGACAGGACAGCTTTAATTGAAGTGAAAAGGCTGTAAAGGTCCAGTCCATAAAATCCAGCCTTTTCTGCTGGATTCGTTTGTGCATCATTGTGCGCGCGAAGCCAGCCGATAAAATCGAGAACGTCGGCATTGCGCCACATCCATGCAGGGAAGCGGTCAAAACCAGCCAGAGAGTCTATGGCTGTGACAATCGCCGGATCACCTTTGACATACCTGTTGATTGTATAGGCATCCGGCCAATCTGCTTCGACGGCAACCGCATTAAATCCTTTTTCAGTAATCAGGCGCTTTGTTATTTGGGCGCGCTCGCGGTAGAACTCGTGAGTCCCGTGCGAAGCTTCGCCAATCAGCACAAACGGTTTGTTGCCAATCAGCGCCATCAACGGATCGTAGTCTGTTGCAGAGGCGGTTAAAGGATGCGCGGCTTCGCGCACCATTGCGGATAACGTCAATTGAGTTTCCAGCGGCATAAGGCTGCACCTCCTAGGCGATACGGTGGTTGATTTAAATACTCGCAACAACGGTTCCGGGGCCATCGACTCAGTCAGGCTTTGCCGTTAAAATTTCGGGGTGGAAAAACCTGAGGCTGTAATTCGTATCTGGAATATGGAGAGGCGCGGCGATGACTCCTTTGCCTCAACCGATCCTGTCCCGCGGTTCAGCCCGATATCTTCCTTTTTCTAAAAGATGCAGGATTGTCTCAACAGAATGAAGTTGCAACGCATTTTCTCTCGACAGCTAGTAGTTTATAAACTACAATGCTTTTCAAGATGGCAGAAAGAATAAACACAATCGAATTCCTGATGCTGGCAAACGGTGAGACGCCGTTCGAGACGTGGATCAATAAACTGAAGGACCGTAAGGGTCGCTCGGTAATCTTCAGTTGAATTGAACGATTCGAAGAGGGCAACTTTGGTAATACGAGGTTTGTGGGCGATGGTGTTTACGAATTGAAGATCGACTTCGGCCCCGGGTATCGCGTTTATTGTGCGCAGACCGGTGCCACTGTCTACATAATTATTCTTGGTGGCGATAAGTCAACGCAAGATGCTGACATCAGCGAGGCGAAGAAACTTTGGTAAGCATTTAACGAGGTGGAGCACAATGACCGACATAAGAAAAACAAAGACTCTGGATGAGGTAATGGCTGATTACCTGTCGGATCCTGACGATCTGGCGGAGTACATAAACACCAGCATCGAAGAGGGTCGACTGACGGAAGCTCTGGGGCGCGTCGCTCGCGTTTATGGCATTGGCAAGCTTGCTGAGCAAACGAGCCTTAACCGCGAGAATTTGTATAAAATGCTTGCGGACGGAAGCAATCCTTCGCTAAAGAGCCTGGAAGCTGTTCTGGATTCGCTAGGCCTGCAGATAAAGGTTGAACCAAAAAAGGTGGCTTAGCTGCTTTCTATGCGTTTAGGACTGGCTGTCGATTAATACCGAACGAATACCACGTTGTTCCTGATGTTCGGTAAGTGAGTGAATTATTGGGGCGGCTAGAGAGATTTGAACCCTCGACCTCCTGATCCACAGTCAGGCGCTCTAACCAGCTGAGCTATAGCCGCCATACGCAAATTTGAAGAGAGCTTAGCAAAACGAAAACGTGAATTCTACCTGAATGCAGCCTGTTGTCAAACCGAGGGGTGCGGACGGGTGCGGTTCAAGTTTTTGGGAGCACTCAGTAATTTGTTTATCTAAGATGTTCCAGAGCCTCGTTCACGAGGCTTTCCCGAAGGGTTACTAGACCGGCTGTTTTACAGCCGGGAAAGCAAGCACACAACCCTTTTTAGCGCGTTTCAACGCGCTTCCGGACGGGGACCTAGCCGCGGTACATAGCTAAAGCAGGCCGGAACAAGGACGCTGAAAGCGCCCTAAGAGAATTTCCTGCCGAGTAACCACACGCCGTAAAACGACGTGTCTAGTAACCCTTCGGGAAAGCTGCCTGAAAGGCAGCTGCAAGAAAAGGATCGGATCGCCCAAAGACTTGAAACACACCCGGTGCAGACATTCAGTCTGCGCTGGATGGAGTGCGCACAGGTTATGAGCGTGGAGGCTACTCAACCTGCGCAGACTGAATGTCTGTGCCACGCCAAAACAGATTACCAGTGGAAAATTTCTCGCAGTTTTCTGCTTTGCTGACGACTCATTTCGACGGTTCGGTCGTTGCTCATCCGCAATTCGTGGACGCCACCGACCAGCGGAGCGATCTCCTTGATCTTTTGGAGATTAACAAATGCCTGTCGGTGAGCCCGGAAGAAGACAGCCGGATCAAGGTGTTCTTCCAATTCCCTCATCGTGAAGTCGGTGTAATATTCGTCGCTGTCGGTGACGACGTGAACGGTTCTGTTCTCGACATACAGCATCACCACATCGGAAACGTCGATCAATCTTATCCGCTGTCCGCGTCGCGCGGTCAGCCGCGAGTAATAACGTTCCGGAGTGCCCATCTTTTCAACCAGTGCATCCAGCTTTTCTCGGAACTCGCCAAGGGAATCGGGCTTGGCACGCCTCTCAGCCACAAGGCGATCAAGAGCTTCGCGGAGACGCTGTTGGCGAACAGGCTTCAACAGGTAATCGGTAGCGTGGACTTCAAACGCTTCGAGCGCGAAACTGTCATAAGCTGTCACAAAAATTACCAGTGGTCGCAATTCCGGTTTCAAGGTTCGGATGACTTCAAATCCGCCCAAGCCCGGCATTTGAATGTCGAGCAGGACCAGTTCCGGACTCAACGATTCGATCATTTCGACGGCTTCCAGACCGTTCTGGGCATCGCCGATGATTTCTATGTCGGGCCATTCCTCCAGCATGCGGCGCAGGCGTAATCTCGCCTGTTTTTCATCATCGACAATAAGTACACGGAGCGCTGGGGTCATAACTTAACAATAGACCGGATTCAGATAAGATGGCAACATTTTGGCGCACTCCAAAAGCCCCCGCAAATTTGCGTTATTTTGGTCAAGTGATGTCACATGGGTCACACCACCGTTAAGTTCTTTCTCATCTATGACTAAACTATGTGACACCTGGTGTGACACGGCAGTTAAAGGCCGGAATTTGGCCATCTGATGTCACAACGACTTTCTTTTTACCTCAACTGAGATGCTTCCCGAACATCAGAAATCGCGGCCGGACGGCAAACCTTTTTCGCGGTTTTTTCCTCATATGAAAAGGCTCGCTTCGCGCATCGCAATGGCTATGCGAACATTTCCAAACGATTGGTTTAACGGGACTTTATCACTTGATTTGTTCTTTGCGCGACCGTAAACTTCTAATTGAGTGATGACCTCTCGCGTTAGACCCCTTTTTGTGGCATTGCGTAAGAGTTTTTTCAAGGAAGCTAAATAAGTTATGAAGAATCTGCTGATTCTGCTCGTAGCAGTCACAATGATTTGTGCTGTGTTGCCGACCGCTTTTGCCCAAAAACAAAAGATCGATCCAAGGTTTTTTCCACTTGACCAGGTTAAGCCCGGAATGAAGGGCGTTGCCAAAACGATATTTCAGGGCGACAAACCTCAGGAGTTTGGCTTTGAGGTGTTAGGAGTAATCGACGGATACCCTAACCCGAAACAGCAAACTATCCTGATGAAGCTGACCGGACCCTTAACTGATCGCACGGGGGTCTTCGCCGGAATGTCCGGCAGTCCAGCATATATCGATGGCAAGCTTGTTGGCGCAGTCGCATATGCGTTTCCGTTCAGCAAAGAACCGATTGGCGGCATAACTCCGATCGAACAGATGGTCGAGATATTCGAGAACCATTCGGCTGATGCAGCGCCGTCAACCACGGCAGAAGCGCACAAGAAATACAGCTTTAAAGATCTGGCGGCAGTCGATGTGAATTCGACCACGCAACTTCCCGAACCTGCTCTTAACTCTACGACAATTGGGGCTGAATACGGCAACGTCCCATCGATGGCTCCGTATATTGGGCAGACACTAAAGCCGATTGCCACGCCGTTATCATTTGTCGGAATTACTCCTGAAGCATTGAAGCAATTCTGGCCGGAACTTCAGGCTTACGGCCTTATGCCTGTCGCAGCGAATTCAGGCAGCGCGAAGATTACGCCGCTTAAACCCGCCACCAACGACACCTTGGCACCCGGAGCGTCGATCAGCGTTCAACTGGTCCGCGGTGATTACACCCTTGATGCTCAGGGGACAGTAACGTGGCGAGACGGCGACAAGATTTACGCTTTCGGTCATCCGTTCCTTGGCGTCGGCAGTTCAGATATGCCGATGGCCGAAGCCGACGTCGTGACAGTCGTTCCTAGCATTAATAACTCGTTCAAGCTGGGCCGAGCGACAAACCTGGTGGGCACGATCAGTCAGGATCGCGCAACCGGTGTTTACGGTAAGTTGGGTCAAGCTCCAAAGATGATCCCTGTGACAGTCAATATCACCACCAGCAATAAAGCGGTCGAAAGCTATCATTACGAAATGATGTCCGACCCGTTCCTGACGCCGCTGCTGATGAACATCACTTTGATGAGTAGTATAACCAGGACCGAGCGTGGCCTTGGCGATTCAACACTCGAATTGAGCGGAAAGATATTGGTTCACGGTCAGGATCCTGTCGTTTTGGAGAACAGATTTTCAGGTCGTTCTACCGCGCCTGGACTGACAACGCTTGCGGCAACCAGACCGCTCGATCTGTTGATGAACAGCGGTTTCAAAGACGCAAACATCGACAACATCGAAATCAATATAATGTCCAATGACGGCCGAAACAACGGAACATTGGATCGCCTCTGGATCGACAAGACAGAAGTCAAACGCGGGCAGACAATCGAGCTGCAGGCATTTGCTCGCGATGACGAAGGAAAAGAATTCGTTCAGCGCATTCCAATAGAGATTCCAAAGGATGTACCTGCGGGGAAACTTTCAATCCTGGTATGCGATGGCTCAACGATGGATACATTGGAGCAGAGATTGATTCAGTCTCCATTGTTAAATCCTCAAAGCACGGCGGACCTGGTTCACGCTTTGAACAACAGAAGAAAGAATGATCGACTGTACGTAATGTTACTGAGATCGGATGACGGCGCGATCATTAACAACCAGCAATTACCCGATTTACCGCCTTCTGTTCTGGCAACTCTGAACTCGACTCGCACTTCCGGTGGATTCACTCCGGTATCGCTGGCATCAGCTCTTCAGATTGAATTGCCGCCCGCGAAATTCGTGATTTCAGGTCAAAGAGTGATTACCATCGACGTAAACAAATAGACTTTGATTTTTGACATTGATTGCTATCGAAAGTCCGCCCAGGAAAGCCCGTCGCTCAGGCTTCCTGGGTTGACTTTTGTTAGGTGAAAAAGAAAAGAGCGGCATAGACGGTAGCCGCCATTTGGAGTGATAAATTGAAAATTTCGCGCTTAATCTTCGTAACAATTCTTTCAATATCGACATTGCTTGTGTACGTTCCCGCTTCGTTTGGCGGTGGAACGATTTTCTGGGAGATCGACAGTCGCGCCGACATTGAAAAGGGTGACGCCAAGGGCGTTTCGATTGCAGATAACGGCCGAATCACGTTAGCGCCAAAACTGGACATGATTTATGACACCAAGGAAGCTTACGTCTGGTCCAGCGTCGCGGATTCTGTCGGCAATATCTATCTTGGCACTGGTCACGAAGGGCGCATCTTTAAGATAGATTCCGCCGGAAAAGGAACGATGGTCCTGGACACTCCTGAGCTGGATGTAACAGCTCTCGCAGTAGATTCGCACAATAATGTCTACGCGGGCACATCACCGGGAGGCCGCGTTTACAAGATTACTCCTGATGGACACAGCAGCACGTTTTACGAGCCGCACGAGAAATACATCTGGTCGCTTGTCTTTGATAAAGCCGGAACCATGTACGTGGGCACCGGCGAAAAAGGGAAGATCTTCAAAGTCGGAAACGACGGTAAAGGCGCGTTGCTGGTTGATACCGACGAGACAAATATTATGTCGCTGGCGGTCGATAATCAGGGCAATCTGATTGCTGGCACTGATCCGTCTGGGCTGGTGCTGAGAATTGATCAGGCAGGGAAGCCGTTCGCTCTTTTCGATTCGCCAATGCGCGAAATTCATTCATTGTTGACGACACCGGATGGCAGCATATACGCGCTTGGTATCAGCTCGAAAGCCGCAGGCGACAGGCTGGGAACAGGGCTCTCCAGCGCCGCGCTGACCAACGCTGGCAGCTCCGGTGAAGGCGGCGTCACGATAACCATAGATGACGATTCGTCCAGCGCATCATCGTTGCAATCGTCCTCCAGCAGTTCCAGCCACAGCGATTCTTCAATGAAATCGGCAGTCTATAAAATCGGCTCTGATGGCCAGAGCGATATATATTGGAGCTCGAATTCTGACGTCGGGTTTGATCTGGAAATGGGTTCCGACAACAGGTTACTGGTTGCGACTGGAACGAAGGGGAGAATCTTTTCGATCGATCAGCCAAAGCATTCGACTCTGCTGGTTCAATCGACAGAGGATCAGAGCTCGACGTTGTTACGCAGCGGCAAGGATGTTTACGCAACTTCCAGCAATCTGGGCAAGCTCTTTAAATTAGGCTCCGAAGCTAATCTGACCGGAACGTATCAATCTGTCGTTCGCGATGCCACGGTCGTTTCCCAATGGGGAAACATCTCCTGGCGCGGCCACGGCGTTCAGATTCAAACGCGAACAGGGAACACAGAAACGCCCGACACAACGTGGAGCGATTGGTCGCCATTTTACACAGTGGGAACAGGAACCCGCGTTACCAGCCCATCGGCCAGGTTCATACAATGGCGCGCTACATTGCGCTCTGAGGCGAAGGGAGACACGTCGGGAACGCGACTGGATTCAGTTATGGTTGCATACTTGCCGCGTAACGTTGCTCCGACAGTCAATTCGATTACGGTGCTGCCGCCAAGCGTCGGATTGCAGGAGATACCTCAGCAACCTGTCGATCCCGGTGTGGTTGCCGCGGGTCTCAATCCCAGTCAGTTTGGATTTGCCACGAATGTTCCGCCAAGAAAAATCTATCAGAAGGGTGCCAGATCGTTGACCTGGACTGCTGAAGATCAGAATGGCGACAGCATGATTTATACGGTCTATTATCGCAGCATCGACGATAACGAATGGCATCCCCTGAAAGAGAATCTGAAGGAAAACTATTTGACGCTGGACATGGATTCGTTGCCGGATGGAACCTACGTTTTCAAAGTCGTTGCGAGTGACAGCCCTAGTAATCCGGCAAATAAATCTCTGACTGGCGAGCGAATCACCGATCCAGTCGATATCGACAACACTCCTCCAGTGATTAAGAACAGTGCTCCGTCGATTAACGGCCGTGTAATCACCGTAAAATTTGATGCTGTTGACTCAGGCAGCGTGATTAAGCATGCCGAATACAGCCTTGATGGTGGAAACTGGCAGCTTATTTTCCCGGACGACGGCATTTCCGATTCAAAGGCTGAGAGTTACACTGTAGCACTCACGGTATCTGAACCAGGCGAACATACAATCGCATTCCGCGCGACTGACACAAATGTCAACGTCGGCAGTGCGAAGATCACAGTGCAGGTACCGCGCTAAAGGTGGCGCAGACATTCAGTCTGCGCAAGTTTTATAAGGCTGGAACTTCATTATCGGCGTGTCTATTCGGAAAATGCGCAGACTGAATGTCTGCGCCACTTCTAACGAACAATTTTCTTATTTTGACCGGCCCGCTTTTTTTGCTGACCGGATTTACGCCGTCGCCAGCGAAACTGGTCAAGCGCAACCGTGAACTCGTCTGTGAATTCAACGTCCTCTGACTTCAGTAAGTCGCGCTGAATCTCCTGTTGCATTACTGAACGGCGGCCGATTGAAAGCCAGCCGGTATGGCTGATAACCCGGTGCCAGGGAACATCCTCAGGCGCAACATTGAGCGCCCATCCCACAGTACGTGCGGATACTCTCTCTTCACACAACAGAGCAATGTCGCCATACGTGGCAACTTTGCCTTTCGGTATTCGTTTGATATGACGATATATGGCTTTAAATCCGACTGGTTTCTTTTCCTTTTGGCTTTCCGCAATTGTTGAAACTTTGCGAGAGGGTTGTTTCTTCTTTTTTACTTTCGTCTTTATCGCCTTCATGCCAGATATATTAGGCCGAAAATCGACATGAAAAAAGCGCAGGTCTGAACCTGCGCCTTCTTCGCCTAGAGGTTGTCACTTTATTTATCTGTCTTTTCGTTCACCGGCTCGAACTATGTTTGTTCGCTCCTCGTCAGTCTTGGGAAGATCAACAGCGGCTCGATTGCGCTTCGGCGAAGGAATAAAATGCTCAGCGTATTCGATCGCGTAATCACTGACCAGCGCTCCCCCTTCTTCTTTCTTGAAAGTCAGTTTGTGTCGCTCTGCGTCCAGATCGATTATGACCAGGTCTCCCAGCTTCACCTGACCACTGGCAACCAGATTCGATAGCGGGAATACCACGAACCTCTCAATAGCGCGTTTCAACGGACGAGCGCCATATTTGAAATCGATACCTTCTTCCAGCAGCAGGTCTTTGGCCGCTTCAGTGCATCGGAAGATGAACTTCGCGCCAGAGCCGCGCAGAATTCTTTCCTGAACCTGCTTCAATTCCAGATCCAAGATTTGTCGTAGATGCACGTCCTTCAGCGAACGGAATACAACAACTTTGTCGATTCTGTTCATGAACTCGGGCGAGAATTTACGTCGCGCTGCGTCCACTGCCGTGCGATAAATCTTCTGATCCAGATCGTTGGGGTTCTGCGCCATCGCGATAGCCTTTCGTGGAGCAAACCCGATACTACCGGAAATCAGTTCAGACATTTCGCGCGCGCCCAGGTTGGACGTCATAAATATAATAGTGCGCGAGAAATCGACTCGGCGATTGTCGCCTAATGTCAGCGTCGCTTTGTCCAGAATGCCAAGCAATAGCTGCCAAAGCGAGTCCGATGCCTTTTCAATTTCGTCAAACAACACGAAGGAAAGTTTGTCCTGGTCCGTGTGGTAGCGATCAAGGTTTTCCTGCGTCAACATCGGGCTGGTCTCTCTGTGACCTAGGTAGCCCGGAGGCGAGCCGATCAGCTTGGCGATTTCGTGACTGTGCTGGAACTCGGCGCAGTCTATCTTAATCACCGCATTGGCATCGCCGAAGAGAACCTCAGCCGCCGCCTCTACAACTCTAGTCTTGCCTGATCCAGTCGGTCCCAGAAACAACAGATTGCCGACCGGCCGGCCGGGATTGCACATCCCAGCGAGGTAAATTTGATACAAACCCGCAATCTTACGTACCGCGCGTTCTTGTCCAACTATTCGCGCGGCTAATTTGTCTTCAAAATCCTGAGCCTTTGGGCTCTTCAGGTCCGGATTCAACATCACCTGACCCGCGAAATTGTTCATTGTCTCAGACGCCATATTCATCATGGTTTCCCGTCCCCTTCCTTGAAAACCAAAAAGCAGGCTCTCGGCTTCCTTGCCGGTACGCTCTTACGCGTACTGTGCCTGCTTCTCAAATAACTATTCAGCCGCTTTGATGCGGTTTTCACTCTTGCCGTCTATTCTGTTTTCGTACCATCGTTTCAAACTCGGCGTCGAGGAAAGCAAACGCCTCATCCTCACGTAATCTCGGTTTCTAGCGTCAACTGCTTGCCAGATTCCGGTGGTTCGCAACTAATCAAATATCAGCACATCCGCCCTCGATTAGAGCAAGCGTAATGCCAGAATGCGGCCTCGCGCGTTTTGTCAATAAAACCAGCTTATTATCAAATACGGCCCAAATGGCACATTTGTTTAGAGTACAATTTTCCGTCAGTTAACATACCATTTAAGTCACTCGTAAAATCAGATTTTGTCACGTTTCCGCAGAGTGGAACGGGCTTGTCATAGAAATGACGCTAGTGACTCTTTCTTGACACGCAAAGGGGTAACAATCGTGGAATTTAATATGAAGTTGAGTTGAAATCGACAACAGCAAAACTGCGGATATCGCTAACATTAATGAAGAGGCGGTCGTATCGGGCCGCGGCCAGGTGGTTGGCGTAGTGCTCAACAATCGCATCCTCTATTTCAAGCAAATCCGGAGAATGCGGATGGAGGAGATCAGCAGCATCATCCTGATGGTCATACACAGGAACACTCGCACGTGTAATCCTTCCACGCACAATTCCAAAGGATGTATAAATTGCGACGCCTTCTGAACTGGCGCTTTTATCCGACTCCAACATCCTCTTTATTAAGGAAATTAAGGACCCGCTGACTCCAGTCGATGCTCTTTCCATAGTTGTCCAATTACAAAGCGTTCAATCGGGGAAGAGGATAGCACATTATCTTGAAACAGAAGCATCTATATTGAAGTTTGGAGGCCGCATTAAAAAAGCTGCGTG
Organism: Blastocatellia bacterium; assembly: GCA_035652355.1. Taxonomy (GTDB): domain Bacteria; phylum Acidobacteriota; class Blastocatellia; order DASRDY01; family DASRDY01; genus DASRDY01. The sequence continues at coordinate 56,455 of DASRDY010000215.1, forward strand.
TCGACCACGCAGCTTTTTGGCGAATCTCTTTCGGGGAATTTAATGATATTGTTCTCAGCCGTGTTTTTTGCGCCCATCGTCTTTCTTCGGCGGTGGCGGCGGCTCGCGTTTTGGAGGGGGCTCCTTCTTATCTTCTTTCTTAATGATAACTCTTTCCTTGGGCGGCTTGTTGTCCTTCTTCCCGCCCTGCCCAAACGCATTCAGACTCAACGGCACCATTAACATCAGTACCACGTAAAGAACGGTTATTCTCTTAATGAATGCGCGTTTCATGATGCAACCTCAAGCATTTATACGCAAGACGGATGCCAATATCAGGGCCTTAAAACTCAATGATTTAGGGCATCTTCTCAGTCCAGAACAGCCCATAATCGCACTGTTTGCGATAGAAACTACACTATTCGGTATAGTCTCAGACCGCCTCGTTTGACAATCTGGTTTCGCACTGAGTACTATCATACACTATATCATTCAACGGAACGCAACAGGAAGCGAATGCTGAAACTGCACAACACTTTAAGCGGCCTAGTCGAAGAATTCCGCCCCGCCCAGGGCAACGTCGTTCGAATGTACGCCTGCGGTCCCACTGTTTATGACTACTGTCATATCGGCAACTTTCGAACTTTCGTTGCAGTCGATCTGTTGCGACGGTATTTATTATACTGCGGCCACGAGATGAAGCATGTGATGAACATCACTGATATCGATGATAAAACGATCAAACGCTCCATCGAAGCCGGAATGACCCTGCGGGATTACACGACAAAGTACACGCACGAGTTCCTTCAGGACATGGATCATCTTAATATCCAGCGGCCAGAGCTGATGCCGCGGGCTACTGATCACATCGAAGAGATGATCGATCTAATCGATCGTTTGAACAGAAAAGGCCATACTTATCTCAGCGACGGCTCCGTCTATTACAACATCGCAACGTTCAACGAATACGGCAAACTTTCAAAAATAAACCTTGAGGGAAACGTTGCGGGCGCTCGGGTCGATGTCGACAGTTATGAGAAAGACGACGCACGAGATTTTGCCTTGTGGAAAGCGGCGAAAGAGGGCGAGACGAGTTGGGACACGCATTACGGCACTGGACGTCCAGGCTGGCATCTCGAGTGCTCGGCAATGTCGATGAAGTACCTCGGCGAAACTTTCGACATTCATTGTGGCGGCGTCGACCTGATCTTTCCCCACCACGAGAACGAGATTGCTCAGTCAGAAGGCGCTACCGAAAGACAGTTCGTTCAATACTGGGTACATGCGGAACATCTGATGGTCGAAGGCCAGAAGATGAGCAAGTCGCTGGGTAATTACTACACCTTCCGAGACCTGATTGCGAAGGGCATCAAGCCGATGGCAATTCGCTATCTATTGCTGTCTGTGCCTTATCGGAAGCAGTTAAATTTCACGTTTGAAGGTTTGCAGGCGGCCGAAGCAGCCTTGGAACGATTGTTGAATTTCAGACGCCGCCTAAAACAAACGCAGGTTGATCCAGGAGAAAATGCTGATGTGACCGCAATGCTGGAAAGGGCTCAGCAAAAGTTCGAAGCAGGTCTCGACGATGATATGAATACTTCCGTTGCGCTGGCTGCCGTGTTTGACCTGATGCGCGAAGTGAATGCGGCTATCGATCACGGCGAATTAAAAGCTGAAGATCAAAAGAAGTTGCTGGCGTTGATTGCGAAGTTTGACACAGTCCTTGGGGTTCTTGGAGCGGCCGAAGAGGAGATGTTGGAAGAAGAGATCCTGCGTCTGATTGAAGAAAGAAACCAGGCAAGAAAGAGCCGCAATTTCGCGCGCTCCGACGAGATCAGGGATATGCTGGCGGCGCGAGGCATTTTACTTGAAGATACAAAAGATGGCGTACGCTGGCGCAGGAAATAACGATTAGCAGTAAGTTGTGAAACAAGTTTGATTCACGCTAAGAAAAGTCTCGGGCAAAATTTTCTAACCGACAAAAATATCGCTCGCAAAATTGTCGATTCGGTAAAACTCACTGATCAAGATGTGGTATTGGAAATCGGGCCTGGTCAGGGCGCTCTGACACGTTTGCTGCTCGAATCTGCCGCGACAGTTATCGCCGTCGAGATTGATCCCAGATGCGCGGATCAGTTAGGTGAAGAGTTCGAAGGGAATCTCGGCTCAACTCTTCATCTGGTTCGGAGTGACATTCTTAAGACAGACTTTGAATCGCTGTTGTCAGAGGCCGGAGTTCCGCCAGAGCTAAAGGTCAGAGTAGTTGCCAACCTTCCTTACAACATATCGTCGCCGGTTATCCAGCATCTTCTTGAGAATCACCGCTTTATTTCTGATATGACATTGATGCTTCAGAAGGAAGTTGTAGAGCGAATAGCCAGCGCGCCCGGCACTAAGGAATATGGCTCGCTATCAGTATTCGTCCAGTATTATGCTGAAGTGAAGAAGGTGTTTGATGTTCCGCCAAACGCTTTTAAGCCGATGCCAAAAGTCACATCGACTGTTGTTCGGTTGAATATCAGAGAGAAACCTGCCGTCACCGTCTCTGACGCACGATTGTTCTTTCAGGTCGTAAGAACCGCATTTGCGCAAAGGCGCAAGACAATCGCAAACAATCTTCGATCGCTGATCGGAGATCAAAGTGTTGTTGTAAAGCTATTAGACGAAGCCCGTATTGAACCAAAGCGTCGCGCGGAAACACTGTCTCTGGATGAATTCGCAGCAGTCGCTAACCATTTAGCTATCCAGCGAAGTTAGCGGATGATATAGTGCGAAGTTTGGTATCCTTATGGAGGAGGTCGTTTAGTGAGTGGGAAACTGGAAATCATCCCGTTAGGCGGACTGGGTGAGTTCGGAATGAACATCACCGCCCTTCGATACGGCGATGAAATGATTTTGATCGACGCCGGAATGGCGTTTCCTGATGAAAGTCTGCTGGGCGTCGATATTATCGTCCCGGACATGACTTTTCTGGAAGACAATCGTCACCAGTTACTCGCGATTGTTCTCACCCACGTTCACGAAGACCACATCGGCGCGCTCCCATACATCCTCAAAACCGTCAATGTTCCGGTATATGGAACTCGCTTCACTATGGCGATGGTGGAGCACAAACTTAACGAGCATCAAATTCTGGGAGATTCTCTAACACATATAACTGAAGCCGGCGAGACGATCCATCTCGGACCCTTTGACATCGAATTTATTCGCGTTTCGCACAGTACCACCGATTGCGTTTGCCTGGCGATTGAGACTCCAGTCGGAATAATCATTCACACTGCGGACTTCAAAGTCGATATGACTCCGGTTAATGGCGACCCAATTGATCTGGATCGCTTGCGCGAATATGGCGATCGAGGTGTGCTGGCACTCCTGTCAGATTCGACGAACTCAGAGCGTCCAGGACGCACTCAATCAGAACGGGACGTAATTCCCGCGTTCGAAGATATCTTCGATTCTGCGCCAGGAAGAATCATTGTCAGCTGTTTCAGTTCCAGCATTCATCGCATTCAAATTGTTCTGGATCTGGCTCGCGACTATGGCCGCAAAGTAGCAATCCTCGGCCGCAGTCTGATTCGCAATCTTGAGATCGCCGATAGTCTTCGCCAACTGAATGTTGAGCCCGAGATGCTGATCACGACAACGGACGTAAAACGAATGCCGGACGAACGAGTCACTATCCTCGCGACCGGATGCCAGGGCGAGCCGATGGCGGTTCTCAGCCGACTTGCAGTTGACAGTTACAAAGGCATCGGAATTGAACCAAGCGATACTGTTGTAATGTCGGCGAGATTCATTCCGGGTAACGAGCGAGTCATCTCACGAATGATGGGGCATATCTTCAAAAAGGGCGCTCGAATAGTAGATAACTCTGTTGCGCGAGTCCACGTCTCAGGGCACGCCAGCCAGGAAGACCTTCGAATAATGTTCGAAGCAGTTCGACCAAAATTCGTGATTCCTATCCACGGCGAATACCGCCAGCTCTATCGCCACAAAGATTACATCCACAGCCTGGGTTTTCCGCTGGACGACATTATAATGGCTGAAAGCGGCGATGTGATCGCGGTTGACGAAACCAGCGCATCGGTCGTTGCGAGAGTCTTTGTCGGCAGAACGTTTATCGATGAGAGCGGCTTTGGCAAAGTCGAAGATGCGATTATTCGCGATCGCAAGCATCTGGCCTACGATGGATTTGTCCTTCCGATAGTCGCGATCAATCCTTCCACAGGCAATCTGGTGTCCGAACCCGAAATTATAACTCGCGGCTTCATCACAACGGAAAATGGTGATAACATCCTCACCCGTGCGCGGGATCTGGTTGCTCAGACAATAGAGAAATCGGATCACGAAGAGCGCATTGACTTTTCTGTAATAAAAGAGAAGATTCGCATCGAGCTTAAACGTTTTATTCAAAAGGAGACACAGCGCCGGCCGATGATTATCCCGGTCGTCGTTGAAATATAAGCAAGAGGACAGCGACGGTCGCCTCTTGCATTCCCCGATTATGCCTTTACTTCATGCCGTTATCCTCGGAATCATTCAGGGTTTAACAGAGTTTCTTCCGGTCAGCAGTTCAGCCCATTTGCTGTGGGCGCATGAGCTTTTTCACATCGGCGAGCTCGACAAGGCTCAGGACCTTGCGTTCGATGTCTCGCTGCATGGCGGCACGTTGCTGGCGATTGTGGCTTACTTCTGGCGCGATATTCTGAACCTGGTTGGCGCTGGAGTTGGGAGCATACTGGATCGCTCAGTCGCGAACGATCCGAACCGCCGCCTGGCGTGGTTTATCGTTATAGCCACTATACCCGGGGCGTTGTTTGGCGCGTTGCTGGACAAATTTTTTGAAGAGACGATACGCGCTCCGTGGATAGCGGCAATAGCCATGATCTGCTTAGCTCTGGTGCTGTTGCTGGCGGAAAACGTTAGTCGAAGACTTAAAGACATCCGGCATATAACGCTGGGTGACGCGATAATCGTTGGTATATGCCAGGCTGCTGCGTTGATTCCGGGCGTATCGCGCTCAGGAGTGACGATTACCGCAGGTTTGTTCCGAGACATGGAACGCGACACCGCAGCCAGATTTTCCTTCCTGCTGTCAGGCCCAATCATCGCCGGGGCGGTTGCATTGAAAACGCTTCAAATGATCAAGGCAGGTTTTCCGCACGAGCTCAAGATGCCATTTATCGTTGGGGTGGTGACCTCTGCCGTCGTAGGCTTCATTGCGATTTCAATTCTGCTCAACTATCTGCGCACGCACAGCACAATGGTTTTCATCGTTTATCGTATTCTGGCGGGTTTGGCGGTCATTGCATACGTATTTTTCCTGGTGCGACACTGAGACTAAACTCATTATCATTAACAATTATTCGCTTTAGGACCGATACGACATACAGGTAACTGTGTTAATTGATGATTTGCCCGGAACTGCGGATTCAGCCCCTGCTTGACTTCAATAGAGGCGGGTGCTAGGTTCAGGCATTCATTGATGACATAAGCTTCTACTAACAGAGATTCGGAGGTACGTGCGTAACTGATGGGTCGCAGGGTTTTACTGGCGGACGACAGTGTTGCTATTCACCGCGTTGTCAACCTGACATTCACTGGTGAAAATGTTGAAGTCATTGCCGTCAACAACGGTAATGATGCTGTTCGTCTCGCGGCAGAAACCCGACCCGATGTTGTTATTGCCGATATTTTCATGCCAGGATTGAGCGGCTACGAAGTCTGCGAAGTCCTTCACCGTCAGATTGAAACCAAGGAAGTTCCGGTAATCCTCCTTGTCGGCGCGTTCGAATCGTTTGACGAAGGCAAAGCGAAATCTGTCGGCGCGACGGCTCATATGACGAAGCCGATTGAGCCTCAATCTCTACTCAAACTGGTAAACGGTTTACTAGATAAAGTTCAGCCATCAGCAGAAGCAAATAGAGCTAAAGAAGTACCTGTGATCGACCGCGGAAAACTCGTAAACGGCGCGTCTTATCAAAAGCATGCTTCACAACCACTCGGAGTGCGTTCTGTAGATCTGATGGAGACTGCGGACTCGGGTCCGGCGATTTCAAAAGCAGAGAAATCATCAAAACAAGAATTGAACGGCAGTGATATTTCAATTGATCTAACGGATAGAGACTATAAAACGCCGAAATGGGACTCAGAATCCAGCGTTAGCAAGAACGACGTCGAGCCGATGGAAAGCTTTATCAGCTCGTTGGAAACTTCCCAAATCGATGCGGCGTCGAACCAGGAGGTAGAGATCGAGGAATTCGTTATTGGACCTAACAATCCTACTCCAGTTTTCAATCAGCCTGAACCACCCGCGGTCGACTTTTTTGGCGAAGCGCCAGCTGCCCCTGAACTCTTTGTTCCCGGCGCTGAAGAAGAAGTCATTGATCTGGATGAAGAAGCTCCGCAGGACGAACCAGATCGCCAGTTTAATCCGAACAATCCGCTCGGGATTGATACGGGAGAATTGGAATCGGTTGTCGAAGGCTTGGGGGCATTGCTAAAACCGGCCGTCGATCAACGGTCTTCAGTTGTTACGGGAGATGAGGAAGTTTCCCCTGATAAACCAGCAGTCGCGACAACACAGAATACTTCGGCAAGCAACCAGTCCGTAACTGCCAATCAAACGTCTGGTGTATCTCCTGAGTTAGTCAATGCCATCTCTGATCGAGTCATAACTAAGCTCCGCGAAATGATGAAAGACGAGATTCGCGCTGCCATTGAAGATGCGTTGAACGAATATCTAAGTCAGTTAGAGAATTAGACTCACGATCACTGACGCAGTTCCGCTCCGAATTTCTCCCCAAGCAAAACCGTTATCCTGTCAAACCAACTATTAATTTCTTCTTCTGTTAGCGTTCGCTGAGGATCGCGGAATCGTAAAGCAATCGACAGAGATATTTTGCCCTCGGGGAGATTCTTGCCTGAATAAACATCGAAAAGCCTTACGGATTTTAGTTGCTCGATATCCAGGCCGCTAATCGCGGCGATGATGTCGTCGAAAACAGCATCTTTGGGAAAGATCGCTGACAGATCACGCGACGCAACAGGGAATCGTGGCAAAGGCTCATACCGAACTCGCGGAGGCTTTGCCTCGACTAATTTATAAAATGGAACGTCGGCGACAAACACTGGCTGCTTCAGTTTGAACTCGCCCGCAATCTTCGGGTGAAGCCTGCCAAAGGATCCATACGTCTCGTAAATTCCCGAATCACCCATTCGAATCTCGGCTGATTGTCCAGGATGCAGATAAGGCGAGCTTGACCTGACAAACTGTAGATTTGTAAACCCCAGCTTTTCGAACATTGCTTCGATCACGCCTTTCAGCGCGTAAAAATCCACGGTCTCGTTTTGTCGCTGCCAATCGGCTTCGCTCACCTGACCTGTCATTACCATTGAGAGCATCTCGCGCTCGTGGATGACTTCACCTGCGAAGTTAAAGCAGCGGCCAAGCTCGAACAGGTTCACATTCCTGGTTCCGTGGTTGAAATTGTGCTGTACAGCGTCAAGCAGTCCTGGCAACAGGCTGGTTCGCATCTGATCCAGATTTTCGATGATTGGATTCAAAAGAGTGATTGTCTGCGTATCGGCATCGCGGAACAATGCATCCTTGCTGCTGTCATAGAAGCTGAAAGAGATCGCTTCATTGAAACCCAGAGTCGTCAGGGTATCCCTAATAGATCTTCTTTGCGATTCGCCCGGAGTGTAACCGCCGCTGCCACCCCAGCCCGGCAAAGTGGTCTTTATCTTGTCGTAGCCGAAATGACGAGCGACCTCTTCAATCAGGTCCTCTTCGCAACTAATGTCGATGCGAAACGATGGCGGCATCACCAGCCATTCCGTACTGTGGAGCAACGGCTCGACGTGAAAATCGAGAGCGCTGATAATGTGCTCAACCTCTTTCGGAGCAACCTGAAGACCTGTAAGCTCTTCTATCCTGCGATAGCGAAGCTTTACTGGCTGGCGTTCGAATGGCTCAGGATAATTGTCGACTGCTCCACGAACAACGGTTCCACCCGCCAGCTGCTGAATCAACTGGATGCAGCGATCGGCGGCGAAAGGCGGCAGGTTGTAATCGGTTCCGCGCTCAAAACGATAAGAGGCTTCAGTCGGCAGATTCAGTTGTTTGGCGGTACGGCGGACGTTAGCCCTCTCAAAGAAAGCAGCCTCCAAGAGAACATCAACAGTATCGTCGGTGATCTCGCTGTCGAGTCCACCCATTACGCCGCCAAGCGCGATGGCTTTTTCAGCGTCGGCAATCACCAGCACGTTTGGCGTCAACCGGTGCTCGACGCCGTTAAGGGTCGTCAACATTTCACCATCACGCGCGTTGCGGACGATGATCTTATGTCCCGCAAGTCTGTTGAAATCGAAAGCATGAGTCGGCTGACCCAACTCGAACATCACGTAATTCGTAATATCTGCAATGTTGTTAATGCTTCTCTGGCCTAAGACTTCTAATCGTTTGACCAGCCACGAGGGCGAAGGCCCGATCTTGACGCCGCGAATCACGCGAGCGGCGTATCGTGGACACCACTCGGGATTCAATATCTCCACCGATGTGATTTCGCTTATGTCAGTATCGCTCTGCTCGAACTCCGGAACAGGTAATTTCAGTGGAGAACGGAATATTGCGGCGAGTTCGCGTGCTACTCCAAGGTGACTCAGACAATCCGGCCGATTCGATGTTAAATCGATCTCGAGTGCATAATCGTCGCCAACCTGTTCAATCGTATCGACTGCCAGACCGACCATGGTCAGCTTTTCGGCCAGTTCTCTGGCCGTAACTTCGAAATCAACAAATTCACGCAACCAGCTATAGCTAACTCTCATTTTTTACGAAGTTCCTGTCGAGCCGAAACCGCCGCTGCCGCGCCCGGTATTGCTCAGCTCCTCGCTCTCTTCAATTTCAAAATCACCGATGCGCTCAAATATTATCTGGGCAAAACGCATCCCGCGCTCGATAACAAATTCTGTGTCGTTCAGGTTGTAGACCAGAACCCTGACTTCGCCGCGATAGTCCGAATCAATAACTCCGCTGCCGCAGTGCAAATGATGTTTGAAGGCCAGTCCACTGCGTTCAACTATGCGACCGTAAAACCCAGGTGGAATCTCAAAGGCCAATCCAGTTGGCACCACAGCGTTGCCGACCTGAACTGCTTTATCGGCAGTCAAAGAACTCCCGGGCACCTTCACAGTTTCTGCTGCGAACAGATCATACCCTGCAGCATGCTCAGAGCCACGGCGCGGCGCCGTGGCGGTCGGTGATAAACGCTGTATTCGAACTTTGGGCGAGCTCATGCAAATTGCTCCAGGAAACGAACATCGTTTTGAAAGAGCAATCTGATGTCATCGATGTTGTACATCAGCGCCGCCATGCGGTCGATTCCGAATCCAAAAGCGAATCCCGAGAATTCGTCAGGATCGACTCCCGCCATTTCCAGCACGCGCGGATGCACCATTCCAGAGCCACCCATTTCGATCCATCCGGACATCTTGCAAGTCCTGCAACCGCTGCCGCGACACACGAAACACGAATAATCGGCTTCAGCGCCGGGTTCAACGAATGGAAAATAACTCGGCCGAAACCTGGTTTTAAGATCGGGGCCAAAAAGCTGATGAACGAACTCGCTGATAGTTCCTTTCAGATCAGCCATCGTAATGCCGTGACCGACAACGAGAGCTTCCAATTGATAGAACATTGGGTTGTGAGTCGGGTCGGGAGTGTCACGACGGAATACTCGTCCAGGTCCAATTACACGTAGAGGCGGTTTGCGCCTTTCCAAAGCTCTGATCTGAATCGTGGAAGTCTGTGACCGCAGTGCAAGCTCGCTGCTGATGAACAAGGTATCCGACGATTCACGCGCGGGATGACCTTCAGGAATGTTCAGAGCATCGAAATTGTAATAGTTGGTCTCAATCTCCGGTCCGTCTTCGACGCTGTACCCCATCGCGACGAAGATATCCTCAATTCGCTGTCGAATTAATGTAATCGGATGCAGATGTCCGAGCTTTGGCTTTCGGCCGGGAAGCGTAATGTCAATCGACTCTCGTTTAAGTCTTTCTGTCTCCGCGCGAGCATCAAGCTCAGCCCGAGCTCGGTCAAGCTCCGACTCGACCAGAGCTTTCAACGTATTGGCATCTTGACCGAATCCCGCGCGCTGTTCCGGTGGCAGCTTTCCGGTCAGCTTCATTGCTTGTGTTAGCAATCCATTCTTGCGCGAAAGATACTTGTCGCGCATTGCGCTCCACGAATCAATCGAATCTATCAGCAGGACGTCCTGTTCGAATTGGGTTTTTATCTTCGCCAGATTTTCTTGCATCTATTTGGTTGGTTATCGGGCCATTAAAACCAACCACAGAGCCACAGAGACACAGAGTTTTTCTCGTTGGCAAACTCTGTGTCTCTGTGTCCCTGTGGTGAATTCATTAAATTACGAACTATGCAAATAAGCGGCAAGCACCTTTAATCAGTGCGTGCCGCTTATGTTTTGTAATCAGTTTTTCAGGCAGCGGCTGGCGCAGATTCCAGAGCTTTCTTCACATTGTTCGTCAACTCTGTAAATGCTGCTGCGTCGTTTACCGCCAGATCGGCCAGAACTTTTCGATCCAGATCGACTCCGGCCAATTTCAAGCCGCGCATGAATTGACTGTAGCTGAGGCCGTTTTCCCTGGCTGCCGCGTTGATGCGGACAATCCACAAACGACGAAAATCGCGTTTCTTCAACTTGCGACCGACATAGGCGAACTTCAGACCGCGTTGAACGGATTCTCTCGCCTGTCGATAAAGCTTGCTCTTGGTTGCACGATAGCCTTTGGCAAGGCTTAATATCTTCTTGCGCTTTGCAACTCGCTTATTTCCACGTTTTGCACGAGGCATAATAACTCCTTTTTTATAAAATCTCTTTCAGCAGGGAAAGGCAGAGCCGTTCGTTTACCAATCGCCAGTCGGGCTATCCCTGCGGCTTAATTTATTAATCTCTGCCGTAGGGAAGCATCTGCTTCACACGACCTTCGTCATTCGGGGAAATGATCACATCGATGTCCAGAAGACGCTTTCTCTTCGTGGTCTTTTTAGTCAGGATGTGACGCGCGTGCGAATGACCGCGTTTGACTTTCCCGGTCGCGGTCGTGCGGAAACGCTTGGCAGCGCCGCGATGGGTTTTAAGTTTTGGCATTTAAATACTCCTTTCAAAATAGGGCGGGCGAAAAAACTATGATTCCGTCGGTGCCTGTTGTTTTTCGCCGGACTGCTGCGGTTTGTGATCGCCGCTCGGTTTCTTTGGCTTTTCAACCTTCTTCGGCGTGAATATGGTGAACATATTCATGCCTTCCAGCTTCGGTCGAACTTCAACTAGTCCGACGTCGGCCAAATCCGTTTCAAGTTTGTTCAGCAGTTGAAAACCCAATTCCTTGTGCGTAATTTCGCGACCACGGAAATTGACGGTCGCCTTTACTTTGTCGCCATCCTGCAGCATTCGATGAGCATTGTTCTTCTTGAACTCGTAGTCGTGCTCATCCGTAGCCGGGCGGAATTTGATCTCCTTGACGACAATCGTGGTCTGTTTCTTTTTCGCCTCGTGCTGCTTTTTCTTCTGCTCGTACTGGTATTTGCCAAAGTTAATGATGCGACAAACAGGCGGCTGCGCCTGCGGCGCAATTTCAACCAGATCCAGACCGCGTTCGCGCGCAATCTGCAGCGCCTCCTGCGGACGCATGACTCCCAGTTGTTTGCCTTCGTCATCTATTACGCGAATTTCAGGGACCCTGATGCGCTCGTTCACGCGCACAGAGATTTTGGGCTCGTCGCGGCGTTGTGGCCGGCGACCTCGGAAAAATCCACTGCCGATAAACTCACCTCCTAGTTGGGCAGGACGTTAAATCCCTGCCATACCCACTCCAGTGACCTGTTCGTTCCGCGCTATTTACGTCTAACAGATCACAACTCTGCCGATCGCTCGTCGACCAGATGCTTCAGATGGCCGGCAAACTCTTCGACTGATACTGAACCCGTATCACCCTGGACACGGTTACGCACCGCCACTTTGCCTTCTTCCATTTCGCGGTCACCGACGACCAGCATAAACGGAATGCGCTGTAACTGCGCGTTGCGAATCTTTGCGCCGATCTTTTCGCTGCGGAAATCGGCTTCAGCTCGGAAGCCTTTTCTTCTCAGATCGTCGCGGACCTTTTGCGCATAATCGCTTTGACGATCCGTGATCGGCAATACTATCGCCTGTACCGGCGAAAGCCAAACAGGGAATTTGCCTTCGTAGTGTTCGATCAGGATTCCGAAGAATCGCTCCATCGAACCCAGCAGCGCCCTGTGAATCATAATCGGCCGATGCGGCTGACCGTCTTCGCCGATGTATTCAAGACCGAACCGCTCTGGCAAATTAAAGTCGAACTGTACCGTCGTCAATTGCCACAGTCGACCGATAGCATCGACAACTTTAATATCGATTTTTGGACCGTAAAACGCAGCTTCACCTTCCATGCGTTCATACGAAAGACCCCTTCGGTTCAAAGCCGTCACCAGAGAAGCCTCTGCTCGTTCCCAGTCTTCGTCGCGACCCATGTATTTGCTCTTATTATTGGGATCGCGGACTGATAGCTCGATCTTGTAATTTTCGAACCCGAACGTGCGATAAACGCTCTCGGCGAAATCAACGCAATCGATAATTTCCTGCTCGACCGTCTCAGGCGTGCAGAACAGGTGCGCATCGTCCTGCGTAAAGGCGCGAACTCGCATCAAGCCCATCAGCGTGCCTGATAACTCCCCGCGATAGCACGTACCGAATTCACCATAACGCAACGGCAAATCGCGGTAGCTGCGCTGTTGCGACCGGTAGATGCCGATGTGAAACGGACAATTCATCGGCTTGATTCGATATTCCTGATCCTCGAGCTTCATCGGCGAGAACATCGAATCGGCGTAATTCTCTTCGTGGCCAGAGATCGTCCATAAATGCCGCCTGGCGATATGCGGCGTGAAGACCAATCCGTAACCGTGTTTCGTCAATTCCGTTCGCAGATAATCTTCTATCTCTTTTCGGATGACTCCGCCTTTCGGATGCCACAGCACTAAGCCTTGGCCGAAGTCCTCCTGAATCGAGAAGAGGTCGAGTTCCTTACCCAATTTACGATGATCGCGTTTGGCCGCTTCTTCGCGTTGTTTCAGGAAAGCATCCAGCTCTTCCTGCGAAAAGAACGACGTCCCATAGATGCGCTGCATCTGCGGTCGCTGGTTATCGCCGAGCCAATATGCACCCGCGAGCGACAGCAGTTTGAACGCTTTAATCTTGCTCGTCGACGGAACGTGAGGTCCAAGGCAAAAATCGACGAAGTGCGGTCCGAGCGTGTAACACGAAACCGTATCGCCGCCTTTGTCCGCTATCAGCTCGCACTTCAACTCTTCGCCCATTTTGTCGAAGATTTGCAAAGCTTCGGCTTTTGGAATCTCTTTGCGTTCGTAGGGAAGATTGCGCTTCACAAGATCACGCATCTTCTTTTCAATCTTTTCTAAGTCCTCAGGCGTGAAACGCTCTTCACGCTCGAAATCGTAAAAGAATCCGCCTTTCGGATCGTTAAGCAGAGCCGGACCGATGCCGAGCTTCGTTCCTGGAAACAATTCCAGAACGGCTGCGGCCAGCAGATGCGCTGAAGAGTGGCGATAGACTTCCAACGCTTCATCACCCGATCCTGGCGTGATCGCTTCGACGTGCGCGCCTTTTGGAACAGGTCGACTGAGGTCGACGATTTCGCCGTCGACTTTCGCGGCGATAGCCTGTTTGGCAGCGTCTCTGTCCTGAGACTTCAGTACGTCGATGGCGCGCAAACCATCGGCGGACTGACTGGCGTTATTAGGTTCAATATTACTTGACATAATTCAACAATCCCTTTTGGCCCTTTGCTTAAGCTTTTTTGCTTAATGCGCTACACCGTCCTGCGATTGAATATCGCAAGACATTAAGCCTGCACCGCATCCGCAACTCAGCCACCTGCGGGATTGTTCCAAACTGGTCAGATTCTACGTCAGCGACTTTCGCCGCAAGTCTCTGCGCGGATGAATTATTGTTTGAGAAGGGAATCAGGACACCGAGCAAACTACTCGATGCCCACGGTAGTGACCGTGGCCTCGAATGCTCGAATAAACCCGAATCGTCTCATCATCATCTCCGCGCCCGCTTTTCGCCTCACACCATATTGCCGAAGGGCAGCAGGCGGACGATCAAGCGAAAGTGCTTCTGGAGCTGGCGTAAAATTTGTCAACTACAACAGATAATTAAAGCAAAATCTTCAACGATCTGCCACTTCAAATGGTAGGCGCGTGCGGATTTGAACCGCAGACCCCTACCGTGTCAAGGTAGTGCTCTACCCCTGAGCTACGCGCCTATAAACGAACAAAATCGTTCAAAAAACGAACCGTTACTATAAACAAGCGACCGATAAGTGTCAAGCTTCGCAACGAGCTAGGAAGGTGCACCAGGCTGCCGCCCGTCACGATGATGGAGTATCGCCAACCCACACATTCAATACCTCTACATCTCTGTTTGGTTTGAGAATACCAGGTTGGGCGCGATCAGCAGTCTACCTTAACCGTGACATCAGTCAGCCAAATTCCGACCGAGAGAACCATGTCACACCCAGGTGTCACAGCGGTACCTACAGAAAACAAAGAGCTTAATGAACTGTGACACCAGTGACACCATCTTGCAGGATTTCCTGCCAGCAAGGTAATTGTGCTGTCCTGGCCGGTGAATCCTGAACAGCAACTCGTTCATAGGAGACGGGAAGTTGTGACGCCAGTTGGCCACAATCACAGCATTAGTCTTTCCATATAAAGGATTTAACTTGCCTGTGACAGCGTGACACCAGTTGGCCGAATTCCCTCCCATCCCGGGGTCCCATGGGCGCCAAAAGCAGCTAAGTCCCTGAAATCAGGCTATACGTATCTAGACATAATTTACCGAGGTCGAAAAATCCGCAGCCGCGATTCCGCCACAAGCCTAACCGAATGAACAAGTTGCGGCCGTGTGACTGGTGTGACACATGATGGCCAAATACTGAAGTCTCAAGGGATACCTTGCAGCACGGGTCTGTTACTGTGCAGGGTATTGATCTGGGTTTATTGGGGAAATGGACCAAATGCGGGAGTAACGATGCCCGCCTACATTTATTATATGCGGTTGATCTCTCACACCAGCCCGAACTTTTCATCAAACTCGTCGCAATCGGTGAGCGCTTGTCCAACCTGCTCTCGGGTCGGTCGGTTAACGAACATATTTTGAATGCTTACCGCAGGATCATCTTTGTCATGAACAGACGCAGTGTAATAAGGCATCTGCCCCAGAACGGAGGTGTGAATAATGCGAAAAACGAATGTCCTGCCCTCTATCTGTTCCTCCCAGGTATCCACTTCATCCGAAGTTGATTGCGAAACGAACATCTGTTTTCTGGGCATCTTTTCCTCCAAGGGGACTTTAGCGTTCATCCTGATTGCTTTGAGTATGCCCGAAGATTCGACAAAGTGCCAAGATCGAGAACCTCCCGGCTTCAGGGGCGTTTTATAAAACGGCTCCTATTTGGCGTTCGATCTTTTCCCGATAATAGCCGATGAGGGTGTTATGCAAAAGAAAGTATTTTGGGGTAGTTTCTTCATCATGTCCGCTATCGCGGATTTCAACCTGCCGCTGATTTGGGGATTATTGGCTACGATTCCAATTGGGTTCGCGTCCTGGTGGATTACCTATCGCACTGGCTGGTTCGATTGACTTCTATGTTAGTTGCCAGAGGATAAGAAGTTTTTCTCGCTATGTTCCAAGCTGAAAGCTCAGCCCGGAAAAGAATTTTATCATATAATCGATTATACCTGTGTCGCTAAGTCTATCTGAGAATTGTCAGGACAAAGGAGAGATGACAGACCCATGCCGATAAAACTCTGTACGTCACTACTCGTTTTAGCTTGTTCCCTCCTTATTCTTAAACAATCATTCGCAACCTTGGAACGTCCCTCAAAACAACAGATTGACAAAAATGATGCAGGAAAATCCCAGATTGAAAGCCCAGTGTCCGCAAAGACTCGGGATTGCAGTCCTACTGAAGAGAAATGGTGGAATGAACTGCGCGACCAGGGATTGCAGATCCGCAGACTGCAATCAGAAGAAGGTCCGCTTAATTCCGAGCTATACAACCGCCAACAAGGTCACACAGGGTCGACAGATGAAGCAAAACAACTGCAGTCAAAAGTCGACGCTATCGAAAAAGATTTGGAGCAACATAAAACCGGTTTTCGCAACTTACTGAAAATCGGGGCCGAGAAAAACTACAACGTACCTATCGGCGACCAGCGGTTGACTTTGATTTGGCAAGCCCGACCAAACTACACAGAGCAGGCGAGAATCAATAATATAACAGGCGCCGTTTCGGTTATGGCCGCTTTTGAAGCGAACGGAAATGTTAGCCATTGCAAAGTGATTCAGGGCCTTGGGTTTGGTTTGGACGAAAACGCAGTTGACGCGCTCCAAAGAGTTCTTTTTCTTCCTGAGATTCAAAATGGTCATTTCGTCTCCGTGTTTCACCGAGTTAAATTAAATTTCGTGTTGATGTAACGTCTGTCTTCCCAAAGCGCGTATTTAACGGCCGGCGCAATCGGGGACGATTACGCTACTACAGAGCCACACCACGAACGCTGTCGCAAGTATGATATTATTGAACGCTGAAAACAATCATAGGATTGCAAAAGCTATGAACGATGAACAGTTGCTTGAAAGAATT
Organism: Blastocatellia bacterium; assembly: GCA_035652355.1. Lineage (GTDB taxonomy): Bacteria > Acidobacteriota > Blastocatellia > DASRDY01 > DASRDY01 > DASRDY01. The sequence goes on from DASRDY010000215.1 coordinate 73,210, forward strand.
ATCGTGGATCCAAAAATAATGGCCGGCAAGCCAGTCATTAAAGGGACTCGCCTGACCGTAGAGTATATTCTCAATCTGCTGGCGCACGGCGCGTCAACGACTGAAATAATCGAAGAGTACGACGGGCTCAAAGCCGAAGATATTCAGTCCTGTTTGCTTTTCGCCACCAGATCACTGGGCGACACTACCTTCATGCCGCTTTCTACAGAAACTCGTTAAATGCGCTTTTTGGTTGACGAATGTACAGGTCCAAGGGTCGCGCAATGGTTGAGTTCGCAAGGCCATGAGGTGTTTTCGATTTACGATGATTTACGTGGCGCGACCGATGAAGAAATCATCAAAATGGCATTCTCGGAAAATCGCATCCTGATCACAAATGATAAAGATTTTGGTGAAAAGGTTTACCGGGAGCAATTCCCCCATCGCGGAGTAGTGTTCCTTCGACTTTCAGACGAACGCGCGTCAAACAAGATCGAAGTGTTGTCGAGACTGCTTGAACAATACGCCGATCAATTGTCAGACAACTTTGTTGTAGTCACTCAAACACGAGCCCGCTTTGCCCGCAGTTCGATGTGATCTCCTGTTTATATTTGCGGCGTAGCTGCAATAGAAATGACACATCGTCACGGTTAGCCGGCTTACCGCCTAATTCGATACCTCAGCCCTTACTTCTCTTCTTGCCACTTCACAACGTCCTGTAGGACAATAGCCCGCGACACTAAGAGGTGATAAATGGGATCATCAATGCTGCAGCGTTTCAAATCCATGGTCAGCGAACTTCAGTCCAATCCTGCCATAGAGCTGACTCAATCTACTTTTAAGCCACCCGCTACTGCAGGGGAGCTCGACCAGGCCAGGGAAACATTTAAGCTCACACCGGCGATGGTCGATTTCTATAGCGAGTGCAACGGCATCACTATTAAATGGGAACGCGCGACCGGAAAGGAAATTCCGGAAGGAGGTCTGGCCGCTGGCTCTATCGATTTGCGGCCCGTTCAGGAAGTATTCGGCGACTGGGAAGATGAAATCTACACCGACGAAGATGATCAGTACGCCCCACTCCATCCGGTCGATTTTTTTGTGCCAGAGGCCTGCGCGGCGCTCTACCTGGACGGCTCACCCGATCCCGAGGTTTATTATCATTATCTCGGCGAAGACATGCGTCGGATGGGCGTGAATTTTGAGGGGTATCTCGAGCTGCTGTTGAAATCACGCGGATTCTGGTACTGGCAGCGAGCGGTGGCAAAGCCGCCAAATACCAAACGCGGGTTGATGATTTCGATCGAAGAGCAGAATTTCCGAAAGGTAATGCCCGAGCTGTTTCCCGATTTCCGCGACTCGGATTTTAAAAAGCTTTCGTAGTCCTGAGTGCGCCGCGAATCCTACAGGTCCATCGATTCGTCGTCAGAATCATTCCGCCGCTGTTGCGTTTGCGTTTGAAACTGATTGTTACCCGTATTTTGCTGCTGAATCTGCGGGAGCAGGTGGATGATCGTTTGCTGGTTCATCTGAAACGGGTTATTGACCATCTGTTGCTGCTGCGGATATTGATAGTAATTCTGTTGCATCTGGAACTGATATGGATAGTTCGTCGTATGTTGCTGCTGATACGGATTGTGGACTGTGTACTGTTGCGTCTGGAACTGGTTATTAACTGTGGGTTGCTGCTGCTGGACTGGATTGATCCTCGGCTGTTGCCACGGATAGTGCCGCTTTGCGTTGCTCAACATCTCATTCAATTTAACATTCACCTGATAGTAAGTCATTAAATCGACCGAACTGTCGAAGTTGCCCAGTTCCATTTTGCTTTTTACGTGGTGATATAACCCGTTGATAAACTTGTCTGACTGCTGTCGGTATTCCTCCAGGGCCTGCTGACTCAGTTGTTGTCCGGACTTAACATCTGATACCGCCTGCTGCAGGTCTGACCAGAACTTGTATCTTATCTTTGCCTGGACGTCTCGTAGCTGCCGATCTTCATCTTCCTTCTTTTGCCGCTGCAATCTCAGCGCCTCTTGTCTCTTGCGCTCCTCCTCTTCTCGGCGGTTTTTCTCTTCCTGCTCGCGACGCCAGCGTTCGGCTTGTTCCTGTAGTTCCTGTGTTCTCGTTTTTGTTAACGGGGCGAACTTTATTCCCGTAAGGCACCATCCATGCTTTCGCTGAACGGCCTGTTCGACTTTTGGCCATAGATTGTCGAATGCCTGAGCCTGGTTTAGCTGCATGTAACGGGTCAGGTCAAAATAAAGGAAAGAAGTCGAGTTGGTATAAGTGCCTGCGTTGCCGAAAAGTTTCAGTACGCTAATGTCGATGCCTAACCAGTTAGCGAATTGTGCCAGTTTTGGCTGATTATTTAAGTTAATCTGTATCGTGCTTAAACTGATTTCGTATCTCTTTATTGCGGTTGTCCCATTAGGCGCCCATCCCGGATAAATACGCAAAGCTGTACCCGCCGTTTTATTCAGCGCTGTCTGAAGACCGCCCCAGGTTGCATTCAGATCGCCCTGAGGGTCGTTTGAACCGCCCCCACGTACGGTAACCATGTCGTACAACAAGTCATACAAATCCTGCACAGTGGCGATCTGATTTCTACTGGTATAGATATAGTTCTGGTTTTCAACTATTCGCTTTGCCAGCCATGAATTGATTGAAAAAGTCCCGGTCAGGGTTTGTTCGCTGCAATCGGTCATTGGAACTTCAACGAATCCCGGGGTCACTGATGGAGCAGGTATATTCAATGTGACCGTGCTCTTGTTTGAAGATCTCCAGCCACCATTCTTGTAGTATTGAAACTCACCGCTGATTGTCTGCGGGAAGAATTGAAGCTGATTATCGCCGAGCTGCTGTGGGTTGCTGACCACATTAGCGTGGTAGGCGACTTGCACCTCAAAAGCTACAAAATAATTATCGGCGTAATATTTGGCCGCTTCTTCAAAATCGCGCCATAGTTTTCCGGTATTGTAAATGCCCAGCGTGGGCACCAGGTTTAAGACAGTATTGCCTGGTCCGCCCAGCTCCTCATTCAACAAATGAAATCGAACCCAGCCTCTATGCGGCTTAAACGGTTTGTTCGGCTTCTGTAGAGCTACATGATTAGCGTAATCCCAGCCGAGTGGATCAACCGATGGCGGGGATCCCTGGTATGCATTGTTAGGATCGAGGATTGCCTCAACGCGACCGGCTCTTTGCTTTTGATTACCGGACATATCCTGAAATTGCCCGGAGTGAATGAAATTCCGCGACCTGTTTAATGGAGGGTTCGGCAATGCCATCGTCATCCGTTGAATCACCGACGGCATCAAGACAGAATTGCGGATTCTGCCTTTACTCAGAATAGATCTCACCAGGGCAGCGTGCGCTTGTTTGCGCTGGATCGCTTTGGCAAATTGCTGCAGTTTGATTTTCGGCAAAGAGACTGCTGGTTTCATTTGCGCCGGATTGCCCGTTCTGTGCGGTATTGGTTTATATACCGGAGGCGCTGCGGGCGGTGTTCGCATCTGTGCCGTCGCGATCGCCGGCCGCGGTGCTTTTGGCATTTTGGCCTGCACGGCAGCGCGCGAGAGCGTCACATTCGCCGGAGGAGGCGGCGCGGGATGCGGTCTGCTTGCCGCCGGTCGGCCGGATTTAGGCTGCGCGACGCCGGCGAATTTCTGATTAATGTTCTGTATAACCTTTGGTTTAGTCTCTGGAACAAAACGAGGAGGAGCGACGGGCTCCTTCATCTTTGGCAAAACCAAAGCGCTTGTGCGAGCTGTCGCCGGTCTGTGTCCGGCCGGATTTGCCCCCGGCCTGTTATTTAAAACTGTCCTCGGCTGAACCTGCGGAGCAGCCGGTTGATTCTTAACTTGTGAAGCCTGGGGATAACTTCTAACCAGTGGAGCATTTCGGTTCGGCAGAGCAGATTTGTTCAGGGATTTACCGTTTGATTGCGATCCGGAAGCGCCGAAAGGGAACTGCTTTGGCTTTTGCATAGTCTAAACTGCTAATCTGCGCGAAATCTAAAAAATAAGTGAGTAACAGAACAAGATACGAAGACGGCTGCGCGAGGATTATCCGACTAATCGTCAATGTTTTCAAGCAATGCCAAGGCGGCTGGCGAGTTGATAAAAGTAAATGACGGATGGTTCGACTCCGTCTCGAAAATAAATGCGCCAATATGGTTTGTGACTGCAAAGCGAAGCAGCCGAGCCGCCGAGGATGGCTTCCAATGATATCAAATACATCGAAACCATCATTGATTTTCTTCTTGTCAGCTGGAACACTATCTTAACTGTCCGTGAGCAGGAAAGGAGCCAAGAATGAAATTTAGACTTGGCAGCATATTCCTTTGCGCTGTAGCGCTCGTCACGGTTTTCTCCCGCCTGACAAATGAAGGCAATGCTGGCAACTTAACCGTAAACACTATGACCGCCAAGGAAAACAGCACGAAAAACGAAGCCGAAATCCGGGAATTGGTAGATGGTTTTGTAAAAGCGATACGCGCCAGAGACATTAACGGAGTCATGTCTGTTTTTGCCCCTGATGTCGTTTCATTCGACCTGGGTCCGCCGCTGCAACACGGAGGCGGCCAAGAGTTTACAAAGCGCTGGCAAGAGCTCTTCGAGTCGTACCAGGGCCCGATTGACTACGAGGTTCACAATCTGAGCATCACTGCTGGCGATGACGTGGCATTCAGCCATAGTCTTAACAGGATAGGTGGAACAATAAAGAATGGTCAAAAGACTGATCGATGGCTGCGTTGGACCGCCTGCTACCGCAAGACTGATGGCAAGTGGCTGGTTGTCCACGAACAGGTTTCTGTTCCTGTTGACGTGAAAAACGGTAAGGCAATACTGGATTTAAAGCCGTAAACCGCTGGCCGCGATTGTTCATCCCGGAGAGATTCAGTCCCGCTTTGCTTTTCGCTGACAGATCACGCAACGCTTTGCGATTACGATAACCAGTTGAAATCGAGACCAGCAAACTTCCTGAGTTTCTGAAGCTGCTGGTTTCGTGTTGCAACCAACCAACCAGGCATTCCTGCATTCCTGCCCGCCCGGGATCAAATAAGACAAGGGCGAGCTCCTCTTCATCCATGAGAATACTAGCTTCCAGCGCATACCGGCCAGGTAAATACCCTATTTTTACCTGAATTCGTGACCATTGTTACAAAATGACCATTAACGCCCTAACGATTGTTATTTTTATTCCGATAGTCACGGTGATGCTGATTGTTGGCTCCTTTGAGAGGTGGGATGGATTGCGATGATGTTTCTCAGGCAAAATCCAGGATTTAGTCAAATTCCCGAATCACGCCTGGCTGTTCTTCTCTAATCGAGTGTTAGCCGTTGCTTTCAAATGCATCAGCAAGGGCGAGGATCGATTAGTTGAGGATCGCTCAGTTTAGAGCAAGCCAAAATACTAACAAGAGGCAATGTCAGACCTCCAGGTTTCCCGTCGGTGGAGGCCGTGGGTAGCAACTGTGCGCATGTCAATGGTTGCACGTAAGGGCACAGTTCGAGACAGATCGGTAAATCATGCCTTTACAGGGTTTTTGGAGCTTCCCCTGTAACGAAGGTCTCAGAAGTTAATTGAAAATTCAGTTGTCACTATGGAGCAAAATTATGATCTCCCCTGGCTTGCGTCGGTTAGCAATCACCTGTTACTCGCGCTTTGCGGTATCGTGTCGTTGCTGCGTAGGATATGTTATTGCCGTGCTTTTGTGCTTAGCAATAGCTGGCTCAATTATAGCTATAGCTAATGTTAAGGACGCCCAAAGTTCCGGCAGGACGATCCTGTTTATCGATTCCGGAATCGACAATTTCCAGGTTTTGGCCAAAGGCGCTGCGCCCGGTACGGAAACTGTTTTGCTCGATAATCGACGCGATGGCTTGCAACAGATTGCCGAGTATCTAAAGCAGCCGCGCAATGACAATCGAAGGATTTCTTCTCTGCAGATCGTCTCTCACGGAGAAATTGGCCATATTCAGATCGGCAATACCGTCCTGTCGGCGCAGAACATAGATCGGTACGATTCAGATTGGAAAACGATCCGATCGGCGCTCACGCCCGATTCCGACATACTGTTGTTCGGTTGTAATGTAGCGGGCGGAAAATCCGGAATAGCTTTTATCAAACGGATAGCCGTGCTAACGGGCGCTAATGTAGCGGCTTCGACAAACCTCACCGGCAACGCAGCACGCGGCGCAGATTGGACACTTGAAGCCACGATCGGACGCATCCGCAGCAAGACAGCGCTTTCCGGCCGCGCCCGAGAAGAGTTCGATGGGGTGCTACAGGTTACATTCTCTTCGGGTGATATTGCGTTACCAGACCAGGCCAGCTCTCAGGCAACGGCGGCGGTATACAAGGTTGCTCCCAGCACCGGTAACCGTACAGTGGCGACTGGCAATGGTGTCGGCACGGGCGGCAGCACTACAATTAGTCTGCCGCTCGGCACTGCCATTTCTACCAGTGGAGTCCTCTATTATCTGGACAAGCTTTCGTCCACGCCGGTCATTGTTCAAGTAGACCCCAGCACAGGCAATCGCACTGTGATTACCGGCAATGGGACCGGCAGCGGCCCAGCCTTTACCACTAATGTAACGAAGATAGTTTGGGACCCATCGACCGGCACTATTCTTGTGGCTGATGCCGGAACGACCAGCGGGGCTTCATCCAACTCAGCTATCCTGCGAGTCAACGTGTCCACCGGGGCCAGGACTATTGTGGCCAATAACAGCACAGGCAGTGGCGCTATACTGGGTAATGCCGGCGCGACTTCGGTCGGATTAGGAAAACTACATATCACCGTAAAACCGGACGGAACGATCTATGCTTTCAATGGTACATCGGTATATCAAGTGGACCCGGCTACCGGCAACCGCACGGTAATATCAGATAACACCGGCAGCCACGGGACCGGAACAAATTTCATCAGTACCCTCAATGACGTTGCCTGGAATCCGGCGACTGGATTGATAGTATTCACTGATGTCGGCAGCAGCTCAACCACTTGTAAGGTGGGAACCATAGACCCATCGACAGGTAATCGAACTACGCTTGTACTTGGCACGGGTGTAAAACCGACAGTCGACATTCCGCGAAGCGTTGCCGTAACCAGCAGTGGAACAATTTACGTGTTTGACAGTGGCAATGGCGGCTCAGGTGAAAACACGGTCATCTATTCTGTCAGCAGTGGCTCCGTATCAGTAGTCGCGAGCGCCACCGCCGCAATAATCAGAGGCACCGGTCCTTTTCCGAGTTCTACGTCACAGCAGTATCAAATATCGGTGTTCAATACCGCAACGGCGACTAAACTGGCCGTCACGCAGATCAATGGTGGCTCAAATCCCACAGTTGGTACGTCTTTCTCAGTAGTAATCCAGGCTCAGGATGGCAGCGGTACGGCAACGAACGTATTGTCGGATACCACAGTCTCTCTCAGCAAGGCCAGCGGGACCGGCACATTGGGAGGAACACTAACTGGAACCATTACTGCCGGAACAAACAGCGTTACGATAAGTGGCGTAACTTATAACAAGGGCGAATCCGGGGTTTCAATTACTGCTGCTCGAACGGGCGGCGACACATTAACATCCGGTACCAGTTCGACATTCGCCGTCAACT
>DASRDY010000216.1:0-12974 GCA_035652355.1 Blastocatellia bacterium
ATTTGCCGATGAGGCTGGAACTCCGTTGAAGAAACCAAGAATTATAGGCAGCGGCGCTGTTCCAGTTCCCGGTCCGAAGAACGCAAAACTGTTGAATCGTGCTCCTCCGGCGGCATCATTCGCGAGCAAATTAGCCTCTGCCAGTTTGAACTCGTTGATGAAGCCGTTCTCTACGACATCCACTTCGTTGATGTTGTACTGCCGCCACATATCCATGGCGCGGTTCCCTACATAACGAATTTCCACAGCATTCGAATAGCCCAACTGACGCTGAATTCCAAATGACCACGAATGAACTCTGCCGGTTTTCAGATTTGGTATGAACGCATTCGCAGTATCATTTAACGTTCCAAGAATCGGAAATGACACCGACGATGGAGCAGGCAGCAATCCCGGTGCTCCGTCACGAAGCAGCACTGGAAAGTTTGTGAGAGTCCCCGAAGTCTGGCTCACACTAGTATTAATAAGGCTGCCTGGGTTGCTGCTCAGTGTATTGGAAATCACATCCATACCTTCGCGTATATAAGCGACCGAATAGCCTCCGCGTATGACAGTGTTTCCAGGCTCGCCGAGAAATGTTTTTAGAAAATGGTGTTTTGATCCTGTGCTCCAGGCGAAACCAAGATGCGGAGCGAAGTTTCCCCAATCTGTGTTGTAAGCCGCCGTTCCAGGCTGGACATCGGTAAACTGAGTAGGCGTACCGGTCATAGTTCCCGGTTTGAACAGATTTCCGGGTCCCGAAATACCGAACAATTGATCAAAGGGAGTCTGAGAGTAAGTGTGGTTCAACGACGTCATCGGGAATTGAACTTCCCACCGCAGACCAAAATTGAGTGTCAGATAGCGCGTTACCCTCCAACTGTCCATTGCAAACAGCCCGGTTTCACGCTGACGATCTCGCTCAATGTAATTTCCTGAATTTGTATACCCATCTCCGTTTTCGTTTATAACAGCGTCTCCGGATTCACTTGTGATCCGTCCCGTCAGCAAAGCATAGATATTGCTCGCCTGGTTTATTTGTGTAAAAGAAGCGCCGGGGAAATTGCTGGGTGTAAACATAGCACCAGCTAGATCACCAATTCCCACACCAAATGACAATACTGGAACCACGCCTCCTGGCACAGATTTGGTGAATAAACCGGCTTGCGTAAAGGAAAACCCAAATTCGCTGGCATGATTACCACGAACCCAGGCAAAATTGTCATCGAATTGCCAAATGGGCGAATTGCGATCTATTGGGGATCGCACCGCCGTTGCATTGCTGATTCCAGCCGAGCCGAGATTCAGGCTGAAGCCGCCCTGATTTGCAAATTGCGATGCAGCAACCTCTGGAAACATTCTCAGCGTGCCACCAGTGAACCCAAAGCGGAATTCGTTAACCATGTTTGGATTCAATATGTAGCTTAAATCGAATGATTCAAGAAAACGATTAGATCGTTGGCTGCCGAAATTCGGAAAACCCGGAAATGCAGGTTGAGCGTTATCGGCCAAATCGAATATCTGACCAAACTGCTGATATGCGTAGGTATTTGAAAACTGGATGCTGCTAGTCGGATGATAATCAAACCTGGTTGCCGGAAACCTTCGTATTTGGTTATCTTTTGTATTAAAGAAAAATGTTTGCCGATTCGGATCACCGGTCGGGAAGACAACTCCCCGACTGGTCGAAGCTTGTATCAGATTCAGCAAAGCTCCAACGGTTGGGTCTATTGTCGATGTCTGACTATTGGCTGCGGCGAGATTAAAAAGATTGACGCTGTGAAAAACGCCGGTGTTGGAAATGTACTGGAAATTACCGTTTAGCGTGCTCGGATCAAAGATTGTTTTGGTTCGAACGGCCTCTGTTGGTAATCTATATTCTTCGTAATCGACAAAGAAAAATGCTTTGTCTTTGCTGATCGGACCGCCAAGTTGACCGCCAAACTGATTCAAGATCATTTTAGGTCGCGGAGCGCCAAATAAATTGACGAAATAGTTATTCGCATTCAAAGACGAATTGCGAAGGTATTCATACAGGCTTCCGTGAAATTCATTTGTTCCGGACCTCGTTACAAGAGCGATCTGCGCCGCCCCATCTTTCGAATCACGGGAATCCGGTACGGCTGTAACTACTCTCATTTCCTCAATGAAATCTATTCGTGGCTCGATAAAAGGAAAGAACCCATCGCCTGATTTGAGGGCGTTATCCTGAATATTGATGCCGTCGAGGGTTATATTGATCGCCCCTTTCGGCAATCCATTCACAGTTGACTGTCGTGGCCGTCCCACAGTTACAAACCCGGGCTCAAGAAGGGCAAGATTGATGGCGTTTTGCGAAACTGCAGGCACGTCTTTGATTTGGCGCTCAGAAATTAGCCTGCTGATTGTGTCAGTCTGGTCGTAAATTATCTCCTCCCCAACACACACCCAACAGTCACCATCAACGATGACCCCGCTCACTTGCAGAACAACATCTATCATCACTGGTTTGTTTACGGTGGTAATGCCTCTTACGGTTGATTTCGTAAACCCATTTGCTGAGATCGTTAGTTCATATTGCCCGATAGGCACATTAACGAACGAATAATTACCAGTCGCATTCGTCACTGTTGATTGCTCAATGCCAGTTTCCTGATTCTTTATACTGACTGTTGCTCCCGCAATGACAGCGCCGTTTGGATCTTTGACAACGCCGAAAACCGAAGAGGACTGAGCCATCTGAGCAATCGAAAATGTGCTCGTACACAAGAAGCTAATTACAAAACATAGAAATTTTGCAGCGATACTTTTCATATGAAGTCCTCAGTCTTATACTGAAGGTATTAAACAAACTACAAGATTATTTTCGCGGCGGCATCCGCTCAATCAGCGCCCCGGGTACCGAGCACCAGAACGAAGAGCTAAAACTCTAAATACACAATAACAGATACAATTTAGAAATGGAACTGGCCGGAGAATCAATCGACACTTCCCTCGTGACACCACAATCAATGAGATGATATTATTCATCGCACCGGATAAGCATTTCTCTGCGGTTCGTTGAGTTGCCGGTTAGATCGCCAGCTTAATCCAGCTTAGATACTTCTGGATATTTACTAGATTCGTTACTGAATACCGGCCCCGGAATAACACCATGTACACCACTATCCAGGCACAATCCGATCCTCCGATCAGTCCCGAAATTGCTCGGGATTATCGGGTCGTTCGGTCGCTAGGAAAAGGCGGAATGGGACACGTTTATCTTGCCGAGCAAATCAGAGTCGGTAACCGGCGCGTCGCGCTCAAGGTCCTCGCACCTCAATTCTCTTCCGATCCTGTTTACGTCAAACGGTTCGAAAAAGAAGCCGCGGCCGGTCGTATCAGTCATCCTAACGTCGTTACGGTTTATGACAGTCGTATAACGAGCGATGGGCAAATCTACATCGCGATGGAATTCATAGAAGGGCGCACTCTCGAAGATGTAATGAGTGAAATTGGTGCTCTGCCGCTCTCCAGAATCATTAACATTTTGAAACAAATCTGCGCGGGACTGTCGGCGGCCCACAGTCTTGGGATAGTTCATCGAGATATAAAGCCGGCGAACGTTATGCTTGCTTCTTCTGAGATCGGAGAGATTGCCAAGATACTGGATTTTGGGATCGCCCGCGCCATCGATACCGACCCGCAGGGATTAAAAACCAAATCGGGCATCATTATGGGAACGCCCGCTTATATGTCGCCGGAACAAGCCGAAGGGCTGACGGGAGACAATATCGATCAACGATCCGATATCTATTCGCTGGGAGTGATCTTTTATCAAATGTTGACTGGCAAGCTCGCTTTTGAAAGCAACTCCTGGATGGAGACGTTACAGATGCACAGGTATCACCCACCGCTGCCGCCAAGCCAGCGACGCTCCGATTTGAATATTCCCCCTTCAGTCGAACGCATCGTTATGAAAGCCTTGTCAAAAGACCGCGCGAATCGACATCTTACAGTGCTGGAATTTGCCGCAGACCTGGACTCTGTCTCAACTGATTCGAACAGCAGAACACTCGTTGATCCAGGACACGCGCCGGAAATTCCAGGAACAGAACCGGTCGCCAAAACCATAGTCTCGCCTGTCGCGCCGAAACCGCATCGACCCGGAATCTGGATAGCCGCAATTTTCAGCGTCATTGCATTATCAGCTATCATTGCGGGAGGAATCTGGCTTTCAATGCCCGCGACTTCACCGACAATTCACAGCGAAGAACCAAAAACTGCGTCGACGCCCGTTCTCCCGGTTGAATACAAACCTGCCAAATACCGAATAACTCTCAAAAAACCCAACGGCCAATCTGAAACGCTTGACGAAAACAATTCGGTAAAATCGGGACAATATATTCGCTTTGAATTCGATCCGTCACAACAGATCGGCGTGTATCTGTTATATGAAGACAGCGATGGCTCTATGAAATGGATCAACTACAAGGCGGACGGAAAGTCGCAGACGATATCGGCTGGTGGATGGTCAGGGTTTCCGACAGGTGATTGGATAGGTATTGACAAGAGCGCGGGCGATGAAAGGTTCTGGTTCGTTTTCGTTCCAGCGGAAAAGAATTGGTCGTTGTCGAACGTGGTTTCCTATCGCTATAACGCCAAATCCGGCCTGGCGGATATAGGAATGGATGATTCGATAAAGCTCAGAGATTACCTCAGCAAACAAGCTTTGCGATTAACATCGTCCAATCGCCGCGAAGATAACATGGTGATTCATTCACTCTTCGCCAAAGGCCTGTCAGACCAGATCTCGTGTCACATGGTCGAGCTAAGACATTCGTGAAACGCAGCACAGTAGCAACGAAATGCCATCACGGCGAAGCTATTTCCTTTTCAACTCGATTTCAATAGTCAAAACTCGATTGCTGTCCGGGATGATCTTTACGAATGACGGCAATGGATCATCGGAGGTTAACTTCAATCCGCGATTGAGACTGATCTGCTCTTCGGCTGAAACAGGAACGCCATCCGGTTCTGGCGCATCCATAACCGTGGGACCTTCATCCCATTCTGTAACGCGTTTGAAGTCAGCAAAAGCCGTTTGAAAGCCGCGCGGATGCTTTAACAGATCGACTCCGTTCGGCCACGACTGAAGCGCCTGTTTTGAAAATACCAGATAGATTCGCTCCCTTGTATTTGTTCCAGTAACCGTGAACCAATCGCCTTCTGCATTCGTCGGGTTCGAGCGTTTCGGAACAGCAAGAGGGACGTGAGCCTCAACCGTTCCGTCGCCACGACGAATACGCGCGTCCGGGAATATCATCTCCAGTTCACCGTCATCTTCGCGATCAAAAATGTAAAGGTGACCATTCATATTTGACTCGATCAGTAAGCGAACCCTGTCGCCGATATTGAACGCGTGCGACGACGGAACTCTTACCGCTTTATTGTTACTGTCGCGAGTGATCAACGTAAACCCAAGAGCAATTTTTGTCGCGGGACGATGATGCGCAGTCTTAGTTACAGTACGAGGCGGACGAGATGCCATAAATATTCCGCGATTGGTCTCGTCCTGCGCGGAAATAATGGCGACGCCTACCAGGGCCAAACACATAGCAAAAAATAGGGTTAGTATTGAGCCTCTGACAATCAAATTGCACCTTCTCTATCTGCCTGCGACTGTGGAAATCGCCAGGTCGTCATTCGTTCCTATCAGCATTCTCGGATTCTGTTTGAATTGAGTATCCAGCCGAACGTGCTGGCGCACATAACGGAACAACTCGCCAAGTGTAACCAGATGATCACCGTTCGCATCGGCTTTTCCACTCATTCCTTCAAGCAGAAAATGTGTAAACACTCCGTGCCCGCCGCCCCAGCGCTGAGCTTCCTGCGAGTATTCGTTTACGTCGCTGGAGGTTATAACGGCCTTTCCCTCTTGCTGGTAAAGCAACCGCTCTGAGTACAGATTGACCAGATTATTGCCCAGTGCGCGCATTCCTTCGGTTGGCGAACCTGTCAAACCGGCGCTGTGACAAGTATCGACCAGCAATACCATTCGTTTGCTGCGAACGTGTTCCTGAATAAAGTTCTGAAGGTCCCGCATTGAAAGTCCGGTGTCGGACATTCGATCGATTTGCGTGTCGTTGACGATGAAATAAAGGTTTTGCATCGCCAGCGGGTCCGGGCTGCCGTGTGAGGCAAAGAAGATCAGTAACAAATCGTCGGGACCGGCTTGCTCGGTGAAATGCGCGAATGCCTCGCGAACTTTTAGTAACGTTGCATCTTCATTGACGAGCAGCAAAATGTTTTCTGGCGGAAATCGCCCACCGGATGGTGATTGAAGGAATTTCGACACTGCGACCGCATCTGCATCGGCATATTTCAAATTAGGCACACCGTTATCGTTATTGCGGAATTTCGAGATGCCTATTATCAGCGCGTATTTGTGTCCGTGAAATTCGGTCACCTGCCCGGGACTGGTCGTGACAAGGGGTATTTGAAGCTGCGTTCGGTTGCCTGCACTATCTACTGCTTCAACGACAATTTGCTTCGCATCGGAAGCAGGCGTGTAGGTCGTATCGAAAGTTACTCTTTTATCTTCGTTGGTCAGGCCGAGCTTGCGCAGATTTACCTCTTCGCCGCGCTTGATCGATATCGGTTGACCGTTGATGTTTACCCGCTCGATTGTCGAAGCAGCAGTCGCGACACCAGAGATGCGAACAGGCTGGGCACGCCGACGTGCGGAAATTTCCACGGCGCTTTCAGGCTCGAGCAATACCAGTTCTGGCGGAGTTTGTTGTTTAGGATCGTTGCCGAGTTTTACCTGATATATCAGACTGTCGTTTCTGTTTTCTGTAGATGTTTTAACGACAAAACTTCCATAAAGAAGCCGTCCGCGCTGATTCTGTGCGCGAACCTCAATACAATTGCGCCCCGGCACCAATTTTAATCCGAGACGACCGTCCAGCGTCATTCGAATTAACTTACCGTTCTCGCTCGAAGTTATGGCTGACACTTGCGAGGCTGCTTCACCGTTAATAAATGTGTAAATCTGACCGTAATCGATCAAGTCCGCCTGTGGTTTCAGTATGTGAATCAGAATGTTGGTCGCCTGCGGCGATGGGATAACCAGTTCAGATTGACTGGTCGGTGCAACGGAAAAATCCGGCAGTTCCAACAGAAATGTCACAACCGGCTTTGGTTGCGGCGCTGCCAGAACAATGATTGTGGCAATCAACAAAAGAGAAAAAACGGCGAGCAGTACCGGTTTTCGGTCGGTAACTGCTCGCACATAGCTGATTTTTACACGCGATATCTTCACGAAAACTATTCCTTCGTTAAACTAAGGTTTTCGTCTCGGCGGAGTGCTAGAAGGTGTCGTCGTAGTTGGGGCATCGTTCTTCGGTGTTGTCGAGACCGGCACGGCAGTGACATTCATATTTGGCGCTCGCCACGATTTTTCGCCCAGCAATCGCATGAAGTCGTAAATCAGCTCGATATTCGGCGGCAGCTCGGCTTCCTGGGCCTTAATCGTCTTGCTTTTCTCATAGGAAAGTACATAGTCTTGCAGCGCCTTTACTGCTTCCGGTTGCATCGCGGGATCCTTACTGTCCATTAATACGAGCGCGCGTTGAAGGTACATACCTGGCATTGTCTGGCGGTTCAGATCCAGGGAGATTGCAGTTCGTAGATATTGATCTGCTGTATCCTTTTCTTCTTTGGTTCTGCCGACGAGCTTCAATACTCGCGCGTAATAATATGCGGCGACAGCATCATCGGTGCGCAGCATCACAGACTGCTTCAGATTTTGCCTTGCCATTTGGAACATATCGTAATTCAGGGCTTCTATACCATTGTCACGCTTTAATTCGGCCATAACGACATTGAAGTCCGGGCTGGTGCCGACGAGCTTGCCGGATTTCAACGCCTGTTGATATTCAGACTGAAGAGTGACGTCCAGCAGCTTTTGAGCCTGTTCCGCTCGCTCGCGCAGACGTTTGCGATTACCCAGAAATCCCAATTGCATGCGATCGTCGCCGCGCGATACTTCGTTGAGAGCTACATAAAGCTTTTGCACTTCTTTAATGTCGTAGGATTTTTGCAAAGCGACTCGCATGGCGAACTCGTCCGCTTCATTTTCCTGTGCGGATTCCCACTCAACGCCCAGTTTTCTAGAGTACACAACTCCGATCGTATAACCAGCCAATGCACCCGCAAGAGCCCCGGCGATTGCGCCGTTTCCACCTCCAACTCCACCACCAATCGCAGCTCCGACACCACCCAGAATGCCGGCCCACATCGCGCGTTTTTTCTCCTGACGTTTGTTGTATTCCTCTTCGGCAAGCGGCATCATGACTTTGACCTTCCAATGATCTTTGTAAACGTGCGCTAATTCGTGGCCCAAAACGTAGGAGAGTTGCGCCTCGTTATCCAGCAGCGAGATCATTCCGGTGGAAACCAGGATTGTTCCCGTGGAGAGCGTGTATGCATAAGGGATAGGATTACTGACAACCTTGAACGCATATAATTTGTCCGAATCCGCCGGTACCAGGCTCTGTCCGACTCTGTTAACGTAATCCTGAACCCACGGATTATCATAAAGGGTGCGTTCTATACGCAGGGATTCCTCGCCCGTTGAATCTATCACCCGCTGTGGTCCACTGTTGATTCGAGTGATATTAATTCGATAGGCCTCCATGGCGTGTTGATGCTTCAAATTCAGATATTGCTCATCAACCTGATCGCGAAAGTCTGGATCAGTTGCATACATATCCTCGGCGAAATCGTGGAGCGTGTTGTATTGCTTGGTTGCCTTCGCCTTATTCCTGGCTTCTCTGTCTTTACGCTCTTGTTCTTGTTTCGCCTGTTTATCCTGTTTCTCTCGTAGTTTCTTCTCTTCTTCCGTCTCTTGACCCTGCTGGGGCGTCTGTTGAATTCCGAATTTGACTGCGGTTCGTTTGGGCGTGGTCGCCAGGCATGGAATCACAGTCATCATGAAAATTAGGCACATCGTTACTGCATTACGCAAATAGCTTAGTTTCATAGTGGTTCTCCTTTTTCCGGTAGATACTTAAAAGAGCGATGGTTACTGAACGAACTTTTTGTATAAAATCAGAATCAGCAGGACCTCTGACTCGTCGCCGGTGCGAGGTTTGAAGTTAAGCGTCTTTTTATCGTATTGAAGATGAAACAGCGATTTGGCCAAGCGATTTTGTTTAACTTCGGTTATTTCGTTGGGGCCAAGGCTGAATGAATGATCTGAATTTTCCGGTACAAACTCGATCTTGTTTTTTCGCAGGTGCAGCCACCCGTGGCAATAGTCCGCCATTTCACTGTTGGCCAGCTTTTCGTGCGAATGGTTAACCCAGAATGCGGCGCCGCCGCCGGCTCTAAATGCCTCTTCAAAACTCTTTTCCGCTTCGATGAAATTACGCGATTTGTACAATTTAGCAGTCGCCAGATAGGTCAGGGCATCCGGATCGTTCGGCTTTACCTCTAAAACCTCTTGAAGTTTCTCGATAGCGTTGTCGTAATGTTGTTGTCGAACCAGTGACAGGCCAATTGCGGCGTCGTCCTTGAGTTTCTGGTAATAGTGGAGGCGTCCAACTATCGATCTGTTAGAAGTGATTAAAAGACAAATTGTGATCAGAGACAGAACCGGTCGAGCCATAGACACGCGTCTCCAGTATTATTTGGACGGGCCGAATTAATAAGTACACACTCTGATTTGATTGTGAGGAGAAAACCTAATACGCGTTATTCAGAGTGCCTTTTTACGACTATAAGTTGCCGGTAAATCTTGCAAGATGCAACGCACGCTGTTTGATTATTATCCCGCTGACTGTTCGCGCTAAAGACTACAAAAGACAGTTTCGGAAGTATGTTATAGAAACTAGCTCGCTATTATTGCGATCGCGTGCTGGCCGGGGACATTATCACCCAAATTCGATAAGGTCAAGGATATTATTATCCTCTTCTGAAAACTATTTGAACCGCGATAACATTGACCGGGACTTCTGGTTAGGAAATCCTTTAGTATCAATAGTAGTGACTAGATTGTTGAGATCAGACCCATATCACCATATGCACAAACAAAAAAAGCCGCCGACTTTTACATCAGCAGCTTCATTTTCGTTGACAATCTTTTTGCTTCAGGGATGCAGCTCTGCGACCACTGTGCCATCAGCGGTCGGGTTCCAGCCGTATCGGATTACCTGTATTTCTACTTTCCGACGACCGAACTTTCTAGCATCACTTATATCAGGCATAAAGATGTCGATTCTGCGCCCGGATACTAACGGTCCTGTATCCAGTACGGAATAAATTCCGGAGCGGTCTCCGGCGATGACCCGCACTATCGAACCTATCGGTAAGACTCGCGGATCTGCAGCAATCATTCCGCTGCGCACCTGCAGCCCAGAGTACGTTGGCCCTTTCACGCAATATGCAGTTGCCACGAAATTGTGCAATATCGGTAGCTCTGACGCGCCGGCCTGCACAGCCGCCGTCTTTCCTGCTTGCGCTTGAACGTCTTCTCCTTGAGCGTGAGGGCTTGAGGCCGTTGTTTTCGATTCGGATCCTGCGGCGGCAGTTGACTGCCCCTGCTTCGTCGACGCGCTGACGGTTGGCACCGGACCATTAATGAACCAGGCCCAGGCAATCGCTAACGTGAGGACGAGACCCGCATTCGCAAAACCGTGTCTCCATGATTTGATTTGCATTCAAATCGCTCCTACTGAAATTTTCCCAACCAATGAAGCCAAACGGCCGATCACAAGAACAGGAACATCGCGAACAGGAACTGTAAAATCACTGGCTGAGCGCACCGGGGAGACCCGAGTGCGGTTTCGTTGGGGAGTGTTTTACTGCAAACACCCTCTGTCGGTTATCAAAGATCGAGGCGTCCGGCGCTCAGGCTCAATTCCGTCCACAGTCAGTGCGACTACCCACTGATGGCCGGCCTTGAGGCTAAGCTATGGTTGACGCCGCTGGGATAGAAACAAGGGTCTCGAAAAATGTTTCCATTCCAGCTTCGGCAAAGAGCTATCAACTTCCCAATCCCATTGTCCAGATCGCTTAGCGCCATTTGTTACGGCTGTAATATAAAAAAGCCGTAGTTAAGTGTTTGCGCTGCATCGGTCCAACAGCAGTCTCCTCGTATTTTGAGGGCTTACGATTGATACAGTTGACGTGTGCTCTTTAAGCACATCCGGAACATTGTACCAGATGGGTCAAGATTTTGAGCTCGATTTTGCTGTGGCCGGCCGGGTCTTAAGCCGTAGCTTCCTTGCGTGCAGCAAGTTGGCCACAGGCAGCATTTATGTCTCGACCGCGCGGCCGACGTATAAATGACCTGATATTTCGCCCGGCCAAGACCTTTTGGAACTCTATGATTCGCGACATCGGGCTCGGACGATAAGGCAGTTCCGGCACGGAATTGTGAGGTATAAGGTTGATCTTTGTCTGCAAACCAGACACCAGTCCGGCCAATTGGCGGGCGTGCTCGGCCGAATCGTTGACCCCATCCAGCATCACGTATTCAAAAGTGATCCGTTCTCGGTCACGCAGCGGGTAATCGCTGCAGGCCTGGATCAATTTACTGATTGGATACTTTTTGTTTATTGGGATGAGTTTGTCGCGCAGTTCATCATTTGGCGCGGCCAATGAAATGGCCAGTTCCGGCCGGACTTCCTCTTTTGCCAGCTCATAGATTTGCGGCACGACTCCGGCCGTTGAAAGAGTGATCCGTCGTTGAGCTATATTCAAACCATCTTTATCGGCCATCAATCGAATAGCGGTCATTACGTTGTCATAGTTAAGCAGCGGCTCTCCCATTCCCATCATTACTATATTGACGCCGTGTGGAGGCTCAATTCCGGGCCCATATACCTGGTTAAGAACGGCAATAACTTGGCCGACAATCTCACCTGCCGTCAAGTTCCGCTTCAGGCCGATGACTCCCGTCATGCAGAAATCACAGGCAAGCGGACAACCCGCCTGGCTGGAGATGCAGATGGTGTCACGGTGCTCTTCGGGAATCCAGACCGATTCGATTTGCTGATTGCCGTCTACGTCGAAGAGATAGCGGCGTGTGCCATCGGTCGAAGTGAAAACTTTCGCAACGGTAACCGCGGACGAGCGATATTCCGCCGCCAAGCGTTCCCGCAGAGCCTTTGGCAAATCAGTCATCTCTTCGAACGCGGTAATGCGTCGGCGATATATTGAAGAGAATAGTTGCGTGGCTCGGAAAGATGGCTGGCCAAGCGATTTGGCAACTTCCTTGAGGGCGTCTTTCGTCAGCCCTTGCATTGCAGGTTTGCTTGCAACATCCAAAATGTTCAACGTCATCGACATCATTTAGAGTATAGAAGAATTCACCACGGAGGCACAGAGACACAGAGATTTTCTGTATCTTCTCTGTGCCTCTGTGTCTCTGTGGTGAATATTATTGATTATGCAATAGAAATGGGATAATAGCTTTTCACCGGAGGAAAACCCGAATGTCGATCCTGGATAACATCAAAAGCAGAGCCAAAGCCAATCGTCAACACATCGTGCTGCCCGAGGGCGATGACGAGCGCACCATCCGCGCAGCGCGAATGGTCGTGGATCAAGGCATAGCTCGTATAACGGTTCTCGGCGATGAAAAAAAGATCGGTGAAATGGCTGCTCGTGCTGGCGTTAACCTGAGCGGTATTCCCATTGTCGATTACAAACGCTCTGCTGATTTTGACAAATATGTTTCGCTCTTCCACGAATCACGCCGCGCCAAAGGATTGACTTCGGACGAAGCTCGCAAAGCTCTCAACGATCCTCTCTATTTCGGCAATATGATGGTGCGCGATGGCAAAGCAGACGGCTCTGTCGCCGGCGCTACGAACACCACGGCGCACACGGTCCGGTCTGCTCTGCATTGCATTGGCGTCAAACCAGGGATGCGAATAGTATCGAGTTTCTTCGTAATGGTTCTACCGAATCCGAATTTCGGAGCAAACGGAGCGATGATCTACGCCGACTGCGGGGTGGTAATCGAA
>DASRDY010000217.1:0-36597 GCA_035652355.1 Blastocatellia bacterium
ATGGGCGCATCTCAATTCTCGAGGCTTTTAACTTCGCGACCAAAATGACTGCCAAATATTATGAGGAGAAAGGCATCCTGGCGACCGAGCACGCGCTGATTGACGACAATGGCGATGGGGTTGGACATCCGACTGCTGATAGCGGCGATGGCGCCCTGGCAAAGACGACATATTTTGACTCTCTGAATTTATTGCAGGCTGGCGCTGATCCTGAACTGGCGGCATTGCTCAAAGAAAAAGACAGATTGGAAAGAGAGGTCGAGCAGTTGAAGACTCGCAAGGCCTCGATGAAATCAGAAGATTACGACGCACAATTAGAAAACCTGTTGATCGACCTGGCCAAGGTCAATCAAAGCATCAAGGCAAAGCAGAAATAGGTCTTATGTGGCGCATTCGTCTCGATTGCGCCGGTGAATATGATTCGAGATTTTATTACATCTATCAGGTTCCGTAGCGGGCGCAATCGGGACGAATGCGCCACATCTTTGTTGTCTTGCGCGATATTAATGATTTTGTTCGTTGGCCAAACCCTGGCGCAAACTCCCGAACAGGACTTAATTAAAGGCAATTATCAGTCTGCTATTTCAGGATTCAATCAGGCGCTTCAGACAAACCCGACCGATTTGCACGCGCAAACTGGATTGCTAAAAGCATACCTGGAAACCGGGAAATATTCGGAACTGGAATCAGCCGCAAAGAATTTCCTGAGCAAAGGCGCTAATCCTCGCATCCATTTTTATCTCGGCGAAGTCTATGCTGAAACCGGCCGCTATCAAGACGCAATTGCTGAGTTCGAAGCAGCAGGAAAAACGCAGGGCGCAAACAAACTCCAGGCGGACCTGCGTCGCGGCGAGTTGCTTGAGATTGTCGGACAAAAAGATCAGGCCGAAGCGATTTACCAGTCAATAATCAGTTATTACGTCAACAACGGATCCGCTTCGCCCGCTGAGCTTACGCCTGTCGCCAAGGCTCTGGTCCATCTGGAAAAGCCTCACGACGCTAACGATGTCTACCTGAAAGCGATTGGAGTGAATGCAGGCGACATCGACGCGCAGCTTGGTGATGGCGAGCTATGGACTTCTGCCTACCAGTATGGCGACGCGGCTGTTTTTTATGCGGATGCATTAAAAGTAAATCCGAACAGCGCCCGAGCATACCTTGGCATCGCCGCGAACAAACGCATCAATGGCGGCGATGAGATGGAAAAAGCCCTGGCCAAAGCTCTCGAGATAAATCCAAATTACGTTGAAGCTC
This sequence comes from Blastocatellia bacterium, assembly GCA_035652355.1. GTDB lineage: Bacteria > Acidobacteriota > Blastocatellia > DASRDY01 > DASRDY01 > DASRDY01. Next base: position 1,255 of record DASRDY010000217.1, read on the forward strand.
TAACCTTCAAGGCATCCTACGATCTGGATTCAGGCGATTTTGATCTGGCTGCTAAAGACATTGACCAGGCGCTGAAGATAAACCCGAATTCGCTCGACGGGCATTCTGTATTGGCCGCGCTTTATTATCTTCGGGATAAACAATCTGACAGCGAGACCGAGATAAAAAAGACGCTGGCGATAAATCCAAGATACGGTCAGCTCTTCAATACGCTCTCTCATTTTGCGACCAACAACCGCAAATACAACGAAGGCGTTGACTATTCGAAGCGGGCGTTGGCGCTCGATCCTAAACTTTGGCAGGCCCATTTGGATCTCGGCATCGGCTTGTTAAGAACCGGTCACGAAACTGAAGGCCGCAGTGAAATTGAAATTGCGTTCAAAGGCGATCCGTTCAATATCTGGGCAAAGAACATGCTGGATATGCTGGATGTCGTTCGCGGTTATAAAGAGATCAAGCACAACCAGTTCATAATTAAAGCCGCCGCGGATGAGAGCGAACCGGTCTCTTACTATGCCTCGAATCTTCTGGACGAAGTCTACCAGAAACTGACGACCAAATATCATTTCACTCCGCAGGGACCGATCACGGTTTACGTGTTTCAAAACCATGATGATTTTGCGGTGGCAACGCTGGGTCTGCCCGGATTGGGTGCGCTTGGGGTTTGTTTTGGACAGGTCGTTGCCATCGATTCTCCGAAGGCGCGTCCTTCCGGAGAGTTTAACTGGGGCACAACGCTGTGGCACGAATTCACGCACGTTATTACCCTACAAACAACCGATTACCGAATTCCACGCTGGCTGTCCGAAGGATTGTCGGTCTACGAAGAACGACGGGCACGGCCAGGATGGGGCGATGATTGGTCAGAACACAATTTAAAAGCTTTTTCCGACGGACGATGGCTGAAAATAGCCGATATTGACGATGGTTTTCTGCGGCCAAAATCTCCCGATCAGGTTTCGCTCTCGTACTTCCAGGCGTCGCAGATATGCGAGTTCATAACCGATAAATACGGCTTTGACGCAATTCTGCAAATTCTGGATGGATATAAACGAAAACAGAAGACACCAGAAATTTTGAAACAAGTATTGAAACTCTCTCAGGAGGATTTTGATAAGAGTTTTAACGAATATATCCACAGCAAAGTAGATTCCTACCTTCGCGCTCTAAGTTTCAGTTGGCAAAACGGCAATCGCGGTGAGTTGCCAAAGGAAACTATCGAAGCGTTGTTTAAACAACATCAGGACGATTTTGCGCTGAACCTTCAGATGGCGACAATTTATCGGCAGTCCGGCGATAAACAGAAAGCGATTGACACTTTCAAACACTCGATAACTCTGTTTCCGTATTACGTCGGGCCTGGCAATGCTTATGAACAGCTTGCGGAAATGTACGAAGCGGCCGGCGATAAGGCCGCGGCTGCTGACCAACTGGAAGCACTGGTCAAGATCGATGAAAACAATATCAAGGCCGTAAATCATCTGACGCAACTGCGATTCGCGCTCGGCGACAAAACGCGCGGTTTAGAGGCGCTGAAGTTGAGTTTTTACATCTGGCCTCTGGATGCTGCTCCGCACGCTGAAATTGCAAATTATTATTTAAACAATGGAAACGCTACAGGCGCGGTAGATGAATTCCATCTGGCGCTCGGGCTGAAACCTGCTAATCTGTCGGAAGCACAGTACAACTACGCGCGAGCGCTTCTGGCCGACGGCAAACCGACCGAGGCAAAACGAGCGGTCCTTCAAGCTCTTGAGACCGCGCCTGGTTACGAGAAAGCGCAGGAACTCCTGTTAAAACTGACCGGGAACAAATGAGGGTGCTCTATGGCAATGAACGCTAAGCTTGCTGGAATTCTCAGGTATCGAAAGCCGCTGGTTGTTTACGCCTTCATTATAGTCTTATTGTTTACAACTCTGGCGACAGGGCAATTTCGCCGCTCGCCTCCGAAGCAATTGGATGAGGAGATCCCTCCCGTATACGATCTGCCGAAGAATCAGCCTGATTTGTCCGGGCGGTTTACGTTTGCTCGAATTCATTTCGATGTAGGTCCGCGCTGGTATGGACGACCATTTGGTGATCACGGTCCGCCGTGGTCGCACGATTACCCGGACGCGGGACGTCATTTGATGAAGATTATGGCCGAACTGTCGAAAACCGACGTGACTCTCGATACCAATGAAGTCATCTACGGTTTCGACGACCCTGATCTTTTCAAATATCCGCTGGCCTATCTCTGCGAAGTCGGCTATATGTGGAATCTTTCTGACAAAGAGATTCAGGGTATGCGCGAATACTGTCTTCGGGGCGGATTTTTGCTGGTCGACGATTTCAGAGGCCCACGCGAAATGGCGCCGTTCGCGGATGCACTCAGAAGAGCTTTTCCTGAATTTGAGTTAAAGAAGCTCGATATTAGTCATCCGATCTTCAATTGCTTTTTCTCGATAAAAACTTTGGATGTGCAGCCACCCTATGGTTATACCCAGCCTACATTTTGGGGATTAGAAGACAAAACCGGAAGGCTGATGATGATTGTCAATTATGACAATGACGTCAGCGACTGGTGGCAGTGGTCGAATGATCCTCAACAACCGATTGACCAAACGAATGAGGCTTATAAGTTTGGCGTCAATTACATAATGTACGCCTTAACGCATTGAGGTCAGTGATCAGGGGTCGGTAAGAAGAGCTCTTAACTGACCTCCGATAACTGACCACCACTCTTTTAGTTTCTTCTTGTCACCACGCCTAAAGCCCACGCTGCTTGTTTACGAACATCTTCTTCCTTGTCACGTAACGCAGCACTCAGGGCATCCTCAGCGCGACCGTCACCAATTGCGCCCAGCGCCCAGGCGGCTTGCGCGCGAACGTGGGGGTCCTGATCTTTCAAAACTTCGATCAGGCTGTCGACGCTGTCTCGATCACGGATTGCGCCCGAAGCCCACACAGCCTGCGCCCTGACATCAGGATCCTGATCCTTAAATGCCTGACTCAAAGCCGGAACGGCCTTGTGTGATCGTATAGCCCCAAGCGCCCACGCCGCCTGCTGGCGTACGCCGCTATCCTGATCCTTCAGTGCATTGATTAATCCGTCAACAGCAGAAGAATCGCGGATCGCGCCCAACGCCCAAACCGCCTGTTTTCGCACTCCGGCTTCATTGTCCTTCAATGTCTCAACTAGTCCAGTTACGGAACCGCTGTCGCCAATCGCGCCTGACGCCCACGCTGCCTGTTGACGCACACCAGAATCTTCATCTTTCAGCGCAACGCTCAATGGAGATACGGCTCGACGATCGCGTATGGCACCCAATGCCCATGCGGCCTGCTGGCGAACTTTCGGCTCGTGATCGCCGAGCGTTTGAATCAATGGTTCGACCGTGTCTTCGTTCGCTCGCCTGCCAAAAGCGCCCAGCGCCCATGCCGCGTTGCAGCGAACTCCGGAAGCCTCATCCCTTAACGCGGCGATTAACGGTTTGACCGCCCGATCATCGCGAATAGCGCCAAGCGCCCACGCCGCATTTTCACGCGCTATCGATTGGCTGTCGTTGAGCGCCTTGATCAACGGTTCGACAGACTCAGTGCCGATTTGACTTAATGCCGCAGCCGCTTCGCTGCCCGGCGACGAATAACACTCTTTGCGGTCCATGGGATCGCCGCACCAATATTGCTGCTTGCGGTAGAGGCGAGGATCCACTTCAGTTCCATCACCCAAAATCGCGATCAGCGCAGGTATCGCGACGGCGGATTTGCTACGCCCTTTCCCCAATAAATATGCTGCAGACGCGCGCTTTACCGCATCCTGCGAGGAAAGATCGGCAATCAGGGATTGAGTGTCGCCAGAAACGCTTGAGGCAGTCGATTGCGGAAAACTCTGCGGATGAACACGCCTGGCGAATACCAGCATCCCTGTGCTAATCAGAATCGCGACAACGAACGAGATCAATAACGTCTTCAACGTAGGTTTAATGCTTTCCATTTTCCTTACCTCCGATAGTGCTAAAAAATTAGCACTGCAGCGCAAACGAATACTCAGACAAATCCATTTCCAAAGCTATTTGTTGAATTTCAATAGGGAGTAGAAGACGGTCGGCCGATCAACAAGAGCCAGCCGACCGCATAGACCTAATGGGAATTAAGCTGAGCCAGCGCCCAGGCCGCCTGTTGCCGAACGTGCGCGTCTGTGTCTTTAAGCGCGGCTATCAGTGCGTCCGCTGCGCGGGAATCCCCGATTTGGCCTAACGACCACGCGGCCATCGAACGAATTTTAGGTGAACTATCTTTCAACGCGGTTATCAAACCATCTACTGATCGTTTGTCCTCAATCTGACCAAGAGCCCAGATTGCCTGACTGCGAACGCCTTCGCTTTGGTCTTTTGTGAGAGCATTTATCAGCCCAGGGACAGCTCTTGCGTCATCTAATTGGCCAAGAGCCCATGCAGCCTGACTTCGGATTCCGGCGCTTTGGTCGGATAGTGCTCCAACCAACGCGTCAACTGCTGATTTGTCGTCCAGTTGACCAAGCGCCCATGCTGCTTGCTGTCGGACAGATTCATTACTGTCTTTGAGAGCGGACATCAAAGGCGCGACAGCTCGTCGATCATCGATCTGGCCCAGCGCCCATGCTGCCTGTTGGCGAACCGAAGAATCTTCATCGGAAAGCGCGCCGATAATGCCTTCGACAGCTCGCTTATCGCCGCGCTGTCCAAGAGCCCAGAGCGCCTGGTGTCTTACTTCTTTGTTGGGGTCTTTAAGCGCTGCAACCAGAGCGTCTATGACTTTGCCGTCTGACTCACTTTGCGCAGATTGGTCTCTGTCATGGTCACCGTGCCGGAATTCGCCGCCGGTTGGAGAAGGAGACGGCATGGGCATCGGCATTGGTGTCGGCATCGGCATGGGCATGGGCATCGGTCGCGGAGCCGCGTCTTGTTGCGTGCCGTTGTCACTCGGTTGAGGTGTTGGTGCAACCTGCGTCGTGGATTCAATCTGGGTATTAACAACAGTGTTGCTGGCGACTTGGGTATTGGAATTGACCTTGGCTTCAACAGAAGTTGATGACTCGATCTGCGAAGCTCTCTGCTCAGCAACACTGCTCTGCCGTGTCGAGATAACGGTTTGCTGATCCTTGGTTGCGGCTCGGGCGAACGGCTGAATTGCAGCGAGCGGCATTATCATTACAGCCAATACAGCTACCAATAGAGCCGTCGATCGGGAGTTCAGCCCTTTGCGGTTCAGGTTTGGATCAAGTATGGCAAGCAGTCGACCTTCCAGTTGCGAGCGCTTTGCTATTGCGACTGCGGCCAAAGATGGGCATTTTGCCGCGCCCATTGTCCGCGCAATCTCCAACAGGTGAGTCGCGTAATCGGATGCCAATGTGCCGACGTCCAGCACATAATCGTCGCAAGCTCGCTCACGTTCGATCCGTAATTGCCTTGCAGCAAACCACACAAGAGGATTGAACCAGTAAACAGCGCAGACAATCTGTGCCAGCAGTTGCGTCAAGCAATCCTTTCTTTTTACGTGAGCCAATTCATGAAGCAAAACGACCTGCTGCCGGTCGCTAGGCCAATCCTCAATATCCGATGGAACCAGGACCACGGACTTGAAAGCTCCTGATGTCAACGGCATTTGCAACTTATCTGTTTTGTACAGAGGGATCGGATTTGAAATCTTTAATCGCCAGCAGAGCGCCTGCGCCTGAGCTATCCATTTGCTTTCGGTCATCGGCGCGGCCGATTTGACGATTCGTCGTATATTGATTGTTCCGAGCAGTAGTCTTGCCAGAACAATCAACGCTCCGGCAAACCAGATCGCCAGTATTCGCAGAGGCCAGTTTGCAATTGCGCCGAAAGTTGATGTACCAGCCGCTGATCCATGATTCATGTCAGAGCCGGCCGCCGGTAATGTCTGCGTGTTGCCGGAATCTTGTGTTGCAGGTGAATCTTGAATCAACGGAACGGGCATCGTTTGTTTTTTGGCGATCGCGCTTCCCGAACTGTCGGGCGTGTCATTTATTGCGGGAAACAATCCAACGTTCCATTTCGGCGCGACGAACGAAACAACCGGCAGGATTAAAAAGCTGGCAAGGGCCAAACTCCATATCAAATGGCGCACTGCGGCGGCTGAACGGCGGAAGATAGCGACCAGCAATCCGGCCGTTGCCAGCAAAATAATCCCCTTGATTGCCGCATCGGCAAAGAAGCTCAACCATACTGGAGACTGATCGTAAATGGATGCCGAACTCAGAAGTGTTGTTAACGACATGATCATGGTTATCTTCCTTCCTTTCGCGCCTGCTCAATTAACAGAGATAATCGGTCTAACTCATCTTCGGAAAGCTTTGGCCGCGAGATGTCCAGCAGTGCGGCCACCGCCTGCTCGGTCGAATCGTTAAAGAAAGTTTCCAGCATCTGCTTCATAGCCGATTGTTTCACTTTTTCGCGGGAGATCGTTGGCTTGAATAAATACCGCGGACCGTCCTGCTCGTGCCGCAAATAGCCTTTCTCTTCCAACAGGCGCAGCATCGCGCGCACAGCGGAGTAACCCGGTGCCTCAGGCATATTTTCCATGACTTCCGCCGCCGTAGCCTGACCTCTCTGATAAATAATGTCCATGATTTGCCGCTCGCGGCGGCTGAGATTAACGTAAGGATTTTTTGCCAATTGTCGCTCCTTATGAACGCCTTCAAATACCAGAAACGAATGAATTCAATATAAGTTCCAATTGAATGCTAAAAAATTAGCATAGCCGCAAGTCCGCTGTCAACAGAAAAGTGCTATTTTTTTAGCAGGCAGTCTTTGTCGGAGTAACGAGAATGATGTCAGCAGGTTGGGAAAGAAAGATTCGGGGAGAGATTGCCAAGTTAGATCGCCAGTAAAGTCTGACGATTAACCATTTTTCGGATTTCTCCTGGTTCGGTTCTTTTCCTGCCTGCTGCCGCTGTGACCCGTCTGCGTATTCGGATCCAGTTGGAAGGATTCAGGCGGACCTTGATGACCCGCTTCTCTGCCTTCGTACGATTCATCCAACGTTTCATCGATTTCTTCTTCGGCGAAATCCCTGCGACCCTGCTTTTGGATTTCCTTAACCATTGTCAGCCTCCTTCTAAGTTGCCTTTTAGGTGAATGGCAGCAACAGTTATGCCTCTGTTATTTGATTCAGAGCTTTGTTAACTTCGTTCTGACTGTTTCTACTTATGAAAATTGCAAGGGATCAGAAGACTTGAACATTTAATCCCAGTTCGCGAACACGGGTGGCAATCGCTTCAAGGTCTTCGCGAGGGACTTTTTTCAGTGTCGGAGCAGCAGGTGCTCGATCAAGGCTATATATCTGAATCTTGTTCGGGCGCAATTTGTCCAGCAGCTTGAGCCAGGCATCAACTTCTTTGGGAGTGGTGTTGTCAACCGCTCTGCTGTCATAACTGCCTCGAACGAACATCGTCTGTATAGTCATATCACCGTGGAATTTAGAGATGCCTTTGACAATGCTATCCAGCGTTATCCCCGCGGCAGGCAGATCGACCAGTTGAAACACCTCTTCCGTGCCCGCGTCCAGTTTTACCTGGCGTTCATCGACTTTCAACAAGGCGCGATAAATGCTTTCGTCATCAATTTTTGTCGCGTTGGTAAGAACAGCGATGCTGGCTTCGGGCGCTAGCTCGTCGCGCAATTTGATTGTCTCGTCAACCAACTGCTCGAACTTCGGGTGAAGCGTAGGCTCGCCATTGCCGGCAAATGTAATAGCATCGATTGCGTAACCCTCGCTCTTGTAATGCTGCAGGTGCTCGCGCAATTCCTTAATGACATCGGTGACTGCAGGAAGTTTTTCCTTAACGGAGGTGTCGGTGAAGCCAAGCTCACAATAAGGGCACTCAAAATTGCAAATCTTGCGAAATTTTGGCAGAACATTTATGCCCAGTGACACGCCTAAACGACGCGACATCACCGGACCGAACACATATTCGTTGTGTAGCCCTGACTTTCCTGTTCTGCGCTCGAGTGTAGAGGTCTTGGTCAATCTCAAAACTCCTTCATCTAACTACAATCATACAGTACAGGCGCAATCTCTTGGAAGCCCCTGCGGATTGATGCCGTGTTGCTGTTTACAGACCATCAACATATGACTAGAATACAGGGTTTGCAAATGGGCAGACTTGGCCAGTTGTGCTAGGCTCTGCCCGGAAATTAAAGGCTAAACTAGAGCTAACCCAGGAGGCAGTTTGAGCGCAGCAAATGAAACTTTTGATGTAGTGATAATCGGTGCGGGACCAGGCGGTTACACCGCCGCGGCGCGGGCAGGTCAGTTAAAGCTGAAGACGGCAATTGTGGAAAAAGACCCGAGACTGGGTGGCACCTGCCTATTGCGCGGCTGTATTCCGACAAAAGCGTTGCTGGAAAACGCAGCGATTTATGAACACGTCAAGACAGGCAAAGAATTCGGTATTTCCGTCTCTGATATCGCGCTGGACTATGCCGCAGTACAACAGCGAAAGAATAAGATCGTTTCCAAAAGCGCCAAAGGCGTAGAGTTCCTGATGAAAAAGAACTCGGTATCCGTTTTTCACGGACTGGGTTCGATCACGGGCAAGGGACAGGTCACCGTCAAATCCGAAGACGGTAAATCGCAGGTCATCAAAACGAAAAATGTCTTGATCGCTACTGGATCGACGCCGAAGACACTTCCATTTATTCAGTTAGATCACAAAAAGATTATCGACAGCGACGACATCCTGGAATTGCAGACAATTCCAAAATCGCTGATCGTGTTGGGCGCGGGCGCTGTTGGCGTAGAGTTCGCTTCGATATTTAAACGTTTCGGTTCTGAAGTAACAATAATCGAGGTTCTGCCCAGACTGCTGCCTATCGAAGATGAAGAGATTTCGCAACTGCTGGCGCGGTCTTTCCGCAAACAGGGCATCGCGTCGATGGTCGGCACCAAATGCGAAGCCGTCAAGGTCAACGGCGATATGGTAGAGGTTACGGTTAGCGATGCGGATGGAAAGAAACAAACGCTCTCGGCAGAATTGCTGTTGTCTGCCGTCGGTCGCCGACCGGTGCTGGAAGGTCTTAATCTGGAAAAAACGGCGATTAAACTCGATCGAGGCTACATCCCGATTGACGAATATATGCGGACGGCAGAACCCAATGTTTATGCAATCGGAGATGTTGTGCCAACGCCGTGGCTGGCACACGTTGCTTCAAGCGAGGGTATCGTGGCGATTGAGCATATGGCGGGTGTTGAGACTCGACCTGTTAATTACCGACTTGTTCCGAATTGCACTTATTGCGAGCCCGAAGTTGCCAGCGTTGGACTCTCGGAAAAGGCGGCGAAGGAAGCGGGTCACGACGTAAAGATTGGTAAGTTCCCATTCACTGCCAGCTCAAAGGCTTCCATCCTTGGTCAAAGTGAGGGCACTATTAAAATCGTCAGCGAAAAGAAATACGACGAAATATTAGGAGTGCATCTGATTGGGCCTCGCGTGACGGAAATGCTGGCGGAAGCCTGCGTCGCTATGCAGATGGAATCGACGGCCGAAGAATTGGCGCGAACGATGCACGCCCATCCGACGCTGTCCGAAGGCGTGATGCAGGCGGCGCGCGACGTCAATCATTGGGCGACAGATATTTAACCGTGGCGCAGACATTCAGTCTGCGCTAGTTATAAATGCGAGATTCAACCGAAGAACGGTAATTAATCTAGAAGGATACCTGAGAAGCGCAGACTGAATGTCTGCGCCACAGTTTAAAATGGCAAGTAAGAAAAAAGATAAGAATAACGACAAGACTGCCAAGCCATCGCTCTCGAAAGAGCAGCTCATGGACCTTTACTATTACATGAAGCTGACTCGGATGCTCGAGGAGCGACTCACGAACCTTTACCGGCAAAATAAGGTTGTCGGTGGTCTTTACCGAAGCCTGGGACAAGAAGCTACCGCAGTCGGCAGCGCATACGCCTTAGGTCCTGACGACATTCTCTCCCCGTTGATTCGCGATCTCGGAGCGATCATTGTGCGCGGAGCTGAACCCAAAGATGTTCTCTGTCAGTATATGGCGAAGGCAGCTGGTCCCACGGGCGGACGCGACCTGAACATCCATTTCGGCGATCTCAGTAAAGGATACATCGGTCCTGTCAGTATGCTTGGCGACATGATCCCGGTGATGGCGGGAGTCGCGCTTGCGGGTCGTTTGCAAGGCAAGAATATCGTCACGCTCGCATATATCGGTGACGGCGGGATCAGTACTGGAGCTTTCCACGAAGGACTGAACTTCGCGGCGGTTCAAAAGCTGCCGTTAATCGTTATCGCTGAATACAATAACTTCGCCTATTCAACACCCACCTCGAAACAGATGGCGAATAAAGATATTGCAGATCGCGGCGTGGGATACGGCATTCCAGCTGAGATTGTAGACGGCAACGACGTCGTGGCCGTTTACGAATTAACGAAACGCGCGGCGGAGATTTGTCGCTCTGGCGGCGGCCCATTCCTGATTGAAGCCAAGACCATGCGCATGAAAGGTCACGCCGAACACGACGACTTCAAGTACGTTCCAAAAGAATTGATCGCGGAATGGGCAGCTAAAGATCCGATCAGCCGGTTCGAGACCTATCTGACGTCCAGTGAAGTCTCGACTCAGGATGACTTGCAGCAGGTGAACGATAAGATTGCCGCGATGCTTGACGAAGCCGTTGATCACGCAGAGCAGAGCGGGCTGCCTGAACCGTCGACGGCGCTGGGCGGCGTGTATGCTGATGACAACGGCCAGGTTGAAAAGACTATTCAGGAAAAAAAGCACTCAGCAGCGTTTGGGGATTGAATTATGGCGCATTCATCGCGATTGGGCGCGTTATTGATGCAGCCAGCTTGATTTCAGCTTGTACGTTGAGTGGAGAGCGCAATCGGGACGAATGCGCCACAAAAACGGAGGATTGATGGCAGAGGTAACTTACCTTGAAGCGATTCGTCAGGGAATCTTTGAAGAGATGGAAAAAGACGAACGAGTCTTCGTCATCGGCGAAGACGTCGGAATCTATGGCGGCGCGTTCAAGGTCACTGAAGGTCTGATCGACAAATTCGGTGCGAAGCGCGTGATCGATACGCCGATCTCCGAAGCTGCAATTGTAGGCGCTTCGGTCGGCGCGGCCATTATGGGCATGCGGCCCATCGCCGAAATGCAGTTCATTGATTTCATCTCGTGCGGGTTCGATCAACTAACAAACGTGGCGGCAAAGATGCGCTACCGCTGGGGTCAGGGCGTGCCGATGGTTTTACGCGGACCCTGTGGCGGCGGAGTTCGCGGCGGTCCATTTCACTCTCAGAATCCCGAGATGTATTTTGTGCACACCGCAGGGTTAAAAGTAGTGGAGCCGTCGAGCGCGTACGATGCTAAAGGTCTTATCAAAGCCGCCATCCGCGATCCAGATCCGGTTCTTTTCTTTGAGCACAAGTTCCTCTACCGTCGAATCAAAGAAGAATTGCCGGCCGATGACTACATCGTGCCAATCGGCAAGGCTGCTGTTAAACGTGAAGGTCGCGATATTTCCCTGTTCACATACGGGGCGATGGTTTATAAGGCGATGGATGCGGCGATGAAGCTCGCTGACGAAGGAATCGATATCGAGGTGATCGATCTTCGAACGCTATCGCCATTAGATGAACCGGCGATCCTGGAGTCCGCTCAGAAAACAAATAAGGTGATCATTCTACACGAAGACACCCGCACCGGCGGTATTGCAGGTGAGATTGCCGCAATCCTGGGCGAGAAGGCGTTCGAGTATCTGGATGGGCCGATCATTCGCATCACCGCGCCGGATACTCCAGTTCCGTATAGTCCGCCCCTTGAGGAGTTTTTCCTTCCTCAGGTTGAAGATATTGTGACGGCAGCAAGGAAATTGGCCGCCTATTAAATTCGGCGCATGAATTGATTTGGAGAACAAAACAAAATGAGTGTTGACGTAATCATGCCGCAGATGGGCGAAAGCATCGCCGAAGGCACAATCGTTAAATGGCTGGTGAAAGCAGGTGATCAGGTCAAACGCGATCAGCCGTTGTTTGAAATCTCGACTGATAAGGTTGACGCCGAGATACCGTCGCCGGCTGCTGGTGTGCTGAGTGAGATCAAGGTCCAGGAAGGCCAGACTGTGCCGATCAATACTGTCGTCGCAATTATTAATGGCGATGGTGCTCGTCCGGCCGCGCCAGTGAAAGAAGAAACAAAACCGGCAGAGACACCGAAAGCGGAACCGCCGGCCAAACCTGCGCCAACCGCAGCGCCTCCGCAGACGACAGCGGCACCTTCAAAACCTGCGCCGACTCAGCAGGCCGTCCAGCCGACCCAAACGGGTCCGGCCACAAAAGAAGATTTGCGCCGACAGCGCTCTTCCCCGCTGGTTAGAAAGATCGCGCGGGAACACAACGTTGACATCAGCGGAATCGAAGGAACTGGTCTGAGTGGCAGAGTAACCAAGAACGATATTCTCAGTTACATTGAAAACCGAACCGCTGCTCCCGAACGACCGGCCGCAGCGCAACCTCAACCTGCGATTGAACTCCCCGCAGGACCTCCTGCTTATCTGCCCGGCGAACGAGTCGAAATCGTACCGATGTCGCCCATCAGAAAACGCACGGCGGAACATATGGTGCTCAGCCGCCGCACTTCTGCGCATGTCACGTCGGTATTTGAAATAGACATGACCAGAATCGCCAAGATGCGTGATCGCATCAAGGATCGGTTCTTTGAAGTGAATGGCACGAAGCTGACCTTCCTGCCGTTTATTTTGTCAGCAGTGATCGATGGATTAAAGGCTTTCCCGATTATCAATTCTTCTGTGGAAGGCGAAAGCATTGTCTACAAGAAGGACATCAATCTTGGCATCGCCGTCGCGCTTGATTGGGGATTGATCGTTCCTGTCGTCAAGAACGCCGATGAGAAGAATCTGCTTGGGCTTGCCAGGTCTGTGAACGATCTGGCGGAGAGAGCCCGCACAAAGCGTTTGAAGCCAGACGAGATTCAAGGCGGCACTTTCACCATAACGAATCCAGGAGTGTTCGGCAGTTTGTTCGGGACTCCGATCATTAATCAGCCGCAGGTCGCGATTCTTGGTGTAGGTGCGGTCACAAAGCGTCCTGTCGTCATCGATGATGCAATTGCGATCCGATCAATGGTTTACTTCGCCCTGTCATTCGATCATCGCGTAATCGACGGAGCAACCGGCGACCAGTTTATGGCATTCGTAAAACAGAAACTGGAAAACTATCCGGAATTGACCGTGTAGGATAGACTTTAAAGTAGCGCAGGCTGGAAAGCTCACGCTAAGAGAAGATGGAAAACTTATTTCAGATTCAGCCATTCACCAGCCGTTCTGCTAAGCCTGCGCCCAAACCGTCCTGGCTCAAGATCAAAATTCAAACAGGCGAAAGCTATAACAAGATCAATCAGCTAATCGGCGGACTAAATCTTCACACTGTCTGCGAAGAAGCTCGGTGTCCTAACATCTATGAATGCTGGACGCATGGCACAGCGACCTTCATGTTGATGGGGGATATTTGCACTCGCCATTGCGGATTTTGCGCAGTAGGTAAAGGTCAACCGCTTCCGTTAGACCCGGAAGAACCGACACACGTCGCCGAAGCCGTCAAACATCTGAATCTGAAACACGCGGTAATTACTTCAGTAAACCGCGACGAGCTGCCAGACGGCGGGGCAGCACATTTTGCTGCTACGATCAGGTCTGTCCGGGAGCTTAATCCCGAATGCAAAGTGGAGGTCCTGATTCCGGATTTTCTTGGCAACGAAGCGGCTCTTGAGACCGTTCTTGAGGCCGAGCCGGATGTTCTCAATCACAACACGGAGAGCGTATATCGGCTCTATCGCAGAGTTCGACCCGATGCGGTATACGAACGATCTCTGGAGTTGATCAATCGCGCGTTCAACAGAAAACGCAACGCGAGCATGTTGACGAAATCCGGGATTATGGTAGGTCTGGGCGAAACAGAAGACGAGATCAAACAAACGATGCGCGACCTGCATGCGGCAAACTGCGAGATTATGACCATCGGCCAGTATCTGCGTCCTTCGATGAGCCATTTGCCTGTTGAGAAATTCTACACGCCTGAAGAGTTTGATGAATTCAAGGGATTCGGACTGGAACTCGGTTTCCGCTATGTTGAATCGGGACCGCTGGTGCGCAGTTCTTACCATGCTCATGAGCACAAACCGGTTGATTGAACTGTTCCGTCTTCGTAAGGTGATTCGCACGCGTTGATTTATGACAAATGACGATCTGGGTGAACCCGCAATTCGTATCGGAATGCTGCCGCGCGACACCAACGGCGCGGGAACTATTTTCGGTGGCGTGATTCTCAGCCACATAGATATGGCTGGCGCAATCGAAGCTCGAAAGACAGCCTGCACAAAAATCACCACCGTTGCCATGCACGAAGTCGTTTTTAAAGCACCCGTCTTTGTCGGAGATTTGGTCAGTTTTTACACGTCGACTCTTAGAATCGGACGGACATCGATAACCGTGAAAGTTCTGGTAGAAGCTGAACGATGGGCAAAGTGCGGCGAACGCGTCAGAGTAACTGAGGCAGAGGTTGTCTATGTTGCGATTGACGACAACGGTCGACCAAAGGAAATTGTTCGGTCAAAGTAGTTTAGATAATTCTCAGGTTAATGGTTGGTTTAGGGCTCGTACAACCAGTTCGTACAACCAGGATGTTAACCCAAACAGCGTGTGTTAAACGCGTCTTGCAAATTTCTTGTATATTTGCGCGCGCTGTGTTTAGATATGTGGGTTAACAAGGAGTGCAATCTGCTATGAGTGGAATGAAGTTCAGGCGCACGTGCGCCATTTGTAATACCACCTTTTTCACCCCTGATCGCAGACAATCTATATGTTCAAAGTGTCTGAAGAAGAGGGGGCAACAAAGCACGGCGTCGGCTCCCGCTGGTGGTCAACAAAGATTCCAATCACGACCGCAAGGACAACATTCGGGTTCGCAGGGCGGGCATTCGCACGGTCATCACGACAACAGACCTCGATTTCAATCGAGAGGTCCGGGTGGACCCGGTCGCGGTCCCGGCGGTGGTGGTGGTCCGCGCCCTAAAGGCAGGCCTTCGCATTCTGCTCCGCCAAAAAAGACGCCAAAGCCGCCTAAGACTGCCGTCATGACTGACGAGTTGCGTCAGAAGATCATCGATGCGTATCAGCCGTTTCAGGGGTCTACCGATCCCCTACGCATAATCAATGCTCAAATCTCGGACAAAGTCTGGGCAAAACGCGCTCTGGTAATGCAGGTTGTCAGCCAGGTTCGGGGACTGCAATCGCCGGCGTCGACTACGACTTTGACTCCCGAACAAATGCAACAAGTCATCGACATGTTCGTTAAATTCATTCGCAATGCCGAACGCCCCGAAGAGGGTCGGCACAAAGCTGTTGCCACACACCTGAACATCCCGGTCGCGACTGTTCGCCGCGTCCGACGCGATTGGTTCAAATCCCAGGAAGGCAGCTTGCGCGAATTGAGTCGCGATCAACTTTTCAGCATCGAGAAAACATACTGGAACGAATTGCAACGCGGTCAATTACCGTTGGATCAACTACCGGAAATTCTGGCAGAGCGACTCGGCTTTTCGCCGTTCCAGGTGATGGTCTGGATTGACCAGCTACACGAAAGCGAAAACAGCCTGTCTGCCGTCCCGGAAACAACACCTGAGCAACGCGAGGGAGTAATCAGTTCCTACAAAGAATACCTGGCGGGCGACAAGCCTCCAGCAAAGGCGTTGCACAGGACGATCGGCGAAAAGGTCGGAATCACTCCGAACCAGGTCTATAAAGTTTTGCTCGAATATCGCAACGGCGTCCGACGGCAGTATCGTCCCGCTGCTTAAATCCAGTCGTATAGCGAACACGCAAGATGATAGTCCTGCGTGTTCGCAGTTCGCCATCAATCAATGACAACGCTTGTAATAAATGATGATCTGAACCGACGCATTCAGAATGTGAAGATCCTCATCATGGATTGCGACGGCACTCTGACGAACGGTCTGATCACGATATTGCCGGACGGCGACGAGACCAAATCATTCGATGTCCGCGATGGGCACGGTCTTTCGATGGCAATACGCGCCGGGTTGCGAACCGCGGTTATTACTGGCAGAAAGTCGTCCTCGGTCGAGCATCGAATCGAAGGACTTGGCATTCACCATCTTTACCAAAACGTCAAACACAAGATTGAGCCCTTTGAAGCCATTCTCGAACGTGAATCTCTAAACAGGACCGAAGTCGCCTATGTCGGCGATGATGTCACGGATATTCCTGTGATGCGGGCCGTCGGATTTGCAGCAACAGTTCCGGAGGCAGGCTCGGAGACAAAACAGTTTGCCCACTACGTGACTTCAGCGCGCGCGGGACACGGTGCCATTCGCGAAATAATCGAACTGATACTTAAAGTTCAAGGAAAATGGGATCCGCTGATGAAGGAGTATGCCCACTAAGTCCTGCTGGACGTTTTACGCTTGAGACTCCTCACTTTCATTCTCCAATAAAAATCGATCATTAACAGCAACCACACCGTGCCAAACAGATAGCCACCTGTAACATCGCTTGCCCAGTGATCGCCCAGATATATTCTGGAGAATCCGACCAGTCCGATCATTAATCCCAGAATAATCAGAAGTGTATTTCGCAAGAACGATCTAGGAGCGAGGATGTAGATCAGATAAAAGAGGAATCCGTATGCAGCCACATAATGGAAAACGTGGCCGGAAGGAAAACTGTTGCCGTTTGCATGAATATAGACATTAACCAGATTTGTCGACGGTCGCGGACGTCCGATTATGATCTTTATCAGGCTGCTGACAAACTCACCTAAAGAAGCGCCGAGCGCGAGCGTTCCCGCTTCAAGCTTAAGCCCCAACAATAACAGAATCACGCTCCACAACCCGGTCAGAATCAATCCATTATTATTGTTGCCGAACCACGAGACTCCAACCATCAACGATTTGAATACGGGGTTGGTGATTCGCTGCATTGCCAGGGTGAATCGCAGGTCCGCTGAAAAATATGTCACGTAAGCGGCAGAGAGCGCCAGCAGTATTGCCACGGGAAGAAGGTACTTCAGGCCAGCCCACAATAGTCGTCGATGACGGCGAACCATCCTGTATGGATCGAATCGATCTAATGTCGGCGTAACATTCGCTATTTCGGGTTGGTTTGTTTCCGTTATCATCGCGTTCACATCAAATTACCATTATTGAGCTTGTCAATTCCATATGTTTTCGAAAACGATCAAAAGTAGATGGTAGGTGTAACTGGTCGGTCTTTGATATTATAGAATGTTACCTGAACAGCGTATCGATCAAGAGCGCGCTCTTCGTAGAATCTGGAGATCACGTGACTGTTGGAACAAGCATCACTCGTCGCGAAGGTTACAACAAACTAACCGGACGAGCACAATATATCGACGATCTTTCTTTCCCGGAGATGCTGCACGGGAAAACCGTCCGCAGCACGATAGCGCATGGTCAGATCAAGAACATAATATTTGATCCCGCATTCGACTGGTCAGTTGTGACAATTGCCGATTGGCGGGATATTCCTGGACGCAATATCGTCGCACTAATCGAAGAGGACCAGCCTCTGTTGGCGAAAGATTTTGCCCTGCATTACGCCGAGCCGATACTGCTTGTGGCCGCCGAAACAAAAGAGATTGCTGAAACAGCAGTCAGTCACATCAAAATCGACTACGAAGAACTGCCCGCTGTCTTTTCTATTCAGGATTCGCTGAAAAGTTCCGTGCGAATATACGGTGAGAATAACGTTTTTAAGAAGTATGTAATCGATCAAGGCGATGTTGTTGAAGGCTTCAGGGAGTCAACTCACGTTATCGAAGGCGAATACATAGTTCGTCATCAGGAACAGCTCTATATTGAACCGCAGGGTGTTATCGCAGTTCCTCGGGAAGATGGAGGCATGACGGTCTATGGTTCGATGCAGTGCCCGTACTATGTTCATAAAGCGATAAAGGCAAACATGGCATTGCCCGATGATCGTGTAAACGTGATTCAGACCGTTACCGGCGGCGGTTTTGGCGGCAAAGAGGAATACCCGAGTGTGATTGCCGGCCACGCCGCAGTCTTGGCTCGAAAGGCTGGTAGACCTGTCAAAATGATCTACGACAGGGCCGAAGATTTAGCGGCAACTCCGAAACGCCACCCTGCGATTATCAAACACAAGACGGGTTTAGATCAGGACGGCAAAATCAACGCCGTCGAAATAGAGATTGATATGGACGGCGGCGCATATGCGACTCTCAGTTCAGTCGTGCTATCTCGCGCCGCAATTCACGCGCTCGGGCCATACAAATCTCCGAACGTTCGAATCGCGGCCCGGGCGATTGCGACTAACACGCCGCCGAACGGCGCATTCCGCGGGTTTGGTGTTCCGCAGGCCTGTTTTGCCTGCGAGCTTCAGATGGAGCGTATCGCTAAACAACTCCGAATTGATCCAATCGATCTGCGACGGAATAATCTGCTTCGGTTAGGTGATATAACAGCAACGGGACAACGTCTCGATTACAGTGTCAGTGCGGAACAAGTGCTGGATCAGGCGCTTGAGCACTCGCGTTTTTACGAAAAGCGCGACCTGTACGAACGACAACGGAAGGAGGACCCGGATTCGCCGACTATCAAAGGTATCGGCGTTTCCCTTTTTATGCATGGTGCCGGATTTACCGGTAGCGGCGAAGACAAAATGAAAGGGCAGGCTGGAGCTACGCTCACAAAAGATGGTCGAGTGAAGTTGCTGACGGCTTCGACTGAAATCGGCCAGGGAACCAGAACGATCTTTGTGCAAATTGTTGCCTCAGAGATCGGCATTCCGATCGATCTGATCGAAATGGAAGAACCAGATACTTCAAAAGTTCCCGACAGCGGCCCTACTGTCGCCTCCAGAACCTGCATGATTATCGGCGGGGTTATGCAGCGTGTGGCTCGCACGATAAAGGAGGCCTTAACTGAGTTTGTTGCCGAGCGTTTTGGCAATACCAGTATCGAAATTAAAGATGGTCAGTTTGTCGATTCTGAGGGCAAGAGCCTTATCGCTTTTCAGGAAGCTGCTCGCGAATATCAGGAGGTGAGAGGCGCACTAGAAGTCTTTCACCGTTACTCAAGTCCTCCGGGAATCAAGTGGGATGACGATGAATATAAGGGAGACGCGTATCCGGTATTCTCGTGGGCTGCGGATGTAATTGAAGTTGAAGTAGACCACGACACATACGAGACCACGGTTCTTAATATAACGACGGCTCAGGATATCGGGCGAGCTATCAATCCAGTGTTAGCGGCAGGACAGGTTGAAGGAGGAACCTTACAGGCAGTGGGTTATGCGCTGTTGGAAGAGGTCGTTTCAGATAAAGGTCGCATGCTCAATAACAGTCTGACGAACTACATAATTCCGACCAGTGTCGATACGCCTGAAATCCATACGATCCTGGTCGAGAATGAGTATCCGTTCGGACCCTTTGGTGCAAAAGGAGTCGGCGAGCTGCCTATGGACGGTCCGGCGCCGGCGATTGCGGCCGCGATTCTGAATGCAACTGGCGTGCTGGTTAACGAGCTCCCGATCACACCAGAGAGATTGGAGAAATCGTGGCGTGGACTTTAGTCCGCGCAAGTCGTAAACCTATCAATGTGGAAAGTAAACGACCGCTAATCTTGTTCCGATAAATACGACTACGATTTCCGTTCACCTCGATAGATTAAGAACTTGCGCGGACTAAAGTCCACGCCACGATTCAGGAGATGAAGTTTGAGAATTGGCCTAACAGTAAACGGGCAAAAACGCGAAACGGACGCCGCGCCAATGAAGCGCTTGCTCGATGTTTTAAGAGAAGATCTGCGCCTCACTGGCACTAAAGAAGGCTGCGGAGAGGGCGAATGTGGCGCATGCTCGGTGATCATTGATGGCGAGGTTGTGAATTCATGTTTAGTGCCGGTCTGTCAGGCTGATCAGAGCACAATTCTCACGGTCGAAGGGCTGGCGGAAAATGACCGCCTTTCTTGGTTGCAACAATGTTTTTTGGAATGCGGAGGCGCTCAATGCGGTATTTGCACGCCAGGAATGTTAATAGCGGCGAAGACGATTCTTGACAGCGATGCCTGTGGTTCAAGATCAGCAATTCGCGAAGGCATTGCGGGCAATCTCTGTCGGTGCACCGGCTATACAAAAATTATCGATGCCATAGAGCGAGCTGTTATTCAAAATAGATGATCAGCGACATTAAAGTCCATACAGCAACCCATCTTGATGACGCGTATTCGTGGCTGGCGGAATATGGCGATAAAGGCAAAGTTCTGGCTGGCGGAACTGATCTGATGGTTTATCTCAACGCGAAGTCGTTTATTGCGCCTGCATATCTCGATATTTGGCGTTTGAACGAACTCCGATTTGTACGAGAAGACGGTGATTTCATCGTCCTGGGAGCGATGAGTACTTATACCGATATTATTGAGTCACCAGTCATTCGCCAATACGCTCCGATTTTAGTCGATGCAGCAAAAACCGTAGGCGCGGCACAGATTCAAAATCGCGGCACCATTGGTGGCAATATCGTGAACGCTTCGCCGGCCGGAGATACGTTGCCGGTCTTTGCGGTGTTTGATGCAGAACTTGAAATTGGAAGCTCGCGCGGAACACGGACCGTTCCTTTTAACGAGTTCTATACAGGATATCGCAAAACGGTGCTGAAACCGGATGAGCTCTTGCTGTCAGTTCGCCTGAATAAAAAGAACTTTTTAAACCACCAATCGTTTCGCAAGGTTGGTACTCGTCGCGCGCAGGCAATTTCGAAAGTAGTCATCGCGATCAATTCGACGACCCAAAGCGGGAAAATTGATTCGATAAAGATAGGCATCGGCAGTGTCGCGCCGACTGTTATTAGAGCCAGTAAAACTGAGAGTTTCCTGCTCGACCAAACAATAAATCAAGCTTCACTCAGTGAAGCCTCAAAACTCTTAAAGGACGATATATCTCCAATCGACGATATTAGGTCGACTGCACGATACAGAACTACAGTCGCCTCTAATATTCTGCGCCGGATTCTGATGAACCTTGCTGAAGAGTCACGATAAAATTAGTTATGGAACCGGAATTTAAACCTGCTGCCCATTCGGACATCGAAACGCTAATCGCGTTCATGCGCGAGTTGTATCTGCACGACAATACGTTTTTTGACGAAGCCAACACGCGGAAAGCACTTGATAAGATCTTGACTGACGATTCTGTGGGTCGAGTATTCGTGATTGAGATTGGCGATGAGATGGTTGGTTACACTGTCCTGACATTCGGATACAGTCTTGAGTTTCACGGACGCGACGCCTTTATAGACGAGCTTTATATCAGCGAACCATATCGCAGACAAGGCATTGGCAAAAAGACAATCAGCCATCTGGAATCAATATGCGGATCGCTCGGCATAGATGCGCTGCACCTGGAAGTCGAAAGAGAGAACACCAACGCCCAGGCCGTTTATCGAAACATCGGTTTTAAAGACCACAATCGTTATCTAATGACCAAGTGGATTACGAAGGCCTAGCCATGCTGCGACGATTCTACGCTCCACCTTCGGCCAGGACCTCGACGCATATTCGATTGGATGCCCAAGAAGCTCACCATCTCAAAGATGTTTTAAGACTAACGGCCGGGGATCAAGTCTCAGTCTTCGATGGCGAAGGCAACGAGCTCGTTTGCGAAATCGAAAACTCATCGCGCAGTGGGGCGGAACTAAAGATTCTGAAGCAGGAATCGAAACGAGTTGAATCTGATCTTCAAATCACGCTTTACCAGGCGATTGTGAAAGGCGAAAAATTCGATCTTGTTGTTCAGAAAGCAACTGAGCTTGGCGTTAATCGAATCGTTCCCGTTATGACCGCGCACTCTGATGTAAAGCCTGACCGTGAGTCTTCAAGTCGCAAGCTGGAGCGTTGGAGGCGTATAGCGCTTGAGGCAACAAAACAATCCGGGCGCACAAGATTGATCGAGATTCAACCGCCCATCTCTTTTTCAGCAGCCCTGGAAACAAAAGCAGGTCTGAAGTTTCTGTTTGCCGAGCGAGGAGGAACGCTCCTGCACGAGCGGAAAGCGGATCCCGCTATAGGAAGCGTTGCGATCTTAATTGGACCTGAAGGTGGCTGGCAGAGTGAAGAAATTGAGCAAGCGAAAGACGCTAGTTTCGAAATAGTCACAATAGGACCGCGAATTTTGCGGACAGAGACGGCCGCAATTACCGCAGTTTCCCTGATCCAATTCTTGTTGGGAGATTTATCAAAAGCTTCAGGTGATTAACTGCCTGTCCATATCAATGCCGAAAATTAGCCACGGATAACGCGGATTTAACCGATTTTCGCGAATCTGATCAGCGTTGATCCGCAGTATCAGCATCATCCGCGGTTCATCTGTCTTTATTCTTCGGACTATAACTCACTCTTTTGGTTTTGGCTGATGAGCGTGCGGTTTGCCCATTGCGTTGACGACACCGTTGTCCACGTCATAATAGACCAGTGGTCGCCCCGCCTTGTTTTCATCGTAAGCCATAATCACGGACGCTTTGCATATTGGACAATTGATGTGTCCCGGTTCGCCTGTTTCTCTTGTCGACAACGTTTCACCTCGAAGATTATGATTAGATTCGCAGAATATTACGACGTGAATAATACCAAATCGGCGCGCGGTGACCAAAGTGAACATTGACGGGATAATTCTTGCCGGGGGTGCTTCAACCAGATTCGGCGGCACAAAACAACTACTGGAATGGAACGGGAGCGACGGAAAACCTCGACCATTAGTTCAGCATATCTGTGAGATCGCTCTCGCCAGCAATCTTCGCAACGTACATCTTGTTTTGGGTCATGAAATCGATCGTATTAAAGCAGCATTAACTTCTCTGATTACTGATCCTCGCCTGATGATCGCCGAAAATAAGGATTTTAAAGAAGGACAGAGCACTTCAATCAAAGCTGGACTTTCATCTCTAAACGAAGGAATTGACGCCGCAATGTTTATTCTCTGCGATCAGCCGTATATTTCGCCGGAACTGATTAATGAATTGATCGCTCTTTACAGAAACGAGAAACCTTTGATCTGCCTTCCGATTGCGGACAAAGTTCGCGGCAATCCCGTTATCTTTTCAAAGGTGTTGTTTCCGGAATTAATGCAGATTAGTGGTGATACCGGCGGTCGCTCATTGATACAAAAATATTCTGACCGAATCGCAAAGCTCGAATTGGATTCTCCAGCGGTATTTAAAGACATCGACACGATCGAAGACCTGACTAACTCCTAGGTTGACCTGAGAAAAACTGGTATAGATACGCCCTGCGCTTGCAGTAAGTCTGAAAAGAATGTCGGAGAATGGCGACGTTTTCGAACAACTTCGTTGACCAGATGCTTTACCGATAGTGATAGATCAAATCCGTTAAAGAATCCGTTATAAACATCAAGATGAACTTCAGCTTTTGGAAATCCGTTTTCCATCTTGCGATTCTTTCCTATGTGAATCACCGCATTCCGGACGTTAGTCTGCATCCAACCGTCCTGCCAGTAATCGTGATGAGCCCATCTATGACGAAGATTGAACTGGTTCAGCCGCACAAAGTTCTCGTTGCTGTTCAAGAGATCGTGCATATTGTCTGAAGGAACAAAGAAGACGCCGACAATCCAGGAGTTGATCAGGGACTTGACGCAATCCCATATCCCTGCAGCTTCCATCGCTGCATAGGTAATGATCAACCCTGCGGCGCTACCTGGACTTGAAACAAATTCAGTTTGCCATCGAGATTCAGCGGTTTGCTGCTTTGACTCAAGAACCGGTGCAACACGTTCGCGAACTGTGGTTTCTAACTCCCACCAGTTCAGAACAGTTTGTTGAGCAGACGCGGATACGATTTGCAAGGCAGGAGCTATGCGCCCTTCTGTCCCGTGTCGTAAAGAAAGGCGGTTGTGTCTTCTGTGACAGAAGGTGGTTCGTTCATTTCTCTGGTTGTGCCGCCTGAGACTGCTGATTTGAAGACCGGATCGGCATTCGGTGAAAGGAATATTCCATTAATCAAGTGCCCGACACTCGCCAGGAAAGGGATCAAGGCAACCAGCCATATTAATCTTGCCAGAACCGCCAGACCTGTTATGTGGGCCATTTGTTCCAGACTCTCGATTGTTCCTGAATAGATCGCGCCGTGACCGAAAAAGTAAAAGAAGACTCCCATTCCGATTGATGACAGAGTTCCGACTATCCCGTGTTGAAGGTTGCGGGTGCGCGAACAGGCCAGCATCTCCCGCTTCAGCTTCATTTCTTTATAGTTCAGTTTGCCGAGCTGACCCTCTCGTTGACCCTTTTGAATGGCAGCGCGAATGCCACGACCCAGATCGTTAACGCTGCTCTTCAGATTATCGAAGTCGAGCTTATAGGTTTCGATCGCAGGAGACTGCCCTTTTTTCAAAGTCTCGGCAATCATCTGAAGATTTGTGCCACAAAGCTTGCAGAACTTTTGCTCCGTCTCTGCCGCTTCGGCGCTGCAATTCGGACAAAACATGGCTGCTTCTCCAACAAGAAACTGATAACTCTAATAACGAATCTGGCGGACTATCTGTTCCTCAAACCTTCCAGAGTCAATATCTACTTGAAAGGATAGCCCATTAGCCATAAAAATCACACTTCAAATGACTGCGCAACGCCAGAGGGCGAATTTTCCTCCTGTGCTATAATCATCGGTTGCTTAACGCAGGAAAGGATACTCATATAAATTATGCTTACCACTTTTGCGAATGAACCGCTGACCAATTTCGGGGTCGAGCAAAACGCCGCCAGGATGCGGGAGGCGCTGTCTCTGGTCGAATCCCAGCTCGGGCGCGAATACCCCATAATTATTGGAGGCGAGCGGTTTACGACCTCTGACCGTCTGACATCGGTCAATCCTTCGAATCCTGAAGAAGTTATCGGTATCGTTAACCGCGCGACCCAGGATCTGGCGGACAAGGCTATCTCGACTGCTACTGAAGCGTTCAAAACGTGGCGGCACACTACGCCAGAAGCACGTGCGCGCTATCTGTTCAAAACCGCTGCCGAGTTGCGTCGCAGGAAATTCGAGTTTGCAAGCTGGATGGTTTACGAAGTCGGCAAATCTTGGGCCGAAGCAGATGGCGATGTCGCCGAAGCGATCGATTTCTGCGAATTCTACGGTCGCGAAGCTCTTCGCTATTCCCAGACAGTTCCATTGACCCCAAATAGTGGTGAGCAAAACGAAGCGTTTTATATTCCGCTTGGTGTCGGTATTGTCATCCCACCGTGGAATTTCCCGCTTGCGATTATGGTCGGGATGACTACCGCCGCAATCGTCACTGGAAACACAGTAGTACTGAAGCCGTCGAGCGACAGCCCGATCATCGCCGCGAAGTTTGTCGAATTACTTGAGAGCATCTCCCTGCCAACGGGCGTAGTCAACTTCCTTCCGGCAAGCGGCGGACGCCTGGGAGATTATCTGGTGCAGCATCCAAAGACTCGCTTCATTTCATTCACCGGATCAAAGGAAGTGGGCTTGCGCATTAATGAGCTGGCTGCTCAGACCAGTGAAGGTCAAATCTGGATTAAACGAGTTGTTGCCGAAATGGGCGGCAAAGATACCATTGTCGTGGATAAAGAGGCTGACATTGACGCAGCAGTTGACGGTATTGTCGCGTCAGCTTATGGATTCTCCGGACAGAAATGCTCTGCCTGTTCGCGCGCCGTTATCGTCGAAGATGTCTATGATGAGATCGTGTCGAAAGTCGCCGAGCGGACTAAAAAACTAAAGGTCGGACCGGTAACTGATCCGCAGAATTACACAGGTCCAGTCGTCAGCAAACAGGCTTACGAATCGATCCTGAGCTACATCGACATAGGCAAACGTGAAGGCCGTCTGCTGGCGGGCGGCGAAAAGGCGACTGAAGCAGGAGCAGGTTATTTCATAAAACCGACCGTGATTGCCGACGTTGATCCGAAGGCCAGAATTTCGCAGGAAGAGATTTTCGGACCCGTGCTGGCGATGATCAAAGCAAAGAATTTTGATGACGCAATCGATATTGCCAACAACACCATCTACGGACTAACCGGCGCTGTCTACTCAACAAACCGTGAGCATCTGGAACAAGCTCGCCAGGATTTCCACGTAGGCAATCTTTATTTCAATCGCAAATGCACTGGAGCAATGGTCGACGTTCATCCTTTCGGCGGCTTCAATATGTCGGGGACAGACTCCAAGGCCGGTGGAAAAGATTATCTGGGGCTGTTCCTTCAAATGAAATCAGTAGCTGAAAAGCTGTAAACAATAATGGGCAGCAATATGCTGCCCGTTTCTCAGTCAATTTCGTTTTAAAAGTTTCAGTCAGCGGCCGGCTGCTCGATGTCGTCGTCAAGACAGGCTTCTGAGCAGTAGACTCGCGGACTATCAACCAGCGTAACAACTCTGCCGTTTATGTAGCATCCGCAATGAACGCAAATTAGTGTTTCCATATCCGTACCTCCTGTACGTTCATATGCTAAAGATTAGCCAAACCACGTAAATGAAGGGCAAAACCTTCGTTAACTCTTTGTTACTTTTTGCAGCGTGGGTGCCGGGCCCGTGTAGTTGAAGCACCTGATAAAAATAACCTTAGGTGATCAGTTGCGCTTTTGCACCAACTGGGCGGCCTGGGCTACATTTTGTTGACCCGGCCGTTTTGTTGCGGTAAATTTTTGATAGGTTACCAGGCGGTCTCAGTAGCTCCCCAGCAGTCGTACTCAATGCTAACGTAATCTTTCTTATATCAGACTTTTGGCATGCACAGATCGGGTGGGTTAGTCTGAAGCTGAGAAATACAGTTCCCGGCAAAAGAGGCGAAAAGTGCAATCGCTAAAACTATTCTCGAGTCCGTGCGATATAATTGATGAACCAGCCGCGCTGGTCGACGGCGAGCTTCGCTTCGTTTCCGTAAATGACAAGCTGAAACAACTGACAGGCTGCAATGGAATTATCAGCAGTCCGCTGAGCGTTCTGTTCTCCGACATTGGCACAAATGGATTCAGCGGCGAACTCCGCTCGCTGATCAACGATGGACGAGCCGCCACCCTGAACGCAACGATCGCAGTACAAGACGGTCAAAAATACGCGGCAACTGTCGGTGTAGTCCCCGAAAAAGATGGAGCATTGCTGATCATACGCTCCAGAACTCCGAACACATTTGCCGAATTCGAGAGCTCGCTCAGACAGTTCCAGCCCATCCTGGATCAGATGAGTGATGCGATGTTGATGTCGGATTCGACATCGGAAGTGAAATTCGCAAACCAAAAAGCGAAAGAGGTCCTGAAGTTCGCTGCGGACAGACCGGTCCCGGACAGATCGGAGTGGACATTCAAATGTCTTTATCCTGACGGGTCGGCGGAGGTTCCGCAGGACGAACTTCCGATGGTTCGGGCTATTCATAAGGGTGAAACTCTCCACAATGTCGAGATTCTCATAAGACACGACGATGACAGTGAAACACTTCTCAGCGTTAATGCCGCTCCTCTAATCAGCCCGGAAGGCGCTATATATGGCGGTATTGCTGCCTTCCGCGATATCACGCGATCGCGGCGAAGACAACGCGAAATCGAAGAGGCCAACCAGCAGCTGGTCAGACAAGCAATGGAATTACTGGAAATGAATCGCCACAAGGATGAATTCCTTTCCATTCTTTCTCACGAGTTGCGCACCCCTCTTACACCAGTTCTCGGCTGGGTGCATTTCATGCGAAAAGTCGTCACCGACAAATCGCTGATAGAGGGCCTTAATACCATCGACCGCAACGTCCAGGCAGAAATTCGGCTGATCAACGATCTGTTGGATCTGACACGAATCAGAAGTGGAAAACTCGCTCTGAACTTTCAGCGGTTTTTTCTTAAGCAGGTTATCGGCTATTCAGTGGAGGTTACAAAGGATCAGGCAAGCGAAAAAGATGTTGCGGTCGCGGTCGATCTGGACCCAACCATCGAGCTGTATGCTGATTCTCTGCGCCTGAATCAGATTTTCGTCAACTTGCTGACGAATGCAATCAAATTCAACCGTGAGCATGGAAAAGTAACGATTACCGCGCGCCGTGACGGAGACGATGCGGTTGTCACCGTTTCGGATACCGGCATCGGTATCGAGCCGTCCTTCCTTCCTTTTGTTTTTGATCGGTTCCGACAGGCGGACAGCACAACAGCACGCCGATTTGGCGGACTTGGCATAGGCTTGACTATCGTTAAGCTACTGACAGAGCGGCACGGAGGCTCAGTTTCGGTAGACAGTCCGGGGCCGGATTCAGGATCGAGTTTTACGGTGCGTTTACCCGTCGCTTCGGTGAATGCAGGCGTTTCCACCGACGGGGAGCTTCAGAAAGGAATGGAATTTGATACCAGTTCGCTTCAGGTCCTGGTCGTCGATGACGTACCAGATACCCTTGCAATGATGAAGGTACTGCTGAGCGGCGAGTGTAAAGTCACGACCGCTAGCAGTGGGGAAATGGCTATCGACCTGGCGAAGCGCGAGCCGTTTGACCTGATTTTTCTGGATATCGGAATGCCTGGCATGGACGGTTTCGAAGTGTTCACTGCATTGAAACAGATCCCATCTTTAAGGCGAGTACCGATAGTCGCGATGACGGGGTTCGCCGATGAAGCATCTCAGGAAAAGATTCGAAAGCTAAATTTTGATGGAGCATTGATAAAGCCAGTCGACGTCGATTTGCTGAAAACCGCTCTTAAACGCGCTGTGGCAAAAAAATACGCATAGGAGCTCTCGTAAAGACGGGCAAATGAAGTCGAGACCGGTAGCTTAGAGCAGTTAATATGGATAAGAAGAAAGTATTGGTAATCGAAGATCACCGCGATACTCTGGCGATATATCTGATTGTGCTTGAGCGCAGCGGTTTTGACGTAAAGCTTGCCTGGTCCGGCGAAAAAGGGTTAGAGGAGTTTAAAGCCTGGTCACCCGATGTGATAGTTCTGGATATGATGCTGCCGGAGATGACAGGACTCGAGGTTCTGCAGCGGATAAGAGAGACGGGATCGAACGTTCCTGTCGTCGCCGCTACGGCAAACATCAAACCGATAGTCAGAGATCTCTGCCAGGAACTGAACGTAAAATCGTTTTTGGCGAAACCCTTCGATTTCGATCAGTTAATTACCTCTGTCAGGTCTGTGCTGAATGTGCCGGAACGCGAGGTCAGCTCCGTCGCCGAGTAAGGCCTGAAAGGCTCGATCCAAATAAAAATTGGCCGGACTTACGCTTTGTTATATACTTCCCGTAACCCAGAAGAAAACATTGCTATCTGCACTTAATTGAGGTTCTCTCTTGGTCCCCCCAAGAAATGCAATCCATTTAGGCTTTGAGTAGTAACGGACCGCTCACATCATTGGGGCAATCTCTGATTGAATCAATCCGAATGCGATCCACAAGAATCCGCACTGGAGTGGGGCAAGGATGCAGGAATCAAAAAAACGGATACTGTTTGTCGACGACGATGACGACACTCGTCTCGCACTTTATAGAATTCTGAGCATATCAGGCTTTGAGATTGTGACTGTGGAAACAATCGATGAGGCGCTGGAGACCGCTGCGGCTCAACGATTTGATTTATACCTGCTGGATAACTGGTTAAAAGACAGATCAGGGTTGGATCTCTGTCGACAGATTCGCGCCTTCGATCAAAAAACACCGATTGTTTTCTATTCCGCGGCCGCATATGAAAGCGATAAGGCCGACGCGCTCAATGCAGGAGCACAGTATTACATAACAAAGCCGGCGAGCTTCGAAGAGATCGAAAGTGTAATTCTCTCATTGATAAATGGAGGGGAAAATAAAAGTAAGTCTCACAGTCAGGGTTAATTATACAGCTTGAATTCGAGCTATCAGCTTTTCGTAATCTTCCTTGAGAAGAAAAGTAAATGACAGCTGGTTATCGGTATCACAGGAGACTAGAGCTGCTAATTCTTCGTCGCTGGCGATTTCAAATTCCTGGAAATATGCTTTCAGGGCGGATTGCTCTGAGATGCTGCCGGTATAAGACCGAACTTGTCGGGACTTGAATTGGAGCTCAAGCTTCGCCAATTCGTCGTCCGAAAGCTTGTCCACGAAAATACGCCGCTTGCAAAAGTTCATTTCAATTCCTCTGAATTGACAGCGCCGTTTTCATCAGATTTTTGGCGTGGGTTTTGTGTCGCCTCGCGCCAGGGACAATGACGGCAATCGGAATCGCAGCAATATCCTCTCTTTAGATGATAGGCTTCGGTGAAGACCATAAAGCCTCCCTCGATATAATAGTCTACCCCTTCAATTAATGACACAGTGTCCACGTCTGCTCCGATCCTGTTCGAATAATATATACGCGCCAGACAATAGCAAGAAGACGATAGCAAGAATGACGCGCGCGCTTTCCTGTGTTATTTTTCCAGCGATGGACAAACTGAAACTATTGACCGGGGCAAGACTGCGCGAGAACCTGCGATGGGCAAAGCAAAATGTCTACTCGTGGCTGATTCTTCCCCTGATAGTGATCGGAATCTCCTACGCCACTGTTGCCAGGGTTGTTCATAACGCACCGTCGTGGCACTCTTCGGTTTGGGCCGAATCCGCAATCTCATTCGCACTATTGCTTTGTGTTGTTGGGCTCAGTCTTTCGCGTTCAACAGCAGATCTCTATTTTGTCAACACGCCGGAGTCGGTTGCCGAATGGTTACCCGTGGATTTAAATGCGAAACTGGGTGTAGCGTTTGCAAATCGTCTCCTTCGAGTATTTCTGATCGGTCTCGCGCTTGTCTTTGCCAAATACATGCTGATGCCAGCAGGTGTATCGATTGGATTTTCTATTCTTGCTGCCGCATCCCTTTGTTTATTGCTCTGTATAACCGAGCTGCTCGCGGCTCTGGAATGGGTTCGCTGGAATCACACGCAGAGGCTATCAAAGGCTGCAATCCCGATCTTTCTCATATTGCTGTCGCTGGTTCTTTCATCGTTTCTGATGCTGGATGCCATAAATCCAGAGATGATGCCTCGGCGGT
Source organism: Blastocatellia bacterium (assembly GCA_035652355.1). Lineage (GTDB taxonomy): Bacteria > Acidobacteriota > Blastocatellia > DASRDY01 > DASRDY01 > DASRDY01. Next base: position 32,339 of record DASRDY010000217.1, read on the forward strand.
GGAACCTCGGCCTCCCAATCGCGGGAATCGCGCTGGCTGCCGTGATATTTGTCTATGTTCAGTTCCGTCATCGAAAGTACCGGTCGCGGGATATCGAATACGCACGAAGACTCTGGCAAACGCGGAAAATAAGTGTCTTCGATTGGCATTCCATTCGAAGCAAATTCGGTCCCGCCGTGGGAAATCTCCTGGCTCGAGATCTGCAACTGACTCTTCGAGCATTCACATCAACCGTCTACATTGTCCTGGCGCTGGCGTGTTTATCGATCGTGATACTCGCGGTCGTTCTTTTTACACATGCACTGCCACCGCCACCAAAACCGCTGGGAAAACTCGATACCACATGGCTGCCTTCGGTGATGGCGACAAAGATCGCGGTTATACTCGCAACCAGTGGACTATCGACCCTGGTGGCTCCGCTGGTTGCGGCCCAGCTGCAGAATCTGTGGATTGAAAAGACCGTTGGAACAAACGGCCTTCAAATGTGGGAAGCGAAAGTTTGGTACGCAAGACTGATCAGTCTTCCTGTTCCGTTTATCGCGACATTGATCGCGATCGTCAGTGGCAGTGTTCCGGTTTTTTATTGGCTGCCGTTGTTTCTCGAGTCTCTCCTGTTATGGCTTCTTTGCAGCAGTTTCATTGGCGCCTTAGCCTATGAAATGCCTGACGAGCCCGTTCTGGCCTGCATAGTAATGTTCACAGTTGGCACCGCAATGCCACTGATGGCGGCGTTTTTTTGGCCGGCTGGTATTCTTATATTTATTTACGTGATGGGGGCGCTGACCTCAAGAGGGCGTGAACGAGCCCGGGTTTATTTATTGACGGAGAACATTTGATTACCGAATTGATCGCAGTTGAAAGTGTCGCCAAGCAATATGGCCCCGTCGTGGCGGTCGATAACCTTTCACTGTCGGTGACCGCGGGAGAAATCTATGGTTTGATCGGAGCCAATGGCGCCGGCAAATCAACTCTGATGCGAATGATCGTCGGTATCACGCAACCCGACCGTGGTCACGTCATGCTTAACGGCGAGGATTTGTCTCTTCGCGGCTCCGCCCCGAAACAAGCTCTGGGCTATCTTCCTGAAGAACTGGTTCTTTACGAACGCCTGACCGGCCGCGAGTTTCTGATGTTAGTTGCTGGCCTGAAAGGAGCAGACCAGTCACAAGTCGATAAGGAAATCGAATATTTCGAGCTGGCACAAGTTAAGAGCAAATGGGCGGGCAGTTATTCGCAGGGAATGCGAAAGAAACTTGGCCTGGCGGCGGCAATGCTGGGGAACCCAACCGTGTTAGTGCTTGACGAACCGCTGAATGGCCTGGACGTCGAGATGATGCGAAAGCTCCGATTACGCATAGAAGCAGAGCGGGAAGGCGGCCGCGCGATACTGGTCTCTTCTCACGTTATGAGCTTCGTCGAGCGCGTCTGCGACCGCGTGGGTATTATGCAGTTTGGCAAATTAATCGCCGAGGGAACCCCTGACGAGATCAGACTACGGACTGGCCTGGCAAACGAACCGTTTGAAGATGTGTTCTTTCGCCTCACGCAAAGATGAGTTTGATTTGCTTCAGCCTCCTTTTCGAGTGTAAAGTTAACGTCTCCAAAAAACTAATAATCAAACAGGGAGCATATGTCGACCAAAAACGATTCAATGCCACGATTGATTCCCTCTTCAGAAGACGTCCTGGCTGTATTAACAAAGACCGGCGCTTTTCGTCACGGTCATTTCGTGTATCCGTCTGGTGAGCATACTCCTCACTATTTCCAGATGCCGCTTGCGCTTCGCCACTATCAGGTAGCTCGCGAGCTCGGGGTTGCCGTCAGTCGATTGCTGCGCGGCGTTCAGGAAGTCAGTTCTTCCCTGCCCAGAATAACAATAATTACGCCGGGTTCAGGCGGAATACCAATCGCGTTTAACGCGCAAGTTGCGCTGGGAGCGGAGATGATCTATTGGGCTGAGCGCGAGGATGGACAGCGCCGTTTCAGGCAGTACGTCCAAATCAATAAAGGAGCCAATTGTGTCGTGGTCGACGACATTATCCGCACAGGTCATGCGATCAAGGATGCCTTCAACCTGGTCAAGTCGATGGACGGACAGGTTATCGGCTGCGCTTCGGTTGTTCGATTCACCTCAGCGCCCTCGGAAATCGACGGTATTCCGCTTCAATCACTGGTAGAATTTGATACCGTCTGGTACAAGAATGAAGAGCAATGCGCTCTGTGTAAAGAAGGCGTGGATCTGGAACCCGTCAGGTTCTAATTTGTCGCCCGGGTAATTCGCATGTCAGCAGAAGAACCAGTCAGATCGCCGAGTCCATCAGTTGATGAAACGTCTCGTTTCAGATTATTGACTGAAGCGGTAGGCGCGCTGAATTCCGCGCTCAGCTATGGAGAAATGCTGGGCGTAATAATGAATTTGGTTCCGAGGCAATTGGGCTGCGAACGAGCGACCCTCTATCTAACCCAGGACAGCGAACAGTCAATAAAATCCGAGGTCACCCTGGGTGCGGAAGGACTGAAGATTCATCTTAAAAAAGGCCAAGGCTTAGCAGGATGGGTCGCCGAAACCGGGGAAAGCCTGCGGGTGGCCGATGCGTATGACGATCCGCGATTTGACCGGTCATACGATTTAAAAACCGGCTTTCGAACTCGCGCCGTTATGTGCGTGGCCGCGAGATTGCGCGGCGGCGAGATAGTTGCGGTATTGCAGGCTATAAACAAGGATGGGGGCTTTTCCCAGGAGGACCAATTTTATCTCGAGGCTTTTGCGGCTCACGTCGCATTGGCGCTTGAGCGCGATCGAATAACGCGGGATCTGATTGCCAAGCGAGTCCTTGATCGCGAGATTGAAACTGCCCGCGAGATGCAGACGCGGTTTCTGCCTTCCGGCCAATTCAGCGATGATGGAATAGAGATCGCAGGAATAATGCAGGCTTGTCACACAGTCGGCGGCGATCTTTTCGACTGGAGCAAGCTGGGTGATGGTCGCATTCTGTTTACAACCGGCGATGTTTCCGGCAAAGGCGTTGGGGCTTCGTTGTTGATGTGCGCAGTGCAGACCAGTCTGCGAGCGCTCTGTCGTCATCAGCATAGACCATTAACGCTGGTCGAAGAATTGAACCGACTATTGTCCGCTGACACGGCGGCTTCCAGTTTCGTTACCTTTTTCCTGGGCGTAATCGATACCAAAACGCTGGAGCTTACCTATGTTAATGCGGGGCACACTCTTCCGCTGATACATCGCGGTGCGTCATCGCCGGTGTGGCTCGACAAAGGCGGAATGGTTCTTGGAATCCTATCCGAAGCGCCATACGAAGAAGCCAAAGTTCAGTTAATGCCTGGCGATAAGATCGTGCTCTACACTGACGGAGTCAGCGAGGCTGCGGACGCATTGGGAAACGAATTCGGCTCACAATCTCTGCCGCCATTGCTGGAGCAGGCCGAAGGAAACGCGCTGGACGTTTGCAACCATATCATCTCTGCGGCAGCCGAATTTAACGATGGCCCGCCGCATGATGATGTGACTTGCGTTTGCGTGAGAGTCCTGTCGTAGAGTTCGTAGTCCCGTCTTTAGCCGGAATCTTAAACACCCTTTCGCCTGAAGGCGGGACTACTAACCAGGTTAGTCACCTTTCCAATTTCTCCTGTTTTTCGCTTGTATTCGTTTGTTTAATAGGCTTTAATAATTGTTTGAGTTCCCCCAAACTCTCACCTGGTCAAGCGGTGTTTGCACTGTTGATTTCGACATACGGCTCGATAATGGCTGTTGCTGCGACTCACACGGAAAAATGCCATAAAACCTGATAATTGCTGTTCTGCCCATTAGAAACAAGTTGAAATTTTGGTCGAGAGTTGGGGTTAAGTTTTCAAAATAAATTGCAATCGAAGTCTATTCCGAGGAGGCGAAGTATGCCAAGTTACGTACGTGATGATTCCGAAGAGCGGTTCTGCCGCATGTTGATGTTGTTCACTACCCTGTATGGAAGATACGGCGAAGGCGGAAATCTGCTATTGAAATTGAATGACGATCTGACATCCCGCCTGGCAGTCTCTTTAAATTGCGCGGAAGAAAATCTGCTGAACAGGATCCGGCAGTTGGATGAGCGCGGCAAGCTTGTCTACAAAAACCACCAACTCCGCTTTGATCCGGAACAGTTGCTGACGACTCGAGCGATGGCGGCTCACACCGCCTGAACAGCAGCCAAATTTTTAAACCACGCACAAAGCCCGCGACATGTCGCGGGCTTTGTGCGTGGTTT
>DASRDY010000218.1:0-5214 GCA_035652355.1 Blastocatellia bacterium
TGTTCGTTTCATCCTGCCAGTAATAGCCGCTGCCGGCTTTGACCTTAACGTTGCTTCCGACCATCAAGGCTGAACCGGCGATCAGCGAAGGATTGACCTTCACCCGTTGACCGTTCACCTCACGATAGATGTTGAAGCCAAGGTTATTTACCTCAAATCCGGTGTTCCATTGCAGAGCGACTCCGCCTGCTTCGTTTGTTGCGGTAAAGTTTTCAAACGTCACCGCTGTCGGCGAAACTGATTCGCCAACGGTCCATTCAGAGAAGTGGCTGACATTAGTTATCGATGTCGTATGATTGACTGTATCGACAGGTCCGAATGTCACCGGAGTACCGCTTTCGTCTCTGATCAGGTGATAGTTAGCTTCATTTCCATTAACATCGGCCGGATTGTAGTGGAATGTCAGATCGGCCGTTACCGCGCCGTTAGAGGTGATACTCCAGTGATTGCTGAGCGAAGTTGATGGATCGACATCCGTTGCAGGCCCCTCAATCGCGCTGACTGTCAGATCGCCGCCCCCTGACGCGTTCGAAATATCCAGAGGCATCGGGCTATTTACGACTGGAAGTACATCGGGATCGAAAACCCCAACCGGGAAAGTGAAACTGCCGCTTATTGCCTGCTTCGTCACGTTTCCTGAAATGAAGCTGCCGTTGCTTGTTACTATGCCTGAGGGTCCAATCGTGATAGTAAAGCCCGCAGTATCAAGGTGGCTATTGAGAGTCAGCGTTCCGGTCACGAATTTGTTCGAATCCAGCACCGCGCCGATGCTTCCATTATCGATAGTCAAGTTATTAAAGATCGTTTCGATCGTTCCGCAAATTACTTGCGGTCCGCCACTGCCCGGTCCAATAAAACTGACGGTGCCTGTGCCCGCGTTGAATGCTCCCGCGTCTTCTTCGAATTCGTCGGTTATTGAAATGTTGGCAGAGAGTCCATTCACGACAGATCCCGAGTTCTCGAAAAACAGCTCGCCGACGGTAATATCGCCGTTGATATTCAACGTGACAGGTTGATCAATGAAAACGCCTTCCTGTACTGTGTTTGCAGGCGGATCCTGGAAATAGCTCCCCGCGCCTACGTTGACGGTGCCGTGAGACGAAACCTGTTCAATAGCGTCCGTAATTCGGTTAAAGCATGGCGAGTTCCCTCCGCAAAGACCGGCCGGATCCGTAAAAACTACTGCTCCGGCTGAGACATTGAAAGGATCGCTGTCGGCCGGATTTAGAGTATCGCCACCGCTAGCCGTCGCTGTTATGACTACGCCATGTTCTATGGTGTCGTAAGTTACGCCAGAGATGGTTACAGTGTTTGTACCGTGAGTTAATGTTCCCGTCAGGTTTCCACCAAGAATTCCGGTGCCCGTGGTCAGCGACAACGTAATGGTTGTATCTGACACTACATTAGACGGAAATCCCAGGCTGTCGACCGACTCCACGACAACTGAAAACGCGGTATTCACAATAGGATCGTTCCCGCCGTTAACCTGCACGATTGCCAGGCCCGTGGCCGGACCGGCGCTGGTGTTCAATAATACAGAAACGTCGTTTGACAAAGCGTTTGCCGTCGCCAGGTCTGGTCTGCCGTCTCCATTGAAGTCCGCAGAAGTGACTGACAAAGAACCGCTATCTGCACTAAACGCCGCCGGGGATGCGAACGAGGGAATTAGTGCGCCGGGCGTTATGGTGTTTAACAGAACATTGACATTATTGTCGATGAAGTTTGCCACTGCCAGGTCAGGCACACCATCCATATTGAAATCTGCGATAGTCACCGAAAATGAGCCAGCGCCGCTGGCGAAGATACCGTTGGGCGCGGCGTCGGTAAATGTTGGAGTAGCCGTTCCAGGTGTTGTTGTGTTCAATAACACAGAGACGAATCCGTCAGAACTTTGATCAGTGCTCGCCACAACCACATCGGGCAGACCGTCACCATTCAGATCACCCACTGTCATTCCCTGCGCGAAATCTCCGAAAGATAATCCGGTGCTGAAAGTAAACCGACTACTAAACGATGCAGTCGCGGCGCCAGGCGACGTTTGATTCAGGAATATAGATACAAAATTTTCGTCATTGGTTGATAGCGCAACATCCAACTTTCCGTCTCCATTAAAATCCGCCACGGTGATACCGTTACGACTGGGTAGAGCGGATGCAGGACTAAGATTAAATGTTGCCGGTGTCGCAAATGTTGCAGTCGTACAACCTGGCGACGTGGTGTTCAACCATATCGACATAACGCTGATAGCATTGCTTGCGGTCATGGCCAGGTCAGGTTTTCCGTCTCCGTTAAAATCCCCAACAGTTATCGAAAACTCAGAGTTGTTGAGATCAGGAATGAAAGTAGACGCAAACGTTGGAACTGCCGATCCCGGCGGCGTCGTGTTTATAAGGATTCTGACTCCACCAGAACCATTGTTCTCTACCGCAGCCACATCCGGTTTTCCGTCTCCATTGAAATCAGCCACGGTTAATGAGCCAGAGAAGTTCCCGTTCGCGACACTCACCGCAGATCCAAACGAAGGGCTCGTTGCACCGGGCGCGGTAGTATTCAACAAGACCGAAATGACGGCAGTACCGGCCGAGACCATATCCTGTTTGCCGTCACCGTTGAAATCGGCCGTGGCAACTGATTCGCCAGAATCATTCACCGGGAAATTGGTCGCTGCGGCAAAACCCAGCGGCACTCCTTCCACCGTTGTGTTCAGCAAAACGTTAAAATCGTCGTCATCTGCATTTAAGACCGCAATATCCTGTTTTCCGTCTCCATTGAAATCGGTCACAACGGCGAAATCAGGCTCGCTTCCTCCCGACGGAACAGTCGGCTGAGCGGTAAATTTCGCCACGGTTTCACCGGGCAGGGTTGTATTGATCAAAACCGTGACATTGTCATTCAGTCTGTTTGGTACAACCAAATCAGGCCGGCCGTCACCGTTGATATCGCCGACCGCAACTTGCTCGGGTGCCGCGCCTACAGCAAAGACGTTTGGGTCACCCAGTACCGGCGTTCCACCAGGCGTTGTCATGTTCAAAAGAACCGAAACGTTATCATCAGAGTCGCTGGAGGTGACCACATCCGGGACACCATCCCCATTGAAATCTGCGATGGCAACGTAGACAGGAAAACTAACGCTGAAACGAACCTGTGTCGCAAACGATAGAGTCGCCGCACCGGGCGCGGTAGTGCCTAGCAACACGGAGACGCTGTCGTCAAAAGTATTCGCCACAACCAGATCCAGCAGGCCGTCTCCATTCATATCAGCAACCGCAACAGAAAATGGTTCCGCGCCAACCGCGAAAGTAACCGGCGATGCAAACGTAATTGTTGTCGCCCCGGGCGCGGTCGTGTTCAAGAAAACCGAGACGTTATCATCGTCGCTATTTGCAACGACCAGATCCTGCAATCCATCTCCGTTGAAATCTCCGACGGCCACTGAATCGGGACTACCGCCCGTAACGAAGATTTGAGCGGACGCAAATGTCGGAGCTACGGCACCCGGCGCGGTAGTGTTCCGCAGTATTGCGAAACGGTTACTATCAAAATCTGCCGTGACCAGATCGGGTAGTCCATCATTATTGAAATCGCCGACCGCTATTGAAACAGGAAACGAGCTGCCACCGACACCGAATGTCGCTGCTGTTGAAAAACTCGGCGTTCCAGAACCCGGCGCAGTGGTATTCAGCGCTACCGAAACATTGTTGTCACCGGCATTCGCCGTGGCCACGTCCTGCTTGCCATCTCCATTAAAATCGGCAGTGACTTCGGCCAACGGGAAAGAGCCAACTCCGAAGGTAGCGCCGGTTCCAAAATCCGACAGCCCGGCTTTCTTATTGGGACTTTTCAGTCTTGGGACGGGTACGCTCTTCGTCACAGGTTTGACAGACTTGGCTTGTCGGTCCGCAGCGGAAGCCCTGAATGGACGCAGGCTCATCATTACGCCCAGCGTCATGCTGACCAGGAGGGGCAATATCACGATCGACCTGATGGAAATCCGAGTTGTATTGAAACGGCCGCTTCTACGATTGGGACTGAATATTTTCATTTTTGTCTGCCCTCTGTTTCAGGTCCGTGTTGAACCACTGACTTCTATAATTCTTAAGCGGTGCACCGTGGCAGTCCAAAAACCTGCCTGTCGACCATGACTTGCGCCGCAGTTTAACGAATCAATCGTTAGAGTTCCTAAGACTTACGCGATTAGAGAGAATACGGAGGCGGCCGCCAGATACAGCATGGCTGAACAGTCCCCTCGATTTATTGTTTCATTTAAACTTAGCTTTTAGACTCCGCCAAAATAACCGTTTGGCCAATCAAAATCAAGCAACTGCGCGCGGCCGCAGTTGTCTGTCGAAGACCAGTAAAAGGAAGTATAATGAATGAAGGAGCTCAATTCCTGTAGCAAGCTTGATCCTGGCAGTAAGCCGCTATTGAAGTACCGACTAAAGCCTATCAAAAGGCCTAGTGTGATGGTCTGCCGTATGCCTATCACTGGTGTTAGGAAAAGCTCGGGCTTACCTGAAAGCGCTTGGCGCACCCCAACTAAATCCCCTCGACTTTAGCAGTAATAAGGATGCGCTAGTTCTGTATCCGAATTGTCATGGTCGGATCGCCGAATAGAATCCACGTTCGTCGAATGTCATTGTCCGTCGTGATCTTCTTTGCCTGGCGGATCGCTTCGCCCAGGGTGATATTCGGATTGCCAAATAACTGCCTGAACAGTTCGCGATCCATTGTAGATTGTTGGCCGCTGTCGGTCATTGCTGACGAAGCCCACACCGAGACCGCTCCGCCCTGGTTTACTTTTATCAAAGATTCGCCGAGGCTGGCAGTGTGCGGATCCTGGAAATACGCATTCAGACAGGTCATCGTCACAACCAGCGGAGACGCCTTCTTACCGGCCAGCGTCTGCACGTCAGCGTCGGTCAGCAGGTTGCCTCTCCACAATGTCACAGAACCGTGCCCCGAGTAATTGACGATCTTGCCTCCCTGCGATAATTGATCCATCAATTCCGTCTTGGCATCCGTGTTTGTCTGTCCCCTGACAATGCTGACGGTATTGAACCCAGCGGGAACAGCCGACTTGATCTGATTGTTAGATGAGCTGAAGTCCACTCCATCGTTCAGATCGGAAACCAGCACCACCGATTGCGCCGCGCCTGATTGTTCGAATGTGATGATCTTGTTGACAACTGTCGCCATCTCATCCGACGTTCGCAC
>DASRDY010000219.1:0-6934 GCA_035652355.1 Blastocatellia bacterium
CCGTTACGCCTGAGCGCCAATCGTTCGTGCTCCTTTCCGAAGCGAACGTCGATGGCGTACAGGTATTTGTGCAACGCTTGCGGCAAAGCATTATCACAGAGGTCGGCGCTGAGCCAGTCATTCAGTGGCGCACTTATCCCATTGATGGTGAGAATGCGGCTGAATTACTGACCGAAGTCCAGGAGGATTTGAAATCCGAAGCCCTGGCCGTCGAGCGAGGTTCGTTATCCGATAAGGCACAACCAACGACAATGCCACTTGCAACCACCGAAGTGGGACACGAGCATTCTAATGATGCGGCAACCTTCTTTGTTCCGGACGAACCAGAAGTTGAGGTCATAGACGGTGGCGCACATCACGGAGATACGCACGAGATAATGACTGCGCCTCCTGTTGCGGTACACTCTCCTGAAGAGCCATTCTTTGAATTCGTGATCGAAGAGGAAGAGATCCTTCGCGAAGGTGACAGTACGCTTTCTAATATGGGAGCTCACGTTCCGAAATCCGTTGCTGAAGGTTTGCATACCGATACTCACGAATTATCAGCGACAGCGGAACATAACAAGCCAGTAGCAGACACAGATGAGAGGCCTTCAGAAGCGTTCGCGTTTTCTTTCTCTGAGTCAGATTCGAAGACCGACGCCCATGCGTCAAGCACACATGAAGCGCCTGAGCAGTCCAAGGAATTGATCCTGCCTCAGCAGTTGACTGAGCCGGAAACTGCTAAACAGGAACCGGAAGTCTCCAAGGAAGTTGTTCTAGTCACTCAACAAGAACCCGAAGCTAAACCAGCGGAACCGGCTTTCGAATTTACCGTTAGCGAACCGACCCAGCAATTGACGCCACCACCCGTGGCATCTAGTCCTGAACCTGCTCATCATGAGGCACAACCTGAGCCTCAACTACAAGCAGCGGCTCCGGAAGATAAGCCAGCGTTGGAACCACCAGCTCCCGCGCCAAAACCCGAACCGCGCGCTGCCACTCCGACGATGTGGGCAGAACCGTCACCCGTCGTGTCGCCTGTCGAACACGAGGAAGTGCCAGCATTCGCGACATTCTTTGATAACTCGTTCGAGCAGTATCGGCAGATCGTCGAATCGCTGAACGTTCAACCAGCAACCGTTGAAAAGCCGGTGCGAGTTGAAGCATCTCCTCGCGAATCGTTCCTGCAATTCCTGGCCGGTCGGAACTGAACCGGATCCGAAATTCAAATGCGAATCTTGATAACCGGAGCATCAGGCTCCGGAACAACAACGCTTGGCAAAGCTTTGGCTGACAGGCTTGGTTTTGCATTCTTTGACTTGGATGACTATTACTGGCTCAGAACCGATCCTCCGTTTCAGCAAAAGCGTGATCCTCTTCTACGCCTTTCACTGCTACTGAACGACCTTGATAAAGAACCTTCCGCCGTCTTAGCTGGCTCGCTAATGGAATGGGGCAAGGAACTGGAAGACTCTTTTGACGTCATTGCCTTCCTTACGCTTCCCGCCAAAATTCGCGTGGAAAGACTGCGCCAGCGAGAAACAGCGATGTTTGGCAAAGCCGATCCTGTCTTTCTGGAATGGGCTGCTCAATATGAGGAAGGTCGGCTCTCAGGACGAAGCCTGTCGCGACACATCAAATGGCTATCTGAAAGAACCTGTCAAATCATTCGCCTGGACGGCGATCTGACGGTTGAAGAACGGATTGACCGCTGTTTGGCCGCAATCAGCGCAAATGCGCCAGGAGGCACGCGAGACGCGTGCGCTCCAAGGGGCTAGTCTTTTTCAGCAGCCCGAGCTCTTCGCGTCGGCGTCTCAGCCTTCTCTTCCGCTGCGGGTGCAGGCGTCTCGAGCGTCGGAATGCCAAGAGCTTTTCGGACTTCGTTTTCCAGCTTCAAAGCCATTTCAGTATTCGATTTGAGAAATGACTTTGCGTTTTCGCGACCTTGTCCGAGCCGCTCGCCCTGATAACTGAACCACGCGCCGCTCTTATCGATGACCCTGCAGGAAACACCGAGATCGATAATATCGCCTTCACGCGATATACCCTCGCCATACATAATATCGAATTCGGCTTCTTTGAATGGCGGAGCAACCTTGTTCTTAACGATCTTTGCTTTTGTCCGATTGCCGCTGATGTTCTCGCCATCTTTGATTGCGCCAATGCGTCGGATGTCGATTCTTACCGAGGCATAAAACTTCAGCGCGCGACCGCCAGTCGTCGTTTCAGGGTTGCCGAACATCACGCCGATCTTTTCGCGAATCTGATTGATGAAGATAAGACAGGTGTTCGACCGCGCTACCACTGCCGTCAGTTTTCGCAGAGCCTGCGACATCAATCGAGCCTGCAATCCGACGTGCGAGTCACCCATCTCGCCTTCCAACTCAGCTCGCGGCACAAGCGCCGCAACTGAATCGATCACGATGACATCAAAGGCGCCCGATCGAACCAAAGCCTCTGCAATCTCAAGCGCCTGTTCGCCGCTGTCCGGCTGCGAGATCAGTAGATCGTTGATTCGCACGCCAAGCTTTTCAGCGTAGGTAGAGTCCATCGCGTGCTCGGCGTCAATGTATGCAGCACTACCGCCGCTGCGCTGCGCCTCTGCCACGACGTGAAGCGCGAGTGTAGTTTTACCCGAAGACTCAGGTCCATAGATCTCTACAATTCGGCCGCGAGGCACACCGCCAACTCCAATCGCCGCGTCAATGCTAAGCGACGACGTAGAAATCACCGGCACATCGGAAATCTTTTTATCGCCAAGACGCATTACGGCGCCTTTACCGAATTGTTTTTCAATCTGTGAAATCGCCGCCTCTATGGCTTTGGTGCGTTCGTTCTTATCGGCAGACATATTTGTCCTTTCAGTTACAGAATTACCTTGGGTCACTACTTATGCTGTTGCGGCAGAATAGTTCTATAATAGCAGAAAGCTGTTCGCTATCGCTGAGGCTCCCCTTCGTCGGCGTAAGCCGGACCTTTTAAGTTGAGGTCTTCGAGCAGAGCTTCGATCAATCCTCCAGTGCCGGGCTCGACGCGTCCACGTTTCAGTCCGACAACCGGAAATGGCTTCAAAACCGTGTTAGGTCTGGCGCGCAAAGCAGCCTTGTACCTGCCTTCGCTTGGCTTCAACTCAAGAGCTGCGCGGAAATGCTCGCGCGCTTTGTTCAGGCAGTTGCGCTGCAGATAGACCAGTCCCAGGTGATACAGCGCCGCATCGTATCGCGGATTCAGCGCCAGAGCACGTTGCCAATGGCGTTCCGCGCTGACGATTCGTCCCTGCTCGAAATAGACTCGACCGACCAGATAATAGAGGTCCGGCGAAGGCTTCAGCATCAGGGCGCGCTTAAAATGCGAAAGGGCCGATTCGATCTGACCTTTCTCTATCATAACGCGACCCAAACCGTAATGAGCCGCATAAGAATCTTTCTTCGATTGCAAAGCTATTCGCAGATATTCTTCCGCCTGGACGTTCTTTCCCTCGTCAGCAGCGAGCAAACCTAGCAGCAGCGCAGCCGTATAATCTTCAGGCGTAGTCCGCAGAACTGTCTTCAGGTGTCGCCGCGCCTGAGCAAGCTTTGCAGTGCGGAAATAAAACTGCCCTAGGAACAGACCCAGCGCCGAATTGTTCGGATCCAGCTTTAACGCCTTTTCCAGCGTCCGGCTTCCCTCATCCTTATCTGAATCACGCAACGCTGCGATGCCAGTTTCCAGCAGACGCGCGAACAGTTCCGGGCGTCTTCCCTGAAACGCGGCCTGGGAAGTCTGCTTTAATGTCTCTAGCTGTTCACGTTCGCTGGCCTGCGATATCTGACGCGACAATCGCGACTTCACCGCAAGACTGACCTCATCCTGATCAACCACCCCTTTGCTGGATAGAAGAGCCGTTAGCGATTGAACAAAGTTATGATCGTAAGAGGCGTTCTCCGCGATTCTTTCTACCAGATCGATAATCCTCTCTACACGTTCGGTCGTGCGAACAAGAGAGTATTCAAGAATGCTGATACGCTCAAGGAGATGCTCTTCCAGGCTATGACCGATAACGCCAGCATCAGTCGGTGCCGGCGCCATCAGCAGCAATTTAGTGCCGCAGCGCTGACAAAGCTCATGCCCCAGGGGATTGGCGGTGAGACAGCGTTGACAGTGAATCATACGGGATTATTGTAATCGAAACGAAAGCGGCCACAAACGAAATTAAGACTTTATTGCCTGCCTGAAATAGAGCCCGATTCAGACCCTATTTCCAATAGAAACCGTTAAGAAATGATGATAGCTTAGATTAATGCGGCCAAACAGGTTTAATCGTCATATTAATGGTCCGTTCACCAAGTTGATGGCGCATGCGTGGACAGGTGTGACACCGGTTAGCCAGATTTCGAGATCGCTTCTCCAGGGGTGTCACAGTGTTACTTATAGACAGCAAAGCGGTTCGCTGTACTGTGACAGCGTGACACCAGTTGGCCAAATTCAGTTTTTGTGGCACAACCTGGTACATCGTGCCACAAAGCGGCTTTTTCGTTGATGAGAATAGAAGTTATGCGTTTGTTAATCTTGAGCATTAGTGCGGCAATTTCTGTGGTATTAATGGCTGCGAGTTTGCCGTCGAAAGCATTCCATTTACTTCCCCAGGTTAAAGGCAGATTCTCAAACGCTGGTCTAGGTGAAAAGGAAGTCCAGCAGTTCTTCAAACAGTTTCAGGACGCAATCGAAAAAAATGACAAACGTCAGGTGGCTTCAATGATTAGTTATCCAATAACAGTCAGTGAGCTCCGGGGGCGACGAAACATCAAAAACGATGCTTCCTTTATCAAAGACTACGATGCAATATTCGACCCTAAATTCAGGGACTTCATCGTAAATACGAAATTCGAAGAACTATGGTCGAGAGATCAGGGTGTTGCAACTGCGGGCGGCGAAATCTGGATCGGCGGGGTCATAAAGGATCCTGCGCATTCGAATGTCCCGGAAATTAAAGTTATAGCCATAAATGGTTTATTACACAAAAGATAGGACTGAAGTGATAAGAACAAATTCTTACACTTTTTCAATATTAATTTATTGCTCAGTCAAAATTGTTATGTTAATATTTTGATTGTTGGCGTTTCTTCTGTTTCCCCGAGTGGGGAAATCCTAGCATTGATTGGCGACGATCAATTCTTTGTCAGAGGCGCATGTTTTTTTAGAGCTACGGAGCTGCTAGCGCCACGGTGTTTTTCCTGCCCTCAGCCCACTGGCCGTTCCCATTGACCGAAAGGATAAGTTAAGTCACATGACTAAATTGTATGTTGGTAATCTTTCATTCTCGACAAGCGAGAGTGAGTTGCACGAATTGTTTTCTCAAGCTGGTGAAGTTGAATCGGCAAGGATCATCACCGATAGAGACACAGGCCGAAGCCGTGGCTTTGGATTCGTCGAATTCACGGATCCGTCTGCAGCCGAAGGCGCAATCAGCCGTTTCAATGGCTATGAAGTTAATGGTCGTGCATTGACCGTTAATGAAGCCAAGCCCCAGGCTCCGCGCGGCAACGACCGCGGTGGACGTGGTGGTGGCGGCGGTCGCGGCGGCTATGGTGGCGGCGGCGGTCGCGGTGGAGATCGCGGCGGCTACAACCGCTGGTAGTTCTGATCCATCAGAATTTGACCTGACAAAAAGGGCGCGATCATCGCGCCCTTTTCGTTTGTGGCGCATTCGTCCCGATTGCGCCTGATTATCTATGACTGGTCCGTTATGCAACAGGCGCAATCGGGACGAATGCGCCACAAATTCAATCCACGAATCCCTGGATCTTCAAATTGATCAGTTGGTCAATCGACAGATCCTTGATTCCTTTTGACTGCATTTTCCTTATATATTCAGCAGTCACTCCGTGAATGCGCATAGAAACCAATTGGTCGATGGCTACGTGATCATAGCCAAGAGCCTTAATCTCTTTTATGAAGTCCGTGCTGACCCCGTGGATGCGCATTGAAACCAGCTCGTCGGACGGAACATGCTCATAGCCAAGATCGTGGAGTTCCTTTACAAACTCGCTGCTGACTCCATGAATCCTCATTGAGACAAGCTGGTCCGTCGACGGAAGATCGTAACCAAGGCTCTTCCACTCTTTTATGAATTCAGTGTCGACGCCATGAATCCGCATTGCGACCAGTTGATCGACGGAAATGTGATCGTAGCCGAGAGCCTTCAGCTCGCTGATCCATTCAGTCTTTACTCCGTGTATTCGCATAGCAACCAGCTCATCAACTGAGACGTGATCGTAGCCGAGACTTTTCAGTTGACGAATGAAGTCTGTGGTAACGCCGTGAATTCTCATTGCGTCCAATTGATCCAGAGAAATGTGATCGTAACCAAGCGATTTCAGGTCCTGAATAAAGGCTATGCTGACATCGAAGACAGCCATGCTGAAAAGTCGCTCATCCGACACATTGCTGTAACCAAGACCGCTGAGGTCTGAGACGAATCGTGGGTTTGGTGAAAATGCAAAGTGCCCTGCGCCCTTGCCGTTCGCGAACCAACCTTCGCAAAGGAACACACCTGCGTCTCTGCCGAGCTCAAACCGCACATTCGTTCCGGAGGAATTCATCTGCGCTGCGGAAAGACCCGCCAGACTGCTGATGGGAATCCCGCGAGATGAGCTGAAGTTGTGTTCGTATCCTTCGCTTCGGCGGAGCGTAAGCTGGACAGTGTCGGGCTTTGGCGTCGGATCGATTAGCCATTCACCGGAAATCGCACCCTGGTTCTGGATATTTATGGCTGGCGTGAACCCGCGGACAAACAAAGCGCCGGTAAAAATAAGCGCACCGCATGCTAGGCCAAGAATCATTCTGGAAATTCGATTTAACATTACTACCTCCATGGCAGAACTATTGATAGGGCGCATTGATCTCGATTGCACATGTTGCAAACAACCTGTCTCTTTTTAAACCAGGCGCAATCGGGACGAATGCGCCACAA
>DASRDY010000220.1:0-15968 GCA_035652355.1 Blastocatellia bacterium
ACGATCTGAAGGCAATCTTCGGATTGTTCTTTGCCAGAACCTTTGTGATAGCCGCGGTAAGAGTAGTCTTGCCGTGGTCTACGTGTCCGATTGTCCCGATGTTGCAGTGCGGTTTGCTGCGATCAAACTTCTCCTTCGCCATAAATCCCTCTACTCCTGTGTCACTTATAAAGTGAAAAACAACAAACAAATGCGATGGGGCGAATTACAGCCCCGGCATCAACCAATTACTTTGCGACTCCCTGCACCTTGGCGATGACTTCTTCAGCTACCGACTTCGGAGCTTCTTCATAACGAGCAAAGTGCATCGAGTAAGTCGCGCGACCCTGCGTAGCCGAACGCAGATCGGTCGAATAACCAAACATTTCTGACAACGGCACATAGGTGGTAATCACCTGCGAATTGTGCCTGGCTTCCATGCCTTCAATTCGACCGCGGCGCGAGCTGATGTCGCCGGTGATCGATCCCATATACTCTTCCGGCGTCACAACCTCGACCTTCATAATAGGCTCCAGCAAGACCGGATTGGCTTTCTTTGCGGCTTCCTGAAACGCCATTGAGCCAGCAATCTTGAACGCCATTTCCGAAGAGTCTACTTCGTGGAAGCTGCCATCGTACAAGCGGACCTTGATGTCTTCCATTTCGTACCCGGCCAGAATTCCACGCTCCATCGCTTCCTTGATTCCCTGCTCGATCGGGTTGATATACTCTCGTGGAATCGCACCGCCGGTGATCCCGTTCTCGAATTCGAAACCAGTTCCGGGCGGCAAAGGCGAAATCTCGATCTTCGCGTGACCGTACTGACCGCGACCGCCTGACTGACGAACGAATTTGCCATCGCCCATCGCCGACTTGCGAATCGTTTCGCGATAAGCAACCTGCGGCTTGCCGACGTTGGCGTCGACGCTGAATTCGCGCTTGAGACGATCCACAATGATTTCAAGGTGAAGCTCGCCCATTCCAGCAATCAGGGTTTGATTCGTCTCTTTATCTGTGGAAACTCTGAACGACGGATCTTCCTGCGCAAGTCGTCCAAGAGCAACGCCCAGCTTTTCCTGGTCTGCCCGGGTTTTCGGCTCGATTGCGACCGAGATAACCGGAGCCGGAAATTCCATTGCTTCGAGAATTACCGGTTTGTCTTCGGCACAAATCGTGTCACCGGTCGTAACACTCTTCAAACCCGCCACGGCGATAATTTCACCAGCGTATGCCGCATCCACATCTTCGCGTTTGTTGGCGTGCATCTTCATCAACCTGCCAACGCGCTCTTTGCCCTTTTTGATTGGGTTTACCACATAAGAGCCGCTGCTCAATGTTCCTGAATAAATGCGCACGAACGAAAGCTGACCAATGTGTTTGTCGGACATGATTTTAAAGACCAACCCCGCAAACGGCGCCTTGTCATCGGCTGGTCGCTCGACAATCTCATCTGTCTTCGGATCAGTGCCCTGCACCGCCGGAATGTCGACCGGTGAAGGCAGGAAATCGATGACTGCGTCGAGCAGCGTCTGCACGCCTTTGTTCTTGAACGAGCTGCCGCACAGAACCGGAGTCAGCTTGATCGCGATGGTGCCGCGACGTAATGCATCGCGAATCTCGTCTTCGGTAAACGTGCCGCCTTCCAGATATTTATTAGCGACTTCGTCGTCGGCGTCGGCGAGGGCTTCGATCATTCGCTCGCGAGCAGCCTCCGCATCGGCGCGAAGATCTTCAGGGATTTCAGAGACCTGGTATTGTGCGCCTTTAGTCTCGTCGTTCCACACGATGGCTTTCATCTTTATAAGATCGATGACGCCCTTGAAGAACTCTTCGCGACCGATCGGAAGCTGAACCGGAACAGGGTTTGCGCCGAGTCGCGACTTCATCATTTCGACGCCGCGACTAAAATCGGCCCCTGGACGATCCATCTTGTTTACAAACGCAATTCGTGGCACCTGATATTTATCAGCCTGGCGCCAAACAGTCTCTGATTGCGGCTCGACGCCGCCCACCGAACAGAACAGCGCGACAGCACCGTCCAGAACGCGTAACGAGCGTTCAACTTCAATCGTGAAATCGACGTGACCAGGAGTATCGATAATGTTGATTCGATACTCGTTGTTATTTCTCTGCCAGAAACAGGTCGTGGCGGCAGAGGTGATCGTGATACCTCGCTCCTGTTCCTGTTCCATCCAGTCCATTACGGCCGTGCCTTCGTGGACTTCGCCAATTTTGTGGCTTACGCCTGTGTAAAAAAGAATTCGCTCTGTCGTCGTGGTTTTACCCGCGTCGATATGAGCCATGATCCCGATATTCCGGAATCTATTTAACGGTGCTTGCCTTGCCATAACTTCTCTCGCAAATCCCTATTGGGAACCGTAAAACAACCAGCGGACGTTTGGGATTTACGATTCTTACTTCTCTAAACTTTGCTGACTTAACTATTGCCTCGAACTGATTACCCCCGGACTGTTTACCAACGATAATGCGCGAACGCTTTGTTCGCGTCTGCCATTCTGTGCGTATCTTCGCGTTTCTTGACCGCATTGCCCTTGTTCGCAGCAGCATCCAGAAGCTCGAACGCGAGACGATCAATCATCGTTTTGTCACCTCGACTGCGCGCATTGCCAACTATCCAGCGAATCGACAACGAAGTGCCACGGTGCTGATTCACCTCAACGGGAACCTGATAAGTAGCGCCGCCGACTCGGCGGCTGCGCACTTCGACGCGCGGCTTTACGTTTTCAATAGCCTTCTTAAAAGCCTTAACAGGATCATCACCGGTACGTTCACGAATCTTTTCAAGCGCACCGTAAAAAATCTGTTCGGCAACGGAGCGTTTGCCATCCCACATCATGCCGTTGATGAACTTTGTCACCAGCGTGCTGTTGTAAATCGGATCCGGAAGAACTTCTCTGCGTCCTGGGCTGCTTCTTCTTGGCATAACTTATATCTCTCCGCTACTTCTTCGCTTCTTTAGGCCGCTTTGCGCCGTACTTCGAACGCGCTTGCTTTCTATTTGCCACACCGACCGAGTCAAGAGTTCCGCGAACCACGTGATAGCGGACGCCCGGCAGATCCTTAACACGACCGCCGCGAATCAGCACGATCGAGTGCTCCTGCAGGTTGTGACCGATACCGGGAATGTAAGTCGTAACTTCGATACCGTTGGTCAAACGAACACGAGCAACTTTACGAAGAGCTGAATTCGGCTTCTTCGGCGTCTGCGTGTATACGCGGGTACATACACCGCGTCGCTGCGGACAACTCTGCAAAGCCGGACTGCTGGTCTTGTATTTGACCTTTGCGCGACCCTTGCGGACCAGTTGATTAATTGTTGGCACGCGAAATCTCCATTCGAATCTTGGCTCAAATCTGGGCGGCTTCGTCAAACCCTTTTTGCCGCGCAGACCGCACAGGGTTAACCCGGCCACTTGCCTGGCAACCCAAAACTTGACTAAAGCTTTATATGCACGTAAGTGAGGATGTTCTGACACATTGTGCGGATATTGGCGTCCTCATCGCCTAATTTATCTGTGGCGTTCCCCTTTGCGCGAGAGCGATCAAATCAGCCGAACCGGATGTTTTAACCCAGCCCGTTTTCGCCACAATAGAATTATCAATACCCTGAGGCATTTTAGGCGTCTTCAGAGCATTGGCGCGACGCATCCGCACTGTCAGAACCTCTAGCGTCGCTGGTAGGGGAAGAAACTCTCCCACGCGAAACCGTGTACTATACTTGCCCGACAAATACCTGTCAAGTATCGGGTCATAAAAAGTTTCGGCTTCGGATAAATTCGCTGATATTTAATGCCGATATGACGAATGTCAGGATCTGTACGGACAGAGTATTTGGGATTGAGCGCTATTACCTAAGGCAATGGAATCATAGGTTTAATCGATTCCGAGGAGTCCGATTTTGTTTTTCCCGGTCGGCAGCGACAAAGATGAAGTCAGGCGGATACCGTGGATAACCTTTTCCTTGATTGCGCTTAACATCTTCGCATTTTCAATCACTTATCTGATTTCTCTTAAAGATCAGCAGCGAGCCGACGCTGCAGCGGAGCAGGTTCAGGAGTTCCTGCGAGTCCATCCCGAGCTGATGGATGGGGATAGAATGGACGAGCTAGCCCGCGTCGGAATCGTTCCCAAGCTCGAAGGTGAATACCTGAAACTAACGCTCAGCCAAATGGGGCGTGATCATGCAGATCTGAGCGACTATAACCTGGAGTTCGCTGAGTACGAAAGACTGCTGACAGCGTACATCAGGCTTCGGGAGGCGCCGGTTTTCAAGACCTTAGGTTATGTTCCCGCCAGTCATCGGCGCTGGGACGTTTTCACGTCGATATTTGTCCACAGCAGCTTTTGGGCTTTGCTGGAAAATATGCTCTTTTTCTTCGCCGTCGGCTTTGCGCTTGAAGATTTGTGGGGACGATCTCTTTTTGCGGTGTTTTTCGTTGCTTGCGGGGTCGCAGGATGCTTTCTTCATGGATTGTTCTACACGAATTCACATCTACCGCTGGTTGGAGCTTCCGGAGCCATCGCTGGAGTGATGGGGGCATACCTCGTCAGACTGTATCATACGAAGATCAAGTTCTTCTATGTACGGTATGGAATATTAGCGATGGGATCCGGGAATTACTACGGATACTTTTCCCTGCCGGCTTATGTTTACCTGCCGCTATGGTTCGCGTTGGAGCTGATCCTGGGGCTTGCGACCAGAAACAGCGGAGCGGCATCAAGTCACTGGGCGCATATCGGAGGATTTGTTTTCGGAATGGCCTTTGCTGGAATCGTTCAAGCGGCGGGACTTGAAGAGAAATACCTGAAACCGGCAATCGAAGCCAAGATCGACTTTGGCAGCGACAAAACCATTACTGATGCCTTAGATCTCCTGGAAAAGGGAGATGCAACGACCGCGGAACTTTTGCTCAACGCGTATATGAGCAAAAAGCCGAACGACCCTTCTGGCCTTATGGCTCAAGTCAGAGTCTACGAAAAGACAGAAAACGTAGTACCGCTCCGGGAAATTTATTGCAAGCTGATTCACCAGCAGCTTCTTTTACGGGAATACGATTCTGCTGTCGTGGTCTACGACGCTCTGCTGGGAACATTCGGCGACAGCGAACCTGTAATTCAGTTGGAAATGCGCGACTGGATGGCGATCTGCGATCATTTGTTTAAAGAAGAAATGTATAAGGAAGCCGCGATTGAGTATCGGCGCGCCGGTCGGGCCAACACGACGAATCCCTATGCCGCAAAGGCTTTGTTGATGAGCGGTGAAATCTTCTTTCAGAAGTTACGCAGCAATAGGGAAGCTGCCGTTTCGCTGGTAGAAGCGAAAGCACTCAACAGCACTCAGCAGCATTGGGTTAAGCGAATGGACGCCGCTATCGAAAAGATCAAAGAACAGGAAATGACAAGAATACAAGCCGGGAAGAAAGCTGAAGAAAAACCTGTTGACCTGCCTAAAAATGCTCCCGAACCCGAACTGCGAATTCCGCCAGAGGGACTGAGTCTGTGAGGGTTTCACCGCACGTTTGAATTGTGATGTAAGAATCTACAATTACGGTAAATCCATCTGTTTTCAATGCCGATATAAATTACGAGATTTGGTGTCGTGTAGATAGACTCTGCCCAGGAGAAGGTTTGTGGTAATCCCCATACTTATTATACTCTTTATAATCTTCTTGATGGTGTTCTTCGTACCCTATGGGAATGACGGCACCGTTTGGCGCACCCCCTGGATCACCTTCTCCATTATTGTCATAAATGTCGCAATCTATATAGGGACCTGCACCACGATGGATCGGGATTACAACCGGCTTGAGATTGCGGGTCAGGCCGTCTCAACTTACCTGGAGGATCATCCTGAATTAATAGACAGTCAGAGACTTGATGAGTTATATGCCGCGCACATAATGACTGAAGGTGAAGTCGCCTACTGGAGGGATCGGTTAGAGCATTACCACCGAGGAGCGGCCGACCTGGCTAGGTATTCTGACGAATATTCATATTACCAGGCGTTACTCAAAGATTTCACCGCCATTTGGGACAACCGCTTCGACTTGAAATGGGGATATGTGCCTGCACATCCCAGCTTTGTTACGATGATTACGTCCATGTTCCTGCATGGCGGGCTTATGCATTTATTCGGCAATATGTTCTTCCTTTTCGCCCTGGGATTCAGCCTGGAAGATCTGTGGGGAAGATGGCTTTTTGCGGGATTCTATCTGGTCTCCGGTATAGTAGCTGTTATTTCTCATCATGTGTTTTTTTCCTCCAGCACCATACCCGAAATCGGAGCATCCGGTGCAATCGCCGGTGTGATGGGGGCCTATCTGATCCGTCTTGCCAGGACCAGGATTAAGTTTACCGGCTTCTGGATACTTCATGCTGTCTGTCGTATCAGAATGCTGCTGGTCCCTGCTTACGTCTTTCTGCCCATCTGGTTCCTATGGGAACTAGACGACGCGACCTCCGTTGCGGCTGCCGGATCGGGCGTCGCCCATTGGGCGCACGTAGGAGGGTTCGCTTTTGGAATGGTCTTCGCGTTTGGACTAAGACTTTCCACATTGGAAGAGAGATTTATTAAACCCTCTATCGAAGCCAAAATCGATTTCACGGACAGCAGGGCCGTCACTGAAGCTCTCGAAAGTATGGAAAAGGGCGATGTCGATCGTGCGGCGATGCTTTTGGATAAATACCTTTTCGCGAACCCCAGCGATATAAATGGCCTGATGGCAAACATCCAGGTCTATCAACTCAAACAGGACATTGAAGGTGCACGCAAAGCTCAGGCGCGGATGATTCACCAGTGCCTGCGAACTGAAGATCACGAATCAGCGATCAATACTTACGATGCTCTTCTCAGCAGTTACACCGAAGACAATCCGCCGCTTCCGCTCGAGATCCGCGACTGGATGGCTATCTGCGAACATTTAGATAAGACAGGATTGCACCAGATAGCAGCTGTCGAATATCGAAGAGCAGGACGAGCTCTGAAAAACAACGGCTTTGCAGTAAAGGCGCTGTTAAATGCAGCCGAGATATTCCTTGATAAAGTCGGCAACAATAAAGAAGCTGCTATAAGCTTCCTCGAGGCCAAAGCTCTCAATCCGACTCAGCCGCAATGGATCGAGCGCGTGCAGGCTGGCATCGAGAAGATCAAGGAACTGGAATTAGCCAAACGAGGTATTACCTATTCAGCTCAAAACACGAACATTCAAGAACCCGAGTATCCGCAGTTAGCGCATTCAGAAACGCAACCTGGCACCTCGCCTGTTGCGTAATGGAAGTTCAGAGTACAAACTTTAGTTTGCCATCTTCAGAAACAGCAGCCTGAACGCTGTACTTTGAACTTTTTATCTGCGATGGAAATGGATCGTTCCTTCAGAGGTGACCTTCATCTTCGCGCCGCCGTTTCCGTGTCGACCTGCTATGCGTTTTCCGGATCCTGAATCGACCAGTCCAAACCCGCCCAGATCTATATGATCGTGATCAGAAGTAGCCAGCACATCGAACGACGCATCTTTTGGAAGGAAAAGATCGATGTTGTTCAGCGAATCGAATGTGTATAAACCGTTGGCAAGAATGTCCCCATCAAACATTATCCGGCCGTTGATGCTGTTTACTTTTACTGAGTCGCTGTGAATTTTGTAGAGGTCGATATCGCCTTCGTGAGTCGAGACTTCGAGATCACCCTGGACGTCGTGCACTGTGATCTTGCACTTGTAACCCTCAAGGGTGACAGCACAACTAGCAGGAATAGAGACCACGAAATTGATCGGCCGAATGCCTTTCTCTTTCACGGCGGCGATCTCTATCATATTCCCTTTTTTATCCGCCCGTATGCAGTCGTCTGACACATCGGCGGTGACGACGATACGGTCTTTCTCGCCACTGCGGACTTCGATCGAGCCCATATAATTCTTCAGCCTGATATGGGAATCCGTTCCCGCCACAAAAGCGTGACGACAAGTCGGAGCATTCGCATCAATGCCGGCGAATCCGCCAAGAGCAAGTAATACAATTATGCTTCTGGTAAGCAACGGCCGCGAGGGCGAAAATCGGTTAGCGAAATAATGGATGGTCGACATTCAGAAGACTCTAGAATTCGGAAAAATCTTCTAACAGCTTAAGCTTCTTATCGTACGCGCTTCGCAGTAAATCTCGCGAACCGTCGTCATCGGGGTTAACGGCCAATTCCTGCTGAACCCGGTCCAGCGAAAGATTTATCGCGGCCATATTCCGTTCAAAAGTATCACGCATCTGCGGATCCCAGGTCGGCATTCGTTCCTGGATATGTCCACTGTATGTTTCAATCGATTTTTTGACGTCATCAGGAATCGCCGGCGTCGTATTCGATCTGGAAATCGGAGCCACGCTGGCTGAATTAGAGATTCCAGGAATGCTGCCCGGGCTTACGCGCTCTATAACGCTGAGCGAAACAATCCCTGCGATCACCAGTGAAGCGGCTAATACCAGCTGCGGCAACGATAAACTGATATTAAACCGTTTCGACCACAGGCGAGCCCAAAACGAGCGGTTCGCGGTTATTTCTGTTCCGATCTCTGCCTGGATTCTTTGCCAGATTGGCGATGGGGTATGTGTCGGTAATTCGCGGCAGGTGACTACGATAAGGTTCAAGTCCTGATGGATTACGGCGCATACGACGCAGAATGAAAGATGCTCTTGAACCCGCAGTCTTTCTCCCGGTGACAGGTGGCCGTCGATGTAGTCCGACAGCCGAGGCTGACACTCTGTACAGATCATCTCGCTCCAACTTCCTTTGGATAGATTGTGTGCCGTCTCTCTTTAGGCTTTCTTTTGAAGCAGCTCCCTCAAGCGCATCCGAGCTTTATGAAGCTGTGACTTGGACGTGCCTACGCTGCATCCAAGCATTTTCGCGATCTCTTCGTGTTCGTGGCCTTCGACATCGTGCAGTACAAAGACCGTTCGATAACCCGGGGGCAGTTCAGAGATCGCTTTTTCCAGAGCTATCCGATCTACGATCGGCATCGCTTCCGGTCTCTCAGTTCCTGTCTCGACCACCTCTAGCATCTCCCCCTCTTCGGAGGTCTGCTCCAGCTTAACCCCCCGTTTCCGGAAATGCATTAACACCTGATTTACCGTTAACCGATGCAACCAGGTTGTAAAGGCGGAGTCGCCTCGAAAACTGCCGATTTTCCTGAACAACTGGACAAAAACATCCTGAGTCAGGTCTTCGGCTTCCGACGCATTATTCAGCATTCGCAAACAGAGCGAGTACACGCGTCGGTGATGCAACTGGTACAACTTTTCAAAAGCAGCCGCATCGCCGGCCGCACTTGCCGCGGCCAGTTCATAATCCGATAATGTATTTGCCTCAATGGTCATCACAGCGACTCTCGTTTTAGCCGTGGCACCATCGGGCTTTGTCTATTCGTCCGGTGTGATGCCGGGTTGCAGAAGCCGGTTGCTCTTAAAATCATATTTTTACAGCCCTGCCTATTAATGCACCCGCCTGATCATGATACTCCAGGCGGCCTGCAATCTCAATCAGGTCAATTAACTGCATACAATCGACCGTTCACTGTACGATTGTCGACCTATCTGTAATAACAAGTTCAATGAGCGTAATAATCCCCTTCTAACCCAATTACACTATGTAAATTACGTGCCACGGGAGAGCGGGGATCGGTGGTCAGGGGTCGGGGGGCGGTGGTCAGTGATCGGTGGTCGGACGCCTGAGAGCAGCGGTTAGTCCATGGCGAGCCTTCTTCCCTGAACAACGACGGTCGAGTCTCGACCACTTTAAGTGTGACACGTGGTGACCACAAAGGAAGCGCGGCACGTGGGTGTCACAGTTTAATCCACGGATGGCAAAGCACTTGCGCGGCTGTGACAGGTGTGACAGCAGGTGGCCAAATTCGACAGCGGTAGCGCATCAGACATTCAGTCTGTGCTCGCTTTGAACCCGTTAAGCTCGGGCTTGTCAAATGAGTCATTTGATAGCCTAATTAGATGTTACCATTAGATTTGATAGCCAAATGAACCAGCGCAGACCAAATGTCCGTGCCGTTGGCGGTACGACATCCCAGACCACCGATTCAAGCGTGACACCTGGTGGCCACAAGGGACCTCCACGGCATTAGGTGTCACGGCTTAATCCACAGATGACAAAGCACTTGCGCGACTGTGACGGGTGTGACAGCAGTTGGCCGAATTCCGCAGCTGTGGCGCAGACATTCAGTCTGCGCTCGTTTTGAGACTCTCAAGCTCAGGCTTATCAAATAAGTAGCTAAGTAGTCCAAATTATTGTTTCCATTAGATTTGGTAGTCTAATTCCGCAGCGCAGACTGAATGTCTGCGCCACAGGTGGCGTCACAGCACTTGACCATAAGCAGTGCGGGGCATTTTGGTGTCACGGTTTTATTAATAGAAGGCAAAGCACTTAGGCGATTGGGACGGGTGTGACAGCAATTGGCCAAACTCGCCGCGGTGTGGCACAATATGGCACAGGTTGCGTTTCAATGAAGACCTCACTCAGAGCCCGCACTCGCAAGTTCAGCATCGCCTCACTATTATGTGGCTATGACTGAACATCAGGTAGTGATAGCCGGAGGCGGTCCGACGGGGCTTATGTTGGCGGGCGAGCTCGCGCTTGCAAACGTCGATGTCGTCGTGATCGAGCGGCGACCGAACCAGGAGATATCTGGCTCGCGAGCGGGCGGGCTGCACTCTCGCACAATTGAGGTATTCGATCAGCGCGGAATCGCTGATCGCTTCCTCTCTGCGGGACAAGTGGCGCAAGCCGTCGGATTCTCGTTAATCCGCCTGGACATCAGTGACTTTCCCACTCGCCACAACTACGTGCTGGCGCTCTGGCAAAATCACACAGAGCGAATAATGGCCGGCTGGGTCGGCGAGCTGAATGTGCCAATCTACTACGGCATCGAGGTCGCCGGTTTCGCGCAGGATGACACTGGCGTCGACGTCCAGCTTTCCGACGGCCGGACACTGCGGGCAGACTATCTGGTCGGGTGCGATGGAGGCCGCAGTCTGATCCGTAAAACAGCCGGTATCGAGTTCCCCGGTTGGGATGCAACGACCAGCAACCTGATCGGCGAAGTCGAGCTCGCCCAGGAACCGGCGGAATGGGGCATCCACCGCGACGTTGTGGGTATTCATTCGCTCAGCAAGTCGGAGGATGGTCGGCACGTACGCGTCCTGGTGACCGAACAGCAAGTCCATACTGGCGAACCGACTCTGCGCGATCTCAGCGAAGCGCTCAACGCCGTCTACGGGACCGACTACGGCGTCCACAGTCCCACCTCTCTTTCCAGGTTCAGTGATGCGACTCGACAGGCAGCGGCTTATCGCGACCGACGAGTCCTGCTGGCGGGCGACGCCGCGCACGTGCATGCTCCCGACGGTGGACAGGGACTGCAGATAGGTGTGCAGGACGCGGTAAATCTGGGATGGAAGCTGGCGCAGGTGGTCAAAGGGATATCGCCGGAAAGCCTTTTGGATACCTATCACGCAGAGCGTCACCCGGTCGCGGCTCGCGTGCTGCGTAATACGATGGCCTCGGTAGCGCTTCGTCGCGCGGACGAGCGCACGAAGGCACTGCGCGACACAATGACCGAGTTCCTGGGGTTGGACGAGCCGCGTAAACGAATGGCCGGGATGCTGTCCGGTCTGGACATTCATTATGATTTGGGCGAGGGACATCCGCTGCTGGGACGTCGCATGCCCGATCTCGACCTGGTGATTGCCGATGGTCCGCTGCGGGTCTTCGCTCTGCTGCACAAAGCGCGGCCGGTGCTGCTCAACCTTGGTGAGCCGGGCAGGTTCGACATCACTCCGTGGGAGACGCGGGTTCGGGTGATCGACGCCAGATATGATGGTAAGTGGGAGCTGCCGGTGCTCGGCGAAGTTAGTGCGCCCACGGCGGTGTTGATTCGGCCTGACGGATACGTGGCGTGGGTGGGAGATCAAACGCAAGCGGGGCTGACGGAGGCGCTAACCACCTGGTTCGGACCGCCTGCTGAGGCGCCTTTTACCTTGCTGTGACCCTTTCTGCATCAGTCGGCCAAACTCGCTCCGTATCGGTCAAGAGCGTTCTTCTCATTCTCGGATTCGAGTTCCTTTCAAAAATAAAGACTCTTCCTCATCGAAAAGCTCTGAAAGAGCTAAATATAATAGCCCAGGGCACAGCGGAAGCGCCGCCTGGGTCCTAACGACGCTGCTTTGCTATTTTGTGAACCCCATGATGCACCGCATCTTACCGATCGCGACATGCCTTAGATCAGGTTGCGCCTGCTCTTCACTTCATATAACTGCATGCCCAGAAAACCTTTGAAAGTGTTATCGGTTCGTCACATCGAATTCTGACTTTCACATACACCCTGTTTCGAACGGACTTATCCCATTTTGCTGAAGGCACTCCGCCAAACCCCAAGGAACTGCCGATTCGGAGCGAGAATTTCAGGGGATAAACAATTCCATCCTGATCTACTATCTGGATCTCGGGGTTGACGACTGTTCCGTCGGGCATTTTTATTGGGTGAAATGGCTCATGGATGTTATGTAGATAGCCCTCGATACTAAGGATAATATCATTACGATCTTTTTCTGCCGTCAATGGCTTTTGAGGAATAATTTCAATCCATTCTGAGGAAACGGCCAGGTTAGTAGCAAGTTCAAGATAAATGGGCCTCCTGATGATAATGGCAGTCAGCAGAGAATCAAGCCCATCTAGGCAATACGAAATCAATCTAGCCGTCCGTTTCATCCTGTCCTCTTCCATTAAGATTTAAGCGGAACGTCGCGCATCAAAGGGCGACCGCAGAATATCATTTGTAATGAACAAGCTGGTTCGCGCGTTCCGATCCATATGACAGGCAATTCTTCAGCATCTGGCAGCAGTTTAATTTTCTTTCCCCCAGTATGCAACGACCGCATGACCGAATTTGACCCGCTCCGTTTTAACGACTCTTCCACCTTTCAATTCGGTTAGTATGCCTTTAATAATAAGGATCGGGATTGAACGATCAAAATCGGTAATAAAACTCAATGCCTGAAGCGCCGCCCTGGGTTCGCAATAACGACATTTTTGAGCCCTGACAGGGCGACACAATTACGCCCTTTCAGGGCTTTATCGGTTATAGCCACCGACGTAGGGCGTCGCTTCGCTTTGCCCTACGCTATTGAATTACGCCACTTCGTGGCTGCGGACTTCGATTCAGATTTGAATCATCTTGCCTGCAAAAACTTGAACCGCACACGACTCCTGGTCATTCGTTGCCGCGCAGAGGACAATGGGTTTATACTTTTGGCATCTAAAAGCAATCAGAGGGTGAGATTATGGCTGCACGTAAAATAGAAGCACGCATCGCGGCTCTTGAAGCCAAAGTTGAAGAGCTTCAACTGAGGCTCGCGTCGGCCTCGACTGATTCCAAGCCCTGGTGGCAAGAGATCTATGGGTCGTTCGCGAACGATCCTATGTACGAAGAAGCCATGCGCCTTGGGCAGGAATACCGGGAATCACTGCGCCCGAAATCCGCAAAACGATCATCCAAGTCATCAACTAAATCAACGACAAAACCTTCCATCAGGCAATCGTCCGGGCATAGGAACCGTTGAGATGTATTTGCTCGATACAGATCATCTGAGCGCGCTAGAATGGGCGAGCGGCGTTCCGGGCCAAAACCTGATTGCTCGCTTGAACAAATTATCCATTAACGACGTTGCGACAACAATCATTTCCTTTGAGGAACAGATGCGCGGCTGGTTATCGATGCTGTCCAAAGCTCGGTCGTTATCCGATCAGGTAACAGTTTACGGTCGGCTAAACAGGATGCTCGATAACTATAGAAAGATTGATGTGCTGGGGTTCGATATGCGGGCGGTCTCAATATTTGAGCGCCTGCAAAGTTCCCGATTGAAAGTTGGCACAATGGATCTGAAGATCGCGGCGATAGCTCTGGCTCACGATGCGACGGTGCTAACGAGAAACTTGAAAGACTTTAACCGTGTTCCGCGATTGCGCCTCGAAAATTGGACAGAGTAGTTTCAGGCAGTTTTCATGGCGTAATTGTCGTCGCAGCAAGATTAACGGCGCTGGAGGAACTCCACGGCGAACGTGGCTGCCTTTCGTCCTGTCGAATTGCAATATCTTATTTGTGCGGGGTCTTTCTCGCGTGTTTTCGCTCTTCCCACAAGGACCAAAAACTGCGTTCTTTGGCATTATTGAAATGTAATCCAGGTGGTTATCCAGATAGAACTCTACACGGCCTGGCCCTTTAACTCGTTCGCCTTCTTTAAGAAACATCTTGTTAGGATCCTAGTCCCTGGAAAATTCGGCGGTTACTTTTATCTGATTGAGACGACCGCGGTTCAAAGCAACAGGCTCTCCGGTTCCCAAATGAGCGATGATCAATACTTTCTTTTTGGTTGTTTCGGTGATCGCCCACAAATTAGCGAGATTTCTGATATTGGTATGACAGCCGTCCGTCGTTGAGGGTACAATTTCCGGATCATTGTTTTCCTGTTGCGTCATTAGGGAGACGCCACTAACCAAAACGGTGAGGATGAGAATTCCAGATCGCAGGGTAGTACAGATATTTATTAGCATATTCTTTTACGCTGCTGTGACGCTTGCGATATCAGCCGACGAATCGAACAATGCGATAGAATGCTCTCCTGTCGAGATACTAATACGGCATTCTTGCTGCACCGTCAGGCAAAATGCTATTGAACAGTTCCACAGCCTCATTAAACCACGTTGCCAATTCATTCCAGCTTTCTGGAGGAGAACACCACCAGGATAGTTTCGTTTTCAAATAGAAACCTTTAGTCTCCACGCCATATATGACTCCATCTATTCCGATAGAGGGTGTGCTTACGAAAGGTGTTAGCGAAATCGTTCTTAGTTTATCTAAAAGCAGTATCGCACGTTCTGTCGGAAGGATTGATTCGGAACCATATATAGTCGGCTCTTGTTGTGGACAACGACAGTCGAAACGGCGATCCCACTCAAGCCTTCGAACATAAAAAGTCTTGTTTGTTTCCCTTAACAACCACGATGTATAAGCATCGAGCGCTGGGTGCCGCCAGATTCTGAAAATCAGCTCCCGCTCAGGCCAAGCTTCAAGAGCAGGGTACGTTTGGGGATGATTCAGGACCTCGACGGCAACTTGTTCTTGGGACCTTGCAGACATACTGTAGTACCTCGATTAATCGATTTGCAGGCAGCTTCAACCGAAACTAACTCAGCAGGCCAAATGGTTGCAATAACAATAACAACTAAGTGCGCTAAAATTGTCATCACTTTGTTGTTTATTGACAAAATGCTCTTTGACTCTAACATTTGACGTCCTCTTATTTTTTACAAGGCGTGTTTATTGCCATCGCGACTTTGTTTAAGAATGTAGATAAATCCAGATGTACGCCTTTTCCCAAAGGTGTTTCCAGATTCGACACCTGGCTAATTTGATTATCAGCTATTACAAATGAATTTTCATGCCATGAAGTCACGCCTTTGAAATCTGTTGTTCCTGGAATGTTATCCAGGAACAGCAGATATTGTTGCCCAATCATCAACGGTTGATGTTGTTCATCGAATACTTCAATTCGATGGCCATGCGAGATTACGGCACCACTCAGACCCGCGATCGTGATCGAATGATTTATCTCAATCGCGACAGTGTCGTCATTCTTCAAAATCTGATTTACCATGTAGTCGTAGTCAGTAAAAATGAATCCGCCGTTTTCAGTAAACTGAGATTCTTTTTCGATGACCGTACCGACAACAACGATTTTTGATAGGCAAGTTAAGCGATTCAATCCTTCTTCAAGATTTGGGAAGTTGCCCCGAACTCAGTAGAAGGTCAGGTAGCGGTTCGATGACTGCAACTCTAAGCTACCTGCTCTTTCTTTTCAATAGCGACATCGCCTTGGCGATCCGATAGCGACGCTTCGAGAATCCATAATTCTTTGTGTCC
>DASRDY010000221.1:0-59877 GCA_035652355.1 Blastocatellia bacterium
CAGCCTTTGCGCGATCTTCATCGGCCTGAGCCGCCACAATGTCAGACTGCGCCTGAGTAATCTGCGCCTGGACTCCGGAAACCTGCGATTCACGAATCGGAGGATTCTCAAGATTGCTCTTGGCCATCGTAACCGCGCCGCGCGCGGCCTCTACCTGTTTCTGCGCGGCAACGACGGCAGCTTCCTGTGCCTGCGCCGTTGTCACTGCTTTTTCTCTCTGCTGATCGGAAACGTCGCCCGTGCTGGCAAGCTGTGTGTAACGATCGGCGTCGGATTTCGCCTGCACGTAGTTTGCCCTGGCCTGAGCGAGATTTGCTTCTGCGGCCGCCAGTTGAGATTCGGCCTGTGTAACGCGCCCCTGTGCATCCATCTTTGCCTGGGTAACACCCCGCTGGTTCTGATCAAGCTGTGACCGGAGTATCGAGATTTGATCCTGTGCGCGCTTAACTCTTGCGGTTGCCTGATCAAGCTGCGCCTGAGCCTGCTGCTCGCGAGCCTTGACCTGATCGTCGTCCAGAACAGCGATGATATCGCCTGCTTTGACCTGATCGCCTTCGCGGAAACGTATTTCACGAAGCCGACCTGCGGTTTTCGCGGCAACTGCCGCATCGTCGCTTTCGATGCGGCCGCTGACGGTAATCACACTTGCGGGAACTGGTGGCACCCTGAAAACAAACCACCATAACAAAGCGGCAATCGTCCCGAGCACGATAAGCACAATGGGGATTCGAATAACTTTTCTCGAGCGGCTTTGTGTTTCTGCCATGTTCTCCTCACCGCTAATTTTATTTTTTACTGCTTCGGTCCTCTAATTCTCACTGGTTCGACCTACAATGCCTTCGCCTGCAATGCGCAATCGCTGACGCATTGTATCGGCAAGCCATCCTGCTTCAGTCTCCTCTTGCGTTATCCATTGCATATTGGTCCCGATGAAGATCGAGATCAGCAGTTCGGCAATAGCCTTGTTGCTGTGGCGAGTCACGGGCATACCGCCAGCGCGTTTGATCCGCTGCATATTCTCAACCAGGATTCGAGTCAGTTCGCCACGCAATTTTTGCAGGGTCTCGCGAACGATTGGCCGCTGAAATATCTGGGTCACAATATATTTAAAGTAATCCGGCTGACGTTCGTTTTCTCTGGCAATCGATACCAGCAAATCTATGATGTCATCAAATGACGACATTTTGTGTGCTTCGATATGTCGGGCTATCAGATCGTTCACGAACTCGAGTCTCTGGCGCGCTATCTCGGCAAAGATCAATTCCTTTTGCGGAAAATAGTTAAAGAAAGTTCCGCGAGAGATTCCCACTTCGTCGCAGATCATTTCAACCGGGACGTTATCAAAGCCCTTTTCTATAAACAGTTTGATGGCTGTCTCCACAATCTCAGATTGAGTATTCAGCCGATTTCGTTCCCTCAAAGACATTGTACGCATAAAAATAACCTTTGGTTATAATTTTGGACTATAGTACAAATTAAATACTTATGTCAAATGACCAGACAGATTAGGGAATTGGGCAAATTTGAGGATTGATAATTCTGGAAGGACGGCCCCACCTCTCAGCGGAGCCTTTTCTAATTACTCATATCGTAAAGCTTCGATCGGATCTAAAGACGCGGCTTTGCGTGCTGGGTAATATCCGAACGATATCCCCACCGCTGCTGAGAATATGACCGAAATGACAATCGACATACTGGAAATCAGCGTAGGCCACTCTAACGCCGTCGATATGATTTTCGATGTGATGATTCCAATTACAATTCCGATCAATCCTCCTAACACAGAAATGGCAACTGATTCGATCAGGAATTGCTGACGCACACTGGTGGTCCTTGCTCCAATCGCCATTCGAATGCCGATTTCGCGAGTACGCTCTGTAACCGAAACCAGCATAATATTCATGATGCCTATGCCGCCGACCAGCAGCGATACGCCCGCAACACTACCTAATAAGATCGTCATGATCCGGTTAGTCGCTTCGGCAGCATCGGCAATATCAGTCAGATTTCGAACCTGAAAATCGTCTTGCTGATTGCCCTGAATATTGTGTCTTTGCCTGAGCAAATCAGTGATTTGCTGCTCGGCGGTAAAGGTCGCGTCGGCTCGAACCGCAGACACCATGATGTAACTGACATTAAGCTGCGAGTTCAGCATCTTCTTCATCACGGTTGTGTACGGCGCAAATATTACATCATCCTGATCCTGTCCCTGCGCATTTTGACCTTTCGACGCAAGAACACCAATCACACGAAATGGCAATTGACGAATTCGGATGGTTTCTCCGATTGGATCAGTGCCCCCGAAAAGGTTATCAACCAGGGTTTGTCCGATGACTGCAACACGGGCGGAGGTCCTAACGTCACCCTCGGTAAAGAAATCGCCTTTCACAACAGGCCACGCTCTGATCATTGGAGTTTTCTCATTGACTCCCTGAACGCGTGTATTCCAGTTCTGGTTCGTGTAGGCAATCTGTGCTCCCGCCTGCACAATAGGAGTTGCCGCGGCGACCGCAGAGCACTCCCTGATTATCGCATCAGCATCATCCGGAACCAGGGTGTTGGCTCCTCCCGCGCCGGTACGCGCGCCTCCAACGTTTTTGGAAGCCGGCCACACATAAAGAATGTTTGTTCCGACGCTGGATATTTGGTCTTGAATAGTCGCTTGAGCTCCCTGACCCACGCTGACCATTGCAATCACTGCCGCAACTCCGATGATGATTCCAAGCATAGTCAAAACTGACCGGAGCTTGTTTCTAGCCAACGCTCTGAGCGCTACCTTAAATGTCGCTATGATATTCATAAATGGTTACTTCTTCGCCGGTTGAACCCAGCGAGCTCTACTCGCCATTGGTTCAGCCTGGGGCTGTTGCGAGTCCTCCAAAATCGTCAAGACAATTGAGGTTAGAGCCAATTATTCCATGTCTATTACGACGCAGCCCACAAACTGGTGACAAGAAACATTTGGCTCTCGCAACACGCCCCTAATAGCAGCGTTTGCCGCTGTTTAACGTCCGCGGAATCCTCCGCCACCTGCTCCTCTGCCGCCGCCGGCTAAAGGATTAGACGGTGTTGACGGTTTGCTGCTCGCGGTTACCGTCTGACCTATCACCACCACATCACCGTCTTTCAAGTCGCCCGAGACAACCTGCGTATACTGGCCGTCGGTCAGGCCGATCACGATATTTTTCTGGACCAGCTTGTTATCCTTGTTAAGTACCCACACGACAGCAGACTTATCTTTCTCAACCTGCGGGTTTGGGAACTGGATCTTCTCTGCCGCTTCAGGATCGATTCCACTGGCGACGGTACCTTTCTGCACCGGAACTCCTGCGATCTCTTTCTGATCTCCAGGCTTATTTGCATCGGAAGCACCGTTGGCGTTTTGATTACCCTGATCGCCTTTGTGCGATCCGCCACCCATCTGCGCGCGAATCTTCTGCTTATCATCGTCGCTGAGCTGCTGCATCAAGGCCTTGCGCTGATCCGATGTAATCGACGGATCCGACATTTTCTTAACGATCTCTGCTCCCTGCGGCGACAATCCCGTTGTGTCGATATTCGCCATTCGATTCCGTCTGGAGCCGTCGGCATTGGCAGAACCTTGCGTTGCGCTGCCGCCAGAACCCTGTTCAACCCGGCTGAGAGCATCGCCTTGCGGACGATATCTCAATGCGCTGTTCGGCACTCGCAGAGCGTTGTCCGCCTCGCCTACGCCCAGAGTGATATTCGCGGTCATACCAGGTTTAAGTTTCAAGCCGGAATTATCGACCGAGATGATCACGTTGTAGGTAACCACGTTTTGCGCCGTTTGCGAGTTCAAGCGGATCTCCGAGATTGTTCCCTTAAACTGCTGTGAAGGAAATGCGTCAACGGTGAAACGAACGTCAGTGTTGTTGGAGATCTTTCCGATATCCGCTTCATCTATGTTCGCGACAACCTGCATCTGTCGCAGATCGTTGGCGATCGTAAACAGAGTCGGCGCTTGCAAACTGGCAGCGACCGTTTGACCTACGTCAACGTTACGCGAAACAACGACGCCATCAATAGGAGTTTTGATCACCGTGTAGTCGAGACTTACCTGCGCTTGCTTCAGCGCCGCCTCGTTCTGCTGAAGCTGCGCCTGAGCCGCGGCAACTGCGGCTTGAGCCACGCCCACTTGAGCCTGGGCCTGTCCAATCTGCGCCTCTGCCTGCTTGGATTTGGCAACTGCGGAATCGTAGGCAGTCTTCGCGACTTCCATATCGCGCGTGGATATGACGCCGCTATTCAGAAGTTCTTTATTCCTGTTTAGGACATCTAACGCATCATCCTGCGCCACTCTCAGGGCCTTCGCATTAGCCTGTGCGCTTTGCAATCCCGCCTGCGCATTTGCAAATGAAGCTTGCGCGCTCTTGATACCTGCCTGCGCATTATTGACATCTGCTTGTGCCCGCTGAACCTGAGCTTCAAAATTCGCCGGGTCCAGTTTTGCCACAACTTGACCGGCGTGGACCACCGAATTGTAATCCGCGTACAGTGCCTGAACTTGTCCGGATACCTGTGCGCCAACCTGAACGGTCGTGACTGCCTGCACAGTACCGGTAGCGCTCACCGTATTTCGAATATCACCACGATCAACCTTGGCGGTCAGCAGATCGTTCGACGCCGAACCCCTGCGGAGAAAACCAAAATCGAAAATCACCGCACAAATTATCAATAACACCGCAACTGAAATCAGAATCTTTTTTTTCTTGAGAAGTTTTACTCCCGTTTTCTTAATTACTTCACTGTGAGCCATACAATTTCCTTTTTACCTGCTTTGCTCGAACCACCAATCTGGTGGCTGTTTTTGTTTCGCTCAACAAGTTCCGCGGATAATTCCGGGTCTTACGTTGTTGAGCTTCTTCATACAATTTTTTTTTCAAATAACACTGGTAAACATTAGATGAGTCTAATGCCTCCATAGAAGCATGACGCACTCAAAACCGTTGCGGTCACGCCTGCAAGCTCCAGCGAACTCTACAGTGGGAGGTGTAATTAATTTTGATTTAGTTAAATAATGGATCAGGCTCGAAAATGTTCGACAGGTTTCCACTCACATGGAATCTGATCCAACTCAAAAGAGGTAGTAACATTTGAGAGAGGCAGGTACTGCGACTGCTCAATTGCAGCGTAAAGATTACCGCTGGCGTCACGGTAAATGCTGTAGCCGATCTCCTGCAGAAATCTGCTGATTGAACTCGATCTATCGGAATGACCTTCGGACAGGGGAACGATTCTCATAGCGTGCGCCCCAGTTTGTACTGATTTGCACCACAGCCGATTTATCGACGCAGTCACCAATCAGACTTTAGGATAAAGAGAGTCTTGCCTATTAAGACGCTACGGAACGCGACTGGGAAACAGATTTTCTAGCTATTTGGTCATAAAAGAGATTTAAGTTGAGAAAATAAGGAATGAAATCAAAACTGCCAAATCAGAGACCTGTTGCGATCACTTAGCTTTTAGGTAATCTACGATCAGGGCAGATGCCGCTTCGTCGCTTCCTTTAGCAGCCGCTTCGCCACCCTCATTTGTGACCACCAAAACGGCAAAATCTTTGGCTGGCGCCATCCAGACAACCGCGAAATTTACCGTATTGCTGCCAGCATGGCTATAAACGGTCCCGCCACCCCAGGGTCTTTGGAGAACTCCCCAGCCAAATGCGTAATCGCCGCCAAATCGAGGCGTGTGAAGTTGTATATATGTCTCAGGCTTCAGGATGCCGTGTTCGCCAAGTTGTCCCCGCATTTGATCGGCAACGAATTTCGCCCAATCTGACAAAGAGCAATGCACCGTTCCGGCGGGACCCATCACAGGCGGATTGTCGACCGCCGGACCATTCTTTTCCGTAGGTTTTCCGTTGGCGTAATGCGGCCAGGGTTGATCGATGTTTCCCGGAGTACCAGTTCCGCCAAAACCGACGCTACTCATGCCCAGCGGTTTGAACACAGCCTTTGTGATCAGTTCCTCCCAGGGCTCTCCTGTAATTTTCTCAGCCATTGCGGCGGCAATCACGTATCCCAAATTAGAATAGTGAAATTCTGCGCCGGGTTTCGCTATCAGCTTCATCGAAGCAGCTATCTGAACGACTTTCCGGCGCTGCTCCATCATCGAGCCGGTCAGCTCCTGGCTACGCCAGTCTATATTCTCCGGAACGCCAGCGTGGTGACACAAAAGCTCGGTTAAAGTGATTTTCGCGAAATCCGGAGGGAAACTTTTGGCGAGGTCGGGAAAGACATCTTCGATTGTGCTGTCCCACTTCAACTTTCCCCGCTCGACCAACGATCCAATCATTGTGGCGGTCATTGCCTTGGTATCAGATCCCAAATGCCACAAATCATCGGTAGTGACCGCGACGTTGGTCCCAGCTTTTCTCACTCCGGTTGCGCCGATGGATACCAGGCCTTTGCTTGTGAGGACGGCTCCGGCCAACGACGGAAGAT
The DNA here is from genome assembly GCA_035652355.1 of Blastocatellia bacterium. GTDB lineage: Bacteria > Acidobacteriota > Blastocatellia > DASRDY01 > DASRDY01 > DASRDY01. The sequence continues at coordinate 6,465 of DASRDY010000221.1, forward strand.
TGTTCTTTTGCCGGATCGGCTCTAGCAATTGGTCAATTCGATTTACATCAAAGACTGGCGGTCGGGCGATTGGCTGAAATAAGCATATAAGAAGCGATAACGCTATCAGGTTGCACACTATGGTAGTCGTCCCGTGGGAGCGTTCGGGTTCACTTCCAGACGTTCCAAACGCTCTTCTAACTCACGCAATTCGGCTTTATAGCGCAAATCCCCTTGGCTGAGTATTCCAAGTTGCCGATCAATCAAGCGGAGTTCGGTCAAAACCTCTTGTTTAAACTGCCGCTGCTCGTTTTCTATAACATTCAGGCGTTGATCCATGGAGGCGCGGAATTCCTGCAAGCGCTCTAAAACAGTTTCGATTGTGGGCTGCGTGCTCATTCGTTAGTAGTCACCTCGAAAGGTGAGTATACAAAAGTAAAGAACGACATACAACGGCCTAAGCATCCATCTCATACGCGACTTTTAGCCAATGCTTGACCTCGTCGTCAATTTCTTCAAGCGATGTTATTGGAATTCGATGTGTGATTCGATCCTTTTTGGCATAACCGCCCGTGTCGATCAACCGGCCGGTAGCGTTGGTTGCGCCGAGAGCATAACCGAGATCGATTCGCGTGTTCGTCGACGGTTTGATCTGCGCTATTACATGTTTTCGACGAATCGGCACAATAGTCGAGCACGGCGTGACGGTCACATCTTTTCCAAGCTTAAAACCGAGCTTTAACAATTGATCGTAAATCGGCCGCAAAGCTGCTTTGGGTCCGGAAAACATATTATCGACATAAGATTCGGGATCGTAACTATCTGCTGTGCCCTTGCCGTCTACACATTCCGCAATCCAATTTGCATAGTTGGTTGTAATGCCGAACGTCTCTTTCAACCACGCGGCGCGTTCCTTCAGCGTTGCCGGTCCGGATTTCTTTACGATTGCGACCCACTCCTCAAGCGTTTTTCCCGTTCGGTCTTTCAGATTACGTTCGTATGCGGCCTGCATCTTGAATCCGGGATGCAGGGTATAAGCAGATTTCGATGCTGTTTTTGCCATGACTATATCTCCTCCAATGAGAACGCAAGATGGGAAAGCTTGCGCGACTTTTTAATCGTCGCCTTCGGTTAACAGAAAGACATTTCCGTCCGGATCAGCGAACTGGGCCTGGATGTCTCCCCATGGTTGCCGCGCTGGCTTTTCTGTAAAGTGAACTCCCTTTGCCGACAATTCTTCGTAGGTTGCCTGAATGTCGTCGGTATTGAACGATATTGCTGTGAATCCGCCTATTCGCGCATCCGACTGACCGGAAAACGGCTTGCAGACGGCGATTCTGGTCTCTGCCCCCGGTGGCACTAACTCCAGCCATCTGCTGTCGCCCATCGGTTGATCAGTTTTGACTTCGAAGCCCAGCTTGTTGACATAAAAATCATATGCGCGGTCGACGTCGCTGACAAAGATACCCGTAAACTTCATCATTTTAATCATGTTGATTTCTCACCTTCTAATATTTTTTTGGACGCCTTGAGCAGAGGCCATTTCTCTAACCACACAGGCAAGGATGCCCGCACCTTCAGGGACTATTTGTTCTGCTGCTTCTGGCTCTGCATTCTGGCCATATATTCGTTCATTCGCTTGTCGACCTCGTCGGGTGTTATCTCTTCTTTCACGGAGGCGACTGCCCAGATGTGGCCGAATGGATCTTCCAGCCACCCATACCTGTCGCCCCAGAAACTATCGTCGATAGGAAGTTTGACTTTTGCGCCCGCCTCGACCGCACGTTTGGCAAAAGCATCCGCATCTTCGACTAATAGCTCTACAATAACGGTCGTCGTTTTGATGTTCTGCGGCGAAGCCGGCCAGCCTTCCGGACGACGTTCTTCCGGAAAAGCGTCGGTCACCATAAACACCGAATTCCCAAATTTCATATGAGCGTGCAATCCGAAGCCGCCTGGTAACGGCGAGCTGTAAAGCAATTGAGCGCCAAACGCTTTCTGATAAAACTCTACCGCCTGTTGCCCATTGCTTACCAGCAGATGCGCTGATATGGAATTCAATTCGGCGCGTGCGCCTTTTATTGCCATTGATTCACCTCCGATAGATGAGAGTTTTCCCCGGTTAGATCGTGCCAAGCATCCTTAAGATAACCGATCGGATCTCCGACTTGACCCACCCAAAGGTGGGTTTTAGGCAGGTGGGCAGTCTAAACCCTGAGTGAGGTGCACTCTCACAAGCCTTGTTAATTCGTGTCAGCAGTCGAATAGCAGTACAATTTCCAGTTTACAAAAGGCGAATAGCTACTACGCTTCCGACTTTTGTGGCTGTTCAGAATAAACTGCTATCGCGAACCGGACCTCTTCATCGATGTACTGATTTATTAAGCGGAGGCCTTTTGAGAAGTCCTCAAATGTGACGTCTGCGGATTTCCGAGCCAGTTCCGTAAGGTGATCGTGCAGTAATGTCCGCAGTTGTGACAACTCCCCCACAAGATCACGACCGCGATAACCGTTTTGATACCTCAGGTACACATGAACTCGTGCCTCGCGAATGCTGAAAGACGACGGAGGTTGGTCTCTTTCCAGATGCTCGCAGATCTCTTCCAGCATGACTGGAATGTGATCTACGAGCCCTCCATCAGACAGATCCTTATCAGATTTAATCCGGTCATCGGCTCGGACCGCTTCCATCCATATCTTTACCAGACCAGTATTGTGCTCCCTGATCGAAGATGCGAACCGCGATTCTGTCATAGTTGGGTTAACCTAATACTCTTTGACATATCGATAATGCGCCCTCCTCAAGGCATTCTTCCAGTTCTTTACCCTGGTTTGTTTTGACGAAACTTAAGAATCCATAAATATTATGGACCTGTTCCTTGTTAAAGCCAAATTGCTTTAAAAGGTCCTCACCCGGTCTTAATGTAAAAGGATACGGTACGACATTAAAGCCTACATTGTCCAAATCGTGAAGCTTTATAATCACCTCGTATAGGTCCTTTAAAATCAGACATGAAGTGATCAGGCAGTCATAGGAACCGCTGGCAGCACGAGTCAGAACAAAGAGGTAATCGTTATTATAATTCTCGACAAATCTGTCAAACTCTTCCTGATTTGGCATTCTGTCACTACCGCTGCTTTCTGCAATATTAGGGGACTGCATACCAATCCCACGTTTTCGTGTGAACTGTTTCGCAATCTATCAACTTCCAAATGTACGATTGGTTTTCGGCTCCAGTGCGAACCGAGAAATCGTACAGTGAATATCGAGCCCCCTTTTGTTGCCGTGGCCACCATGGCCCGCATCGTTTTAGCTGAGCAAAACCATTCTCGTCAGCGTACGATAACGAAACCGAGACCGAGCCCTAGCCTCGACTAATACGGCTGGATATTTCATTGACTGAGACGGCTGAAATGCAGGGGAGAGCTCAGTCGTTGCTCTTTATACGTCGTTAATCCGCAATGGTAACCTAACCGTGACCGTCTATATAATCTAACGCCGCGAATATGTCACGGCCGAAGGAACGAAATTTCTCATTCGTCAGACCGCGAGCCATTTTATTCAAATCCATTTGGGTTTTGCATCGCGATTTTGGATTAACAAACGAGCATCGAAACTTAAACCGAATAATTCCTGTTCGAAAAATTGATATTTTCAAACAACGTTCTCTTTAGCTGACATGAGTGTGAATGTTTGAAAATACTGTAAACGATCTCGCGGCAACTGTGAAGCTATCTTCCGCAATTGCCGTGTTTAGCTATAATAGACTTGCAATTATAGGGCCAACTCGGATCACAATCGACTGCGCTTTGGACTGCTATGTTATTCTTACCGCAGTTGAACTATGAGAAGAATCCAGAGACAACTTGTCCCGATAACAATCGTTTCGCTTGGACTACTGCTCGCGCACGGATGCCGGTTTGGCGGATCCAGTGGAATGCTGCAGTCCGGATGGAATCAGGTGGAAGCGTTTCAATTCGATTGGAACGGCGACGGCGTCCTGGATAACTTCTACCTTGAAAATCCCGCGGAAGTGCAGGAGCCGGGCTCATTCAAAAGAATACGAATTCAGCTCAGCGGGCAACCGGAGTTCACATTAGAGAACGAAGACTACTGGACCCGCTTCGGTCCTGGAATCAACGAAGGCGACAGCTCGTTCAATCATCAAAATCTGGCAAACTCGCAGTATGTATTGTTTCTTCCGTTTTCCACCAGTGACAGGAAACGCTCATTGTTGTTCCTTGCGGGACTGCCTGCCGGAAATACTCCAGGCAGGCTGCAGGTCCTGCAAGTTGATGAAGACGGATCACCCAAAGTTGTCTTTTACCAGGACGAGTTCGATCTGGAGGATTTCGTCGATTTGAACGGAGATGGCTATCCGGAGATTGTCGGCAAACCGTGTTTCGAAAAGAAACTGGAAAATGGCCTTGAAACCTATGCTCCGTTTCAGGCCTATGAAGTACCCAGAGATCTGGGCGGAAAAGTTATCCTCTCGATGGGTATGTCAGGGACCTATAACCGGCTTCATTACTATGGATGGGCGGGGCCTTATTGCAGTGACGATCTGGTTATCTTGAAAAACCCTCCAGCGGGCGGCAATCCGTTGATAATGAAAGCCAGCGACGCGGAAAAGTTTATTCAGGGCAAACCAAGCGATAAAGATCAGGATAAAGATAAGGACAATCCTTGATTAAGAATGTGTTCGTCGTTTTGTGCGGATAACGAATGGAAGGAACCCTTTTCCAGATCAACACATCTCAAGGCGGCGTTCCAAAGCGGCCTATCGCAGAGGCCGAATTAACGGCCTTTGGTCTGGCCGGCGATAAACAGAAAGATCTGCGATATCACGGCGGCCCGGATCGGGCAATCTGCCTTTATTCTCTTGAAAGAATCCTGCAGTTACAAAAAGAAGGACACCCCATCTTTCCGGGATCGATTGGAGAAAACCTGACAATCAGCGGACTGGAATGGCCTGATATTCAACTGGGTGATCGCCTGTTGATCGGACAGCAATCCGTAATTGAGATAACGACCTATGCAGCGCCTTGCCGAACCATTGTCGAATCCTTTGCAGACAAGAATTCCAATAGAATCTCTCAAAAAATCTATCCCGGATGGTCTCGCCTTTACGCAAAAGTCATAACTCCCGGACATCTTTCCGCAGGAGAGCTAGTCAGAGTCGTTAAGCAATAGAATCTATTCCTGAAGTTTACGATTCAAATAATCACTCCATCCGAAAGAGAGAAACTATGCGAAATCATGTAAAGTTGTGCAAATTGACGGTAAGTGCAATTGAGGGCTATTATGACTCCTGAATGCGGTCGTGAAATCTGCTCTCGCTTCTTGCGAAAACGCCGTGTTTTAATCGAACAAGGACCGATCCTGCCGATTCTCGAAGGCTGCGGCCATACGGCCGGTCAGTTTCCGGGAAGCGACACAAGGCTCGCAAATCCATTTGCTAACGGCTTTTATTCTTAATCGGCGATTACTGCCATCGCCGCTCGTGAGATCGAACGCTACTGTGCAATATCGATTCTCAAAAGAAAACAGAAGAGTAAGGGATCCATAATGAAGTATAGAAATAACGCCGAGCGGAGCAGTGAAGTTGTTTGCGCAACGGACACTTTCAAAACCAGACTGGCAGCATTGCCGTTCCCTTTAATAGCTCTGATAATCCTGCTGATGTGTATAGCCAAATATTTCGGATAGGTCGCAGTCCACGACGTATCGCGACCACTGACATAGCCCCACTATCCGCGAGTTACTGGATATACATAATCCATAACAACATTTCCAAAAATAAATCCGTACTTCCCTGCCAACATCACAGCACCGGCAAGGGCAAACAGAAACGCCACTCCAAACCGATAACCAAAGGAACACATTCCGCAATCGGCCGGATTGTGGCGGTCAAAATAGATTTTGACCCTGTCGCCTACAGAATAACTTTTGGAATTTGAATACCATTTAGATCGATACTGATATTCCGCGTTGTTGTTGCTAAACCTCGCTACAACTCCATACGTGGTATCGCCCTCGCTATCCAGCTTTTCAGGCGTTTCGATAACGGATCCATAAACGATCTCTTTGTCCCAGAGCACGCCGATTTGCCAAATCGCGATCAATGCACCAATGGAAATAACGATCAGACAAGCATAGTTGTACATTTTGTCCTCGCAGTTTCTGTCGATTCGAAGGGGGCTTTTAATAAATATTAAGGAATTTGGCCAGGTAAGTACAGTAGAACCAGACGCACTCAGCTCAATTTAACCGCCCATTCACGCGCGACGCGAGCCATCTCGGCGAATACGTCTTCCTCACTCTTGCGCGAACGCTTCAGCACCTTAAAGCCGTGGTCCGCAGTATCCAGCAGGTGAAGCGTCGCGCGTTTACCGAGCTTTTTGCAAACCGGTTGTAAAAGACTCAAGTCCGCCAGTTCGTCTCTTGTGCCGCTCAGAAATAGCATCGGCAGCTTTACATCTGATAGATGTTCAGCGCGCTTTGTATCCGGTCGGCCGGGCTGATGAAGCGGGAATGAAAAGAAGACCAGTCCCTTCAAACGGTCGATGTGAGCCTCGGATTCCGCGGTTGACGTCATTCGTCCACCGAATGAATGACCACCTGCGAGTAATGGCAGATCGGGCGCTGCCTCGTGCGCGGCCGCGACCGCAGAGCAAACTGTCGCAACACATACAGGATTCGAGCGACCACCGCCACCTGGTTCCATATACGGGAAGTTGTAGCGGAACGTCGCAATGCCTGCATCAGCCAGAGCTTCGGCGATATTCACCAAAGTGGCATGGTGAATATTTGTGCTGGCGCCGTGACTGAGCACTAGCAGAAAACGCGGATCTTCAGGCCGAATCAACAAAGCCGAAACTTTGCCTTTATCTTCTGTGGCTTGAAATTTCTTTTCAATAGCTTTGTGAACCAAGCGTTGACGCTCTCCGTCAGGCTGTATAATTGATGCGCTATTTTACATTACGCTGTCGAATCAGGTTAGCAATTTCTGTGTGTCCTTTGGATTGAGCTAAATTCAGCGGTTTCAGCCAATCAGGGACATCCGGGTTGATTTGTGCGCCGCAATCCAGCAGGTACTCGACAAAGTCGTTTCGGCCGCCTGCGGCAGCAGATGCCAATGCGGTGAACCCCTCATCGTTTTTTGCATTGGGACTTGCGCCGCATTCTTCCACCAGAAAACGCAATGTATCGACCGTCGCGGTTTTGAATCCCGGAGCTATTTTCGCCAGTGCAACATCCGGCTTTCCGCCGTGCTCGAATACAAGTTTCGCCACCTTCGGATACGACAAGACCAGGTGCGCAAGTTTCCACGCGCTGGCGTCTTCGAATCGAGCGCCATAACGAATAGCAAGACTTATTATGTCGTAGGCAAGTTCGGGCTTATCCCACGGGTCCGACCATTGGTGAGGCAGAACAGACGCTGCTATGGATGGATCGCGCCTGAGAGCCTCCGCAATTACATCGATTTGATATCTGGATGCATAATGCTGAATTTCCGCCGTCGCGCCATACGAATACAACAGTTGAACCATTGCTTTCTGGCCGCCGTGTTCGGCAATGATAATGGGATCTCCGCACGAATCCATCCAATGATCCGTACGCGCACCCGCTTCTAATAATAATCTGGCTACATCCAGGTTACCGCTGGCGGCCGCAGAGTGAAGCGCGCCGCCGCCTTGATATAGCAATTCGCGGGCGTTAGGATCGGCTCCGGCTGCTAATAACATTTTAACGATTTCTGCCTGATCGGCGGATGATCCGATATCGCTGTCACGCCTTGCCCACGACGCAACGCTGAGCGGACGGAGACCTATCATGTCGATGGCATTTGCACTGTGAGGATCATTTTGAAGACACTCACGAACTCTTTCGATATTTTTAGTCACAGCCGCGATTAAACAGGAGTGTTCCGCGCCGTTATCCAGGAGAAACTGCAGAATCTCCGGCCGTTCCTCCCGCCACCAGTATTTATTCATTCCAAAGACCGCGATCTGAGCAGGAGTACGCCCATCGCCGCGCCGAAATTCTACAGGAGCGTTCCGCTCGACCAGCAGCTTAACTATATCAAGTCTATTAGAATCAACCGCCCAATGAAGCGCTGTATTTCCTATTGCATCGACCTGGCGCACACGATCAGGATCGGCATCCAGCAAACTGCTGACGCGGTCGATGTCTCCAGCTTGGACCACAGAGTGAATGTCTTCGGCATCAACAAACGGACCGTACTGATCTTTTATAGCGGCCGCGAGAATGTCTGCGGCTTCAGACTGTCCTCGTTCACGAAGGTTATTCAGCCATCCGACGCGATCATTACCGTGATAACGTCCACCAACTTCAAATGGAATCGGAGGCGCACCGAGTTCAAGCAGCGCCGCCAACATTGCTGTCTGGCCATTCAAAGCGGCAACAGCTATCGGTGACCATCCCGCGTGTTCGTTGTAATGATATTCCCAATCGAAATCTGGTCCACGCAGAAGCGCAGGCCGCGATGTCAGTATGCGAGTTGCCGTATCGGTAGCGCCCGTCTTGCAGGCCTCTCTGAGGTCTTTGCACTCCTGCCAGCGCTCGTGAAGGTCCGGTTGTTCTGTCCAGGTTATTTGCCGCATCGTATTAAGGAAGACTAACCCCAGAGGCGCAGAGACACAGAGATTTTAATTTTTTCTCTGTGCCTCCGTGTCTCTGTCGTGAAATCTCTTCATGAGCCGAACACTACTCCTTTGTCCGCCTCGCCCCAACTCTTTATGGGCTTTCTGCTGCGCCTGCGGCCAGTAAATCGGCCTCGATATCTGCGTGGCCCTTCTTGCGGGCCCAAGCCAGAGGCATCGCCCACGGCGCCCCGGCTTTGTTCACGTCTGCTCCACGCTCGATCAACAATTCCACCATCTCACGATTTCCCCATCGCGCAGCTAGTCCTAGCGGCGTCGAACGGTACTCTTCTTCGATCGGATTGATATCCGCGCCGTAATCGAGCAGAAGTTTTGCTTTCTCAATAGCGCCGGTCCAGGCCATATCGTGCAATAGGGTCACGTGATGCCAAGTCATATGATTGGGGTTCATGCCCCGTTCCATCAGCATTTTCGCCATGTCATAATGTTTGAAATAATACTCTTTCCCCCATTTAGTCACGTCTGGAACTCGCGCTCCATAACTCATCAGCAACTCCACCATTTCTTGACGTTGACCTTTAACAGGGCCGCACAATACGCCCTCACCCCAGAAAACGTTATCATTCAAAGCCAGGTCCGGGTTCTCATTTAGAAATTCCTCAACCTTCGCCAGATTGTTGTCGCTGATTGCCACCTGGAATTCGCGCATATCGCCGGCTTTATCTTCAGCTCCATGATCGAGAAGAAGCTTGGTCAGCACTTCATCCCCGCGCGCCTGTAATAAAGCGCTGCCACTGGATTCCGGCGCGGTATTCGGATTGGCACCGTGTTCGAGCAGCAATTTCGCCATCTCGTGCTGGCGCTGAAAAACGGCTATCCATAATGCTTCGCCAACAGGAGCGCCTTCTTCGGGTGAGTTGGGATTCGCGCCGTGATGGAGCAGAAGTCTGACCATGTCCAGATCGTTTCGCCTGGCGGCGGCCGACAGCGGTCTATGATGAGAGCTGTCCTCAAAATTCGCTAGCGACGAATCACGCTCCAATGCCCGCCGAACGTAATCGTCATCACCAAAAACGGCGGCCAGATAAATGTTGTATTTTGCGCCGCGAGCCAGCAGCAATCCAGCGATCATTCCCGCATATTGAGCGCTGCGACCGCGCACCCTGAATGCGCAGTTGATAGGCCGAAGTCCGTCTGCACGAATCGCGTCAGGATTTGCCCCTGCGTCCAGCAAGGCAGCAATGACTTCGATATTGCCTGCTTCCGCAGCTTTGTGCAGAGCGGTTTCGCCAAAGTTATTACTCGACTCGACCAGTTTTGGATCACGCGTCAGTTCCGATCGCACACGAGCGATATCTCCATCGCGAGCGGCTTTCAAAAAATCATCCAGACCTTCCGCGACCGGAAATTGTTTAGAGACAATCTTGAGAATAATCTGAGCGATTTCGTGGTGGTCGTGGTCCTGTGCGATTGTCAAATATGGATCCAGAAATGGATAACTGCGATACGATGCATCGAATCCGACCTGGTCAATCAAATAACGAACCATATCAACGTGCCCTTCGCGCACGGCGAAATGCATCGGCGGTGTGTAATTGTATTCGCATTTAAGCAGAGCGGGATTGCTTGCGGCTAACTCTTTCATGCGATCGAGATCGCCGTCATAGCCAGCCTTGAGCATCGCCCATACGTCATCCGTTGTTGAGTAACCACCAGTTGGAAGCTTAATCGGGCGCGGCTCTCTTAACTCAAGCGGTTTTATCATTCGCTCGACCTGTCTTTCTGAATTTTTAAAAAGGAAATTCGACTTACTCGCGTGTCATTTTAAAATCGCCGACTTTTGTTTCGCCGCAGACAGCCGTGCCTGAGGCGACGCCGTTTTCTACTTTGCCTTCGATCACGAATCTGCATTGCGGGCCTCCATCAGGAGGAGTCGCATCGCCTTCTAACCTGAGCGCGCCGGTCTTTGAATCAAAGGTGCCTTTCTTTATCTCACCAGGTTGCGGAGTAACCATTCCGGTCACTGCACTCTTGCCGTCGTATCTCAATTCAAAAGTGACGCCCTGGGGTTCCCCTCTCCACGTGCCGGAGATTGGGTCGCCGGCTTTTGAACCTGATTGGGCAAACAATGCAACCGCAGACAAAAGAACGAAACAGCAAATCAGACAACTCTTTATCCGCATCGAGTTTTCTCCTCACAAGCGCAATTCAGATCTCAATTACAAATATCGCAGAAATCCTTTCGGATGACGAGACTTTACGTCTGCATACCAGCGACATGCGAAATATAATATTATTAAGTCGACAAAGTAGGCCAAATAAAGTAGCCCCAGACTCCACCGATTGGCCGGCGGAACTCCGGTAAACGGTGCAGTCGCGAACCACACCGATTGGACGCCGCCTCGCAATGCGAAAATAGCCAGCGCTGTAACATGGATCAATGGTATGTGAAGTAGGTAATAAAACAACGGCACTCGACCGAAGGTCGTAAGCAGGCCAGCGAACCAGCCGCGCATGTGCTCCGCTAAACCGACCAAAGTAATCATCGGACCGAGTGTCATTAACAGAAAGAGAGTAGACGGCGGATACTTGCTCTGATTCAACAGCCGGAACAGAGCAGGCGTCGGATTCTTTGGCGGCGGCGCTTGATAAAGAAAAATAAGACCAAAGATAATAAACAACACCGTCGCAATCGAACCGATTGCTAAACAAATCTTACGTCGACGTGCAGGTTCATACGTCATTATAGCGCCGAAGGCATATCCAACGGCCATTACCCCGATCCAGGGTATCAAAACATATAGGATTGCAATCCACGATGGACCATTAGAGCCGGCCGGATACAAGAATTCGTAATAAGGAGCAATTGCATTCCTTAAAGATTCAGGCAAGTGAGCAGGTATCGCCTGGAAGATCTGCTGAAACAAAACCATCGCTATCCCTAAAGCTCCATTCGCCCAGGTCGGAAGCCAGATCAGCGCGGCCATCATCACCATGCACCACCCCAGCATCCATATCACGCCCGCCAGGACAAATTGCGAATAGTGAAAATTGAACGTCCAGGTAAAACGGATCAACGTCAATTCAAGAACGACAAGCATTAGACCGCGGGTGAGCAGATATTTTGCCAGCGCGCCTTTATTGCCGAGCTTTTTACCGTATAGATACGCACCCGTACCAGCAAAGAAGACAAATGCCGGCGCACAGAAATGTGTGATCCACCGCGTGAAAAAAATTCCCGCAGTCGGGCCTCCGGCCGGCTGCCCTGAATAGACTCGAACGTGATCGATGGCCATCAACACCATTACTACGCCGCGAGCTATATCAAGCGAATCAATTCGCGCGCGTTTCGCCGGTTGCGAATTAGCCGCTGTTTCCGTCTTCACCGCAGTTACAGGACTGGGCGCCGTCGTTGTAGCCTGAGCCATGAACGCACCTCCACGGATTAGAGAGTCTGTCGCAAAACATCCATCGCACTGCCCGACGCGGCTTTTCGGGCAGGCCGCCAACAAGAGATGAGCGCAGCCACTGGAATCACCGTCGCAATTGCCGCAAAGGTAATCGGGTCGAAAGGTTTAACTCCAAATAACATTCCATCAAGATACCCGGTCAACAAAAACGACGCCGTTAAACCGATTGTTACGCCCAGTACAGTCAGTCCCAGCCCTTCTTTGATTACCATCCGAACAATGTCAGAAGGACTGGCACCCAGAGTCATTCGAATGCCGATCTCGTGAGCTTGCTGGCCCACGGAATAAGAGATCACTCCATAAATGCCGATGGCGGCAAGCAACAGCGCAAACCCGGCAAAGGCGCTCGCCATTACCACAATGAAATTCGTCAGAGCCATCGCCTGCGAGACGTAATCATCCATCGAGTGGACCTTGGCTATCGCCAGATTCGTGTCGATTTTCGCCAGCTCGTCGCGGATTGCGGGAACAAGAGAAGACAGGTCTCTATCGCCTCGGAGGACATAACTAAGATGCCATCGAGCAGACTGATCAAAAGGAAAATAGATTTGACCGCGAACAGTCTTCAACAGAGTGTGGCTTTTGATGTTCTCAACGACTCCAACGACTTCTGTCCATCTATGGATAAATCTTCCGTCTTCATAATGCTGAGCATAGATCTTCTTTCCAATGGCGCTTTCTCCCGGCCACGCCTGATTGGCGATTGTGTCATCAACAATCGCCACTTCGTGACCGTTCGCGTTGTCATGATCGTCGAAGTCCCGGCCGCTTATCAGGCGGGCTCCAATAGCGCGGAAATATCCTGGACTTGCGCTGCGAAGATCGGCAATAAGATTCTTCGCCTGGTCCTCTGGGACTCCTTCGGGTTGATACCAGTTATACCAATTTGGATAGTCATCCAGCGGCAGGTGAGAGACTGCTCCGACAGATTTCACTCCTGGCAGAGTCGCCAGCCTGTCTTCCCATCGTCTGACAAAATTCGTCCGTTGTGGGATCTCATCGTAACCGGCGTCGAAACTGATTTGAAACGTCAATGTGTTGTTTGGATTGAAGCCGGGCCCCACGCGATGAAGTTGCACTAAAGTACGAACCATCAAACCGGCGCCAATTAATATTACAAACCCAAGGGCGATTTCGCTGACGATCAGAAGATGTCTTATACGGCCTTGCTTTCGGGTTGATGACGATCTTCCTTCTTCCTTCAGCGTTACCGTCAGATCAACTTTGCGGGAATCGAGCATCGGAGCAAGCCCAGCCAGCATTCCGCAAAGCAAAGTCATTCCCGCGACATATGAAAGAATCGCCCAATCCAGATTTATCCCGCTCGCTCGGGTCAGGCTTTCGGGCAACGCCAACATCAATAACTTCAACCCAATCCATCCGACTATTAACCCAAGTAATCCACCGACAGAACAAATAGCCAGGCTTTCAATTAACAGCTGTCGCGCAATACGCGATTTCGATGCCCCCAAGGCTGTTCGCACCGCCATCTCTTTCCTGCGAGTATTCGCGCGACCCAACAACAGATTTGCAACATTGAAACAGGAAATCAGCAGCACGATCCCCGCGCTAATGAATAAGGCGAACAATGCCGGTCTAACATCCTTCACAACATCTTTGTGCAAAGCGATGACCTGCAATCCCAATCCAGCGTTGTCGTAATAAACATCCTGCCCACGAACCCGCTCAGCGATTGAATCAGCTTCCGATTGCGCCTGTTCAATCGTTACGCCACTTTTCAATCGAGCCAGCATTCGAAGGTACTCAATGCCCTTTCTTCGATAAACAGCATCCGGAAGAGCCGTCCAGGCTTCGATATCGGTCGGCACATTTGAATCCGGTGGAAACACCAACAAGAAATTTGCAGGCATTACTCCGACTATTGTGCAGTTGCCATCGTCGAACCTGACTGATTTGCCGATTATTTTCGGATCGCCGCCAAATCTTCTTTGCCAAAGGCCGTAGCTGAGAATCAAAGTCGCCCAATGATCTCCATCACCAGGCAGGAACGTACGGCCCAGCATTGGTTTCACACCGAGCACCGAAAAGAAATTTTCGGTAACTGATCCCAGCTTTACCTGCTCTGGCTTATCGCCTCCGGTAAAAGTTCCGCTGTTTGCCCAAACCCCTGATACGCCTTGCAGTAACTGCGAGCGATTGCGCAATTCACCCATCAGCGTGCCAGATGTTGGAAACCGCGAGAGCTTCATATTCTTGTAGTCGGCCCAAACCATCACAAGCTCGGATGGATGATCATAAGGAAGAGGCTTCAACAGGACGGAGTTCACTACACTGAAGATCGCAGTGTTCGACCCAATGCCGATCATGATCGTCAATACGACGATGATCACGAAAGCGGGCTGCTTAGCCAGCATTCGCGCGCTGTACCGCAGATCCTCCTTCATTGAATCAATTGTCGTCCCGCGACGAATTTCTCGGCTGTTCTCTGTTACTCTGGATACATTGCCGAATCGTCTGATGGCTGCGCGACGGGCATCTTCTGGTGACATTCCGTCGTCGATCAGTTCTTTGGCGCGCATCTCCAGGTGGTAGAGCAATTCCTCTTCGATCTCGAAGTCGGTCTTGTTCCATCTCACGACGGAATAGAGGTGTCTCAGTTGTGCTCGCAACCACCAAAGCATGGTTAAGCTCCAATTTATTACGCGGTCTGCATTATCTTCTCGATTGCCATCGAAACATTGTTCCAGGCTTTAGCCTCCGTCTGGAGCTGCTTGCGTCCTGCGCTGGTCAAACTGTAATACCTTGCCCGGCGGTTGTTTTCAGACAATCCCCATTTAGACGTAATCCAACCTTTTCGCTCCATTCGATAAAGCGCCGGATAGAGCGTTCCCTCTTCAAGCTGGAGCGCATCATCAGTTGTTATCTGGATCCATCTGGCGATGGCGTACCCGTTCATTGACTCGCGAGACAGCGTCTTCAGCACCAACATATCCAATGTGCCCTGCAGCAGGTCGACCTTGTGCATAGATTTAGTGATTCTCCTTAGACTTGCTAAGGGAAGATACGCCGACTCCATTAGAACGTCAAGGGGAAAAGAACGGAAATAGACGAGTGGGGTTCGTTGTAGCGCCTTCAGGCAAACCTTAAAACATCATTTAAGATTCCGTCTGAAGGCGGGACTACGAACTTTAATCGTATCGCAGGGCGACTATCGGATTCACCTTTGTAGCGCGGCGGGCTGGGATGTAGCTTGCCAGCATTATCACGAACGCAAACAGCAACGGAATGGCAACAAAGGTGATTGGATCAGTGGCGCTCACTTTAAATAAAAGGCTGCTCATAATTCTTGTCAGTCCGAACGCCGCGATCAAACCGATCGCGATTCCTGCCAGGGCCATAGCTGCGCCTTGTCCGACTATAAGATTCACGATTTGGATGCGACCGGCCCCGAGCGCCATGCGGATCCCGATCTCTTGTGTCCGCTGGCTGACAGAATAAGAGATCACCCCATACAAACCGATTGATGACAAGAATAACGCCAGAACCGCGAACAGCCCCAGCAGCGTCATATTAAATCTTCTCGCTGCCAGCGATGTGTCAAGAATCTGATCCATCGTTTGTATAGTTCCCAGCGCCTGGTCCTTATTCATGGACTGCACCAGCGCTCGAATCGCCGGAGCAGACTCCATTGGATCAGACGACGTCCGGATAACGATGAATGGTGAACTGGGCGGACGCTGATCAAATGGAATGTAAAGCTCCGGGGCTTGAGCAGCGTCCAAACCGAAATGCTTTACATCACCGACCACGCCAACAACTATAGCTAAGGGAGAATTGCCGACTTTGATCCGTTTATTCACCGCGTCTTCATTCGGCCATAACCGACGAGCGGCCGATTCGTTGATCATAACTGCTGGTTGTGTGGATGGCGTGTCCTGACGCGTAAAGAAACGTCCCTTAATAAGCGGAACTTCCAGCGTGCTGAAATAATCTCGACTTACTCGCCTGAATTCTATTTCCGGCTCCTCTCCGACAGGAACCGGATGCCCTTCTATCTCGACTTTGATCGTAATCGATTTTGCCATTAACGGAAGCCTGGTGGTTCCACCAGCGGATTTCACTCCAGGCAGAGATTCAATCCGTGTGAACAGTTCGTCGTAAAAAGCGATGGCTTCCGGTACGGCGGTGGCCTGTCTTGGCAAGGAGACACTCATCGTAAGAACGTGATTCGGGTTAAATCCGGGATCAACATGCAAAACCAGAACAAAGCTCCTGATCAGTAACCCTGCACCAACCAGCAACACCAGTGTCAAGGCAATTTCAGAAACGACCAGAGCGCCGCGCAATCCGTTCCGAGCAAAATTGGTGGAGCCGCGCCCACCGTCCTTTAAAGATCCATTGCAGCCTGACTTTGAGAATTGCAGAGCTGGGGCAAGACCGAAGACTGCTCCAGTTAAAAACGAGAGCGCGATGGTGAAGACAAGAGTCCAAAAATCGATCCCGATCTCCTGCTGGCGTGGTATTTCGGCTGGAGTGAAGTTCAGGATAGCACTTACTCCACATATAGCCAGAAGCAGTCCCAGCACACCTCCGAGAACCGACAATAAAACGCTTTCAGTTAACAACTGTCGGATCACTCGCCAACGGCTGGCGCCAAGCGCCATGCGAATCGCAATCTCTTTCTTTCTGGCCGAACCGCGC
This sequence comes from Blastocatellia bacterium, assembly GCA_035652355.1. GTDB lineage: Bacteria > Acidobacteriota > Blastocatellia > DASRDY01 > DASRDY01 > DASRDY01. The sequence continues at coordinate 23,204 of DASRDY010000221.1, forward strand.
ACCAACAGCAAAGTCGCCACATTTGCGCAAGCGATTAGCAGCACCAGACCCACTGCGCCTAACAAGGTCCATAAGGCCGGTCGGACATTTTCCGTTATTTGTTCGTTCAGCGGCACAAGCGTTATCCCGAGCCCCTTATTGGTATCCGGGTATTGTTTTTCCAGGCTGCTGGCGATGGTTGAAAGATCGGCCTGGGCCTGCTGGATGGAAATGCCGGGTTTTAGTCGGCCTATCATCCCATAGGCCGCAGTCCCGCGATTGGTGATCGCAAAACTGGTATTAACGTTTGTGTTGTAGGATAGCGGAATCCAGACATCCACGTTCTGATAAAGGAAATAGAACCCGCGCGGCATCACTCCGACGATTGTCAGCCTGGTATTGTCCACATCAATCGTTTTGCCAATCACATCTGTGGCGCCTCCGAAAATGCGTTGCCACATTCCATAACTCAAAACAGCGACATCATCGCGGCCGATCTGTTCCTCTTCCCTCAGAAATGTCCTGCCTAACGCCGGTTTTACGCCCAGCATCTGAAACAGGCTTGGCGAAAAAGTGGACTGAATCACGACCTGAGGTTCATCATGTCCGGTCAGCGTCGCATTCCAGGCAAAGTCAACGTAAATGCCGGTCTCCGCAAAAACGTGGTTCTGATCTCTGAGATCGGTAGAATTCGCAGCAGTAAGCGGATAACGCGGATTACCATCAACCGTATTGTTGCTCCAGACAACGACGATCTTTGAAGGATCTTTGTATGGCAGCGGTCGCAGCATCACCGCGTTGACCACGCTGAATATTGCGGTGTTCGCCCCAATGCCCAGCGCCAATGTGAAAATTGAAATCAATGTAAAGACCGGCTTTTTGCTCAACACGCGAACCGCATAACGAAGGTCCTGTATCAGCGATTCGACCGATGGGAATCCACGTTGATAACGATAGGTTTCTCTGGTTTGCTCGACACCGCCGAAACTTAACCTGGACTGTCTAAAGGCTTCTTCACGTGTAAGGCCTCGCCCCAGCCCATCATCGATCATCATCTCCAGATGCTCGCGCATTTCTTCATCAAGTTCTTGGTCCATGCGCCTTTTACGGAATAAGGAGGCCAAACGTGAAAAGAAGACTATGAGCCATGTCATAAGGACATTCCCTCGCGATCAGGTCGACTGTATAGCGGCGCATTCCTGTTGAAAATCAACAGGAGGATACTTGAGGCTTGTGTAGAAAGTCAACAGGAATCATAACGAATCACAGGGAGAGTGTTATGCAACCTAGAAATCTGCCTGAACACCGCGGGAAGTCGAATATTTTAAATTGGCTCCAGAAAAGAAGAAAACGGCATCAATGCCCGCGGACACGACACCGTTTTGCCTCTTAAACGCCTTTGACAAGCCTGTATGATTTATTTGTGGTGACGTCTGTGCATTGCACGATGGTGACGGCGACGCATTCTGCGATGGCGCCTGCGGTTTGCCTTTCGGGCCGTTTTCGGCGGCGGAGTCTGGATTCCGTTAGCGGATGTTGTACTGGCGGACGCGAATACAGCACCTAAAGCCAAAAACGAAGCAAGCAAAACGGCTGAAATGATTTTCTTCATCTTGTTCCTCCTCGGTTCTTTCTCTTTCGTTAATCTTGATATCCAAATTTCGGTGCAACTCAGGAATCAAACTAATTCCATTGCATCGGCAGTAGCAAGCCTTGTGCCTCTTAGGGCTTGTCACGGCTGCGATGTAAAGTATTGAGTCGATTACCGGTACCGTCCGGTTTGGGGTCGCGACTACCCCGGTCAATAATGTAGCCAATTTGTACTCGCCGCAAGAAAGCCACACCTCTCCAAATTGACGAATGAACGGCCGCAGAATAGACTTTAGGTTTTCGGTATGTGACGAAAGTAAAGTTATGACCGGGACCCCAGGTAACGAATAGCAAGCTTATATGAACAGGATTAATAAATAAAATGACAACCAGCCTGAGCGCAACGCCCGCCAGTTCCCTAACGTCAGGAGTCCGCCGCACAAAACTCTCAAACGGTCTGACGATTCTGACAAAAGAGGTCCACACAAAACCGATCGTCAGTTGCATAATCTGGTACAGAGTCGGTTCGCGCAACGAGGAGCTTGGTCAAACCGGTAAATCGCATTTCCTGGAGCACATGATGTTCAAAGGAACCGAGAAATTTGCTAAAGGCGCCATCGACCTGATCACTCTTCGAAACGGCGGTGCAAACAATGCGTTTACCAGCAATGATTTCACAGCGTATTACTTCAATTTTGCGTCGGACAGATGGGAAACAGCGCTGGAAATAGAAGCCAGCCGAATGCGCGAAACTCTCTTTGACGTGAAAGAGTTTGAGTCCGAAAAAAGCGTTGTCATTGAAGAACTGCAGATCGGACTGGATAGCCCGTGGGGCGCTTTGTCGCAGGAGGTCGATGCCGCGGCTTTCAAACAGCATCCTTACCACAACCCAATAGTCGGCTGGATACAGGATCTGAAAGACGCAACTGCCGCAGAGATGAAGGGATATTACGATAAATGGTATCACCCAAGGAACGCTACGCTGGTCCTGGTTGGCGATTTCGATACAGAAACGGCGCTTCCCAAGATAGAAGAATTGTTTGGATCGATACCGCCTGGTCCTGAGCCGCCTCCGATGCTGATTCGCGAAGAACCACAGCGAGGTGAACGCAGGGTAACGGTCAAAAAAGAGACAACGGCAGAACGCCTGATGATAGCCTATCACGCGCCGGAGATTGCTCACGTTGATTCGTATGCGCTTCAGGTCGTTTCGACGATCTTATCTACGGGTAAGACTTCTCGGTTATATCAGCGATTGCAGGAAAAAGACGAATCGGTGACGTCGGCAGGCGCTAGTTACGATGAAGCTACCGATCCCACTCTCTTCTCAATCAGAGCGGAAATTAAGCCCGGGCACACCCTCGCCGACGTTGAAACCGCTATTTATGAAGAGATCGACAAGCTGAAGAACAACCCGATCGATCAGAAAGAAATGGATAAGGCAAAACAGTTGATCGAGGCGCGTTTTATCCTTGGTAATGAAGAGTTGTCGAATCAGTCCATATTGCTTGGGCTGTTCGAGACAATCGATAAATACGAATACCTGAGCGATTACCTTGATCGAATCAAAGCAGTTACGCCGGAAGATATTCAGCGAGTGACAAAGCAGTATCTTCACCAGGATAATCGCACGGTAGGTCAGCTTATAAGTGATAAGTCGAATCCCGATCTCGGCGGAGATTCTGAATCGGACGACGATGAGTTGCAGACGGCGGCAGAGAGAGCGTTTGGAAAAGGCGAGGCAGCAAATATGCTTCGCAATGCGGCCTTCAGACTTGATTCAAAAACCAATCCACTGGTGGCAAACGATAGCCGCGCGAAATCTGAAGCTAAAGTGGAAGTAGAACGTCTGGTCCTGCCTAACGGTCTTGTCCTCTTGTTGTCCGAGAACAACACCATTCCTGGCATTTCGGTCAACCTTGTTGTCGGCGCAGGCTCTCGATATGAACCTGACGACAAGGCCGGTGTTGCCAGCATGCTGGGTGAAATGATCGATGAAGGCACGACGACGCGGTCCGCACACGACATCGCGATGGAGATAGAGTCGGTGGGAGGATCGCTGGTAACAACGGGCGGCTATATGCAGAGCGGCATCAATGCGACGGTTCTGAGCAAAGATGTCGAGCTAGCGCTCGATCTTGTAAGTGATATCCTGCTGAATCCGACTTTTCCAGAAGATCGTGTCAGGCAAAAAGTCAACAAACGCGTTGCCCAGATCAAAAGTCGTGCCGACCAACCGCGAGTTGTTGCGGCTGACGCGTTTAGTGAAATCATCTATGCTGGCCATCCAAGCCATCGACCTTCGATAGGTTATGCCGGAACGGTTGCTGGTCTCACGCGGCAGGATATAGTCGACTTTTATCATCGGTATTACGCTCCGAATAATTCAATGCTGGCGATTGTTGGTGAATACGATCGAGATCGATTGATTGATCTGGTGAATGAACAATTCTCAGGATGGAAACGAAACGATAATCTTGATCTGCCCGCGATTCCGGAGATCGAACGACAAAAGGCTCCGGCGAGTCGTTTCATCTATATGGATAAATCCCAGGTGAACATCTATATCGGTCATCTTGGGATTAAGAGAAATAATCCGGATTTTTATTCGTTGCTGGTGCTGGACACTATACTTGGGAGCAGCCCGGGCTTTACCTCGCGAATTCCAAGAATATTAAGGGACGAACAGGGGTTAGCTTACACAGTTGTCAGCAACATTACCTCTTCCGCAAGTTGGGACCCGGGGCGCTTCTTTGCCTACATCGGGACTTCACCGGACAATATGATCCGCGCAATTGACGGACTGAGAAATGAGATCAAGCGAATAGTCGAAGAGCCTGTTGAAGAGTATGAATTGGAAGACGCGAAGTCTTACCTGACGGGCAGTTTTGTTTTTGAGTTTGAGACCAATTCCCATATCGCGGGATTTCTGATTCAGGCGGAGACTTTCGATCTTGGATTTGACTATCTGCGCCAGTATCCCGAGTTGATCAATGCCGTAACAGTGGAGGACATTCAACGGGTAGCGCGTCTATATATCGATCCGGTTAATCTAACGACCGTCGTAGCAGGCCCGGTTGATGAAAGCGGCAATCTAAAGACGTCGAAGTGACGACGCTATGAAATTCTGGATCTCCCGAAACAGTGAAATAGCGATTCACGATCAGCTTACGACACAGATAAGAATTGGTATTCTCAGCAACGATTTAAGAGTGGGAGAAAAACTGCCCAGCACCCGAGAACTGGCCAGGCGCCTGAAAATACATTCCAATACTGTCAGTGCAGCTTACAGAGAACTGGTTGATCTAAACTGGTTACAGTTTCGGAAGGGCAGCGGTGTGTATGTACATTCGGCTACTGAAAAGGATTCAGCCCAGAATGGCTTTGAATTAGATCGGTTAATCTCGAACTTTCTGCGGTCGGCAAATCAGAGCGGCTATTCGCTTCGCGAGATTCAATCCCGGTTGAAACAGGTTTTGGAAATTCAGCCGCCCGATCATTTCCTGTTAATAGAGGACGATGAAGAGCTTCGATCCGTTCTGGCCTTCGAAATCCGCTCCGCCACAAATTTTCCGATAACAGTTGCGAAGTCATCGGAGTGTGATGATGAATCTTTGTTTACCGGCGCAGTAATTGTAACGGTTCAAAACCAGGCGTCGAATCTTCGAAACACCATACCGGCGGCCTCGCAAATGGTTACGCTTAACATCAGGTCAGTTCCCTCTTCTCTAAGAGGCGAAAAACAGCCATCGGCGAATTCGCTGATTACTGTAGTTTCCCGATGGACAAAGTTTCTGGAGTCGGCTGAAACAATTCTGGTCGCGGCGGGAGTAGATCGAGACTGCATCAACATTCGCGACGCTCGCAATGCTGGATGGAAGAGAGGTCTTTCGTCGAGCACAATCGTCATAACAGATTCGTTAACAGCAGCAAACTTGCCAAAGGACTGCCCCACGCGGGTGTTCAAGCTGATTTCCGACAAATCAATAGAAGAGCTGCGTAGTTCCATCGGATTTATTAGAGAAAATCGACCAGAATAAGAGCAAAGGACGCGGATTTAACGGATCAGGCGGATTTTCACGGATTCAGATCCGTTTTAATCCGCTCAATCCCGCGTCATCCGCGTCCTTTGCTCTTCTGTCTTCTGAAAATGAATTAAGGATTTATCGTGACCGGCGTACCAAACTGGCACAGTTCCCACAATTCCTCGATCGCTTCGTTCGATATGGCGATACATCCTGCCGTCCAGTCTTTGTCCGTACCGTGGCCGTGGATGCCGACTTCCCCGCCAAGTTCGGTGTCCCACGGCGGCCGCAGTTTAAGATTCAGCCTTTCGATGATTTGCCGATAGCTCTCCTCAGAAATCAAACCTTTCTCTTTGCCTTTGAGTGCATCGTGGGCGTTTGGATAACTCAATCCTAAAAAGAGGTGATATTTGCTCTCCGGATTCCTGGTGCAGACGTAATACTCGCCTTCGGGTGTTTTACGGTCGCCGCGAATTTCTTTGCGACCGACTGGCGAGCTGCCTAAAACAATCGGAAACTCTCTTATTAATTCTTCATCTTGGTAGACTCTTAATCGTCGCAACGATTTTTCGATGACCAGGCGCACATCGCTCATCGTGAATCGATCTTTCTAACTATTCGGATCACGAACTAATGTGATCTCTGTAATCTCCGGCCGAGAGTTAATGCGAATCGGCACACCCGTCGTCCCAAGACCGCGGTTAAGATACATCTGCGACTGCCCTTGTTTATACAATCCCGCTATATATGGCGAGACGATTTTGCTTGGGGCAATATCGTTCCCGAGTAATTCGACTCTCACCTGACCGCCGTGTAGATGACCTGACAATGTCAAATCGATGTTCTTTGCGGCCGCGTTCGGCAGCACGTTCGGTTGGTGCGAAAGCAGAATACTTGGGCCATCCAATGTTAGCCCGGATAAAACGCCGTCCAGATGGGTATCGCGTTGCGGCAAAAATTCGATTCCTATCAGATTCAGTTTTGCGCCATTGCGCTCAATCCAATGTTGTTCATTGATCATCAGTCGGAAGTTTTTGGCGCGAAACTGGCGTTGCAAGATGTCTGTTGCTCCAGTGAAAACGTCGTGATTGCCCAGCACTCCGAACACTCCGTAACGAGCGCTCAAATCGCCAAACGCTTTCATAAATGAGCCCACGGAATCGCTGGACGTGGCGACATAATCTCCTGTGAGCGCTATTAAATCGGGTTGGAGGGCATTCGCGGCGCGGGCCAGATCAGACATTCTCGCCTGCGTCATAAACATACCGGCGTGAATATCTGATAGTTGTACAATACGGAATCCCTCGAATTCTGGAGGGAGATTGCGGATTGGAATTCGTACCCGCTCGATTTCGAAAAATTGCTCTGCGGCAACAATTCCGTAGGCAATCGTTGCAAAAGGTACCGTAGCTGCACCAACCGCCAAACCGTTAACAAACTTCCTTCGCGACTCGGCTACCTGTTTCCGCTGCTGCGCGGATTCGCGGTCGCGCAAGAACAAGATAGCGTTGTGGCATAGTCGAAGAATTCCCCTGATCAAAGATGCACCAGCAAACAGGACAAAAAACAGCACCAGTCCGAATTGCCAGATGTAAAACGGATACATAATCCACGCGAACACTTGTGCCGTTGCGCTGTTGCTCTGGAATGCCAGAATTCTGGCCAGAAACAGCACGACTCCGATGTGAGGCAGGTTGATGACGATCAGCCACGCTACGAGAAATCGCTTCAGGTTTCGACGTTTCGACTGATCTGAAACAGACCGTCTTATGAAGGCTTCGGCTTTTCGATGGAAATAGAACTGCAGAACGATGATTATTATGATTAACGCAGCTATAAATTGAGGGGAAACGTAATGAAGTGGCGTCACGGGAGCCGTATCAAACAACAAATTCGTATAGGTCATATTCGTAATCGAACAACGGCTTTGCCCGGTTTAGCCGATCTTACCTCCTGATGTACAATCATTATATTAGCTCACGGAGACCTTATGAATATACAAGAGTTCGCAACAGAAATAGATACGCATATCAGACCGGCATCGTTCCCGCTTGCTATCAGAATGTTGAAACCGGGAGAACCGCTACCCGATAAGGCCAAGCGACCCAAGCGTGATCTCGGCGTTGAGATCGCAACCTGTCAGGGAATAACGATGGCTCGCCGCTATGGCTGGACAGTAGCAATCGGCAAAGAGGACCTGAACTGCGTTTTAACGAAAGCAGTTTACGGTTTTGAAAAACGCGTGCCGTATTACAACGAAGGAAATTGCGCCTGCGGAATGTATACGGAAACGACTGAGGCAGGCGCACTTACCGAAGCCGAAACCGACAAATTCGAATACGGCGAATACGAGCACATCCTGATGGCGCCCGCAGCCCGAGCAACCTTCGAGCCTATGCTGGTTCTCGTCTACGGCAATTCAGCACAGGTGATGCGATTGTTGACGGGAGCTCTCTTCAAACGCGGAGGAGCGATCACGTCCAGCTTTACTGGTCGAATCGATTGTTCGGATTCGATCATCCGCACAATCAAGAAGAACGATTATCAGGTGATACTTCCATGCTATGGCGACCGAGTCTTCGGTCAAACCTACGATGACGAGATGGCTTTCACCATTCCGGCATCAAAGATCGTCGAAATGTCAGAAGGTCTGAAGGGAACGCATCGCGGAGGAATTCGATATCCGATTCCGTCATTTGTTCGCTATAGCGGCGACTTTCCGCCTACTTACAACAAGCTTGAGCAGATTTGGCGCTCTGAAAAATAGTTCTTCCCAGAAGCGCCTTGTCCATTCAGGCAAGAGTCGGCAGCAACTCAGCAAGCTTGTCGTAAGACATTGATATGCCCTGCTCCATTGGAGTCTTAAGAACCGTGTCGCGAGCCTCGCGCGATTCGTAAACCAAAGTTTGCGTTAATGTGGTTTGGCCATTTTTCTCAACCAGATCGACGGTACCCACAGCTTCGCCGGGATACCACGGCTGATCAAATTTCTCAGTTGCCACAATTTCTTCGGGCGCCGTAATTGAGCGATAGATGCCGCCCATTCCCATGATCACTTCGTCGGGACCGCGCCAGACATAGCGATATGCGCCACCAACTTTCAAGTCTATTTCGCACACGTCCATAACCCATCCCGGAGGTCCTGTCAGCCAGCGTCTGACCAATTCCGGTTTGGTAAAAGCGTCGAATACCAGCTTGCGCGAAGCATTAAAGACGCGCGTCAAGACAATCTCGCGATCTGATGGGGTTGTGACTTTCAATGTTTCTGTGCTCATTGCTGCTCCTATATTAACTAGTGGCGCAGACTGAATGTCTGCGTGAATTCGTAAATGAAGTCTCTCGTAGCAATCTACCCGGCGTTTACTAAACTGCGCAGATTGAATGTCTGCGCCACTAAATACTATTCCTGGTCATAAGCCTGTTTTAAACCAGCGATATCAATTTTGCCCATCTGAAGCATCGCTTGCATAACTCTGGCTGATTTTTGCGGATCTTTATCGCCGAGCATCTGACCAAGAGCCGTTGGAATTATTTGCCACGATAAACCGAACCTGTCGGTCAACCAGCCGCATTGCCCCGGTTTGCCGCCTTCTTCGGTTAGCTTTGTCCACAATTCATCGACCTCTTCTTGCGACGCGCAGTTAACGAACATTGAGATTGCGGGTGTAAACTTAAAATGTGGTCCGCCGTTCAGGCCGTGAAAAAGTTGTCCCTCAAGTTCAAAAGTGACAGACATAACCGCTCCGCTTGGACCCGGCGAGATGTTTATAACCTTTGAATTCCTGAAGATTGAAACATAGAAGTTCATAGCTTCTTCTGCCTGAGTATCAAACCACAAGAAGGTGCTGATTTTCTGCATACCTTAATCCTCCACAGGGTCCACTGATCGTCCTGCTATTCATGAGTGTCTTTATCGCTGGCTTTCAACTCTTCCAGAAGATCGTCTAGTCGTCGGAACGTTGTTTCCCAATATTTACGATAACCCTCCAGCCACTGGTTGGCTTCGGCCAATGGCTTTGCCTCGAGTCGCCGCGGACGCCGTTGAGCATCCCGACCGCGCGAGACCAACCCCGCCTTCTCTAATACCTTTAAATGCTTGGAAATAGCCGGCTGCGTCATGTTGAATGGCTCGGCGAGTTCAGCCACGGATGCTTCTCCCTTTGAAAGCCGGTCCAAGATTGCTCGCCTGGTCGGATCGGCAAGCGCGGCGAAGACAGCATCCAAGTGCTGCGGATCTGAGTGTTGATAACCAGTTAGTTCCATAACCAACTGGTAATATATCTCGCGTTAAGGTTTACGTCAAGAATAATTTTGAGATCTTTTGAATTTGCCGAATATGCGAGAAGGGCGCAGCGGGATTATCCGCTGCGCCCTCGGTAGCTTAATGTTTCCCTAAGTAGACTAGTGCGCTAACGAAACAACCTTTTCTGCCGCATCGCGCATTCCATTAGCGACGGTGAAGTTCAGACCTGACGTTCGCAGTAATTCCTGTCCTTTTTCGACATTTGTACCTTCCAGGCGAACAACAATCGGAACTTTGACGCCGAGATTTTTAGCTGCTTCGATCACGCCTGCCGCAACCATGTCGCACCGAACGATTCCGCCGAAGATGTTTATCAGAACAGCTTTGACGTGTTCATCCGCGAGTAGTATGCGAAAAGCATTCTCTACTCTTTGCTGTGAAGCGCCACCGCCGACATCGAGGAAGTTGGCCGGCTCGCCGCCTGCCAGTTTAATAATATCCATCGTGGCCATCGCTAAACCCGCGCCGTTGACCATGCAGGCAATGTTGCCGTCCAGCTTGATGTAGTTAAGGTCGAACTTTGACGCTTCGATTTCCAGCGGTTCCTCTTCATTCAAATCGCGCAGTTCTGCGAAATCCTTGTGACGGAACATCGCGTTATCGTCAAAGTTCATCTTTGCGTCCAGTGCATAAAGTTCGCTGTCTTCAGTTAGGAGGAACGGATTGATCTCGACCAGACTGGCATCGGTGTCAACAAAAGCTTTGTACAGAGCGGTCATGAACTTCGCCGCTTTATTAACTAGATCGGACGGAAGTCCAAGACCGAACGCGAGTTTACGCGCTTGAAACGAGCGAAACCCAACGGCCGGATCGATGTATTCTTTCAGGATCTTTTCAGGAGTATGGGCGGCAACTTCTTCGATGTCCATCCCACCTTCGCTGGAAGCCATGAAAACGGGCTTTCCAGTAGCGCGGTCAACAACGATGCCAAGATAGAATTCGTGTTTGATCTTCAGACCTTCTTCGACTAACAAGGTTTTGACCTCGCGACCTTCAGGACCGGTCTGATGGGTAACCAGTTTCATTCCCAGCATCTTTTTGGCAAGGTCAGCCGCTTCGTCAACTGATTTGGCCAGTTTCACACCGCCGCCTTTGCCGCGACCGCCGGCATGGATCTGAGCTTTAACGACAACAGGCAGTCCGAGTTTCTCTGCAGCGGCGCGCGCTTCTTCGGGCGAATGCACGACCTGGCTTTTCGGAACGGTTACGCCATATTTGGCCAGAATGGCCTTGGCTTGATACTCATGTATTTTCATCGAATTAATCCTTTTGAAAATCACCACAGAGACACAGAGTCACAGAGAATTTGAATTATCTCTGTGACTCCGTGTCTCTGTGGTTGGTCTTACTCTTTGCTGACGAGAGCAACCGGTAATATCTCCCGGACTCTGTCAACAAATACGAACTCCATATCTTTTAATAATTCTTTTGGAATCTCGTCCAAATCTCGCTTGTTCAAGCTAGGCATAATCACAGTCCTGACGCGAGCACGCCGTGCCGCCAAGACCTTTTCTTTCACGCCTCCAATCGGCAGAACGTTGCCGCGAAGAGTGATCTCGCCGGTCATCGCTACGCTCTTCTTAACCGGGCGATCAGTCAATGCCGAGGCCATCGCAGTGAACAGAGTAATACCCGCCGAAGGCCCGTCTTTCGGTATCGCGCCTTCCGGAATGTGGATGTGAATGTCTTTTGTTTTAAATAGCTCTTCGTTTATGTCGAACTCTTTTGCGCGAGCACGAGCATACGACAGCGCCGCCTGGGCCGATTCTTTCATCACATCGCCAAGTTGCCCCGTCAATACCAAGCGCCCATTTCCAGGCATCAGCAGACATTCGATGAAGAGCACATCACCGCCAACCTGCGTCCATGCCAATCCGGTCGCGACGCCAACCTGATCTCGTTTCAATATCTCTTCCGGCTGAACTTTCGGCGCGCCAAGAAATTCGTGCAGATTCTTGCGCGTGACGCTGACCAGGTTATTCGAACCTTCGGCAACCTTGCGAGCCACTTTGCGACAGATCGAGGCAATCTCGCGTTCCAGTTGACGCAGTCCCGACTCGCGAGTGTACTGGCCGACGATTGCGCGAATCGCTGGATCGGAAATGTGCAGGTTCTTTGCCGTGATGCCGTTCTCCTCTAACTGCTTTGGCATGATGTGGCGCTTGATAATTTGGAGCTTCTCTTCCTCGGTGTAACCTGAAAGACGAATGATCTCCATGCGGTCACGTAGCGCAGGTTGAATCGTTTCCAGTACATTTGCCGTCGTCATGAACATCACATTCGACAGGTCGAACGGCACGCCAAGATAATTATCGCGGAAGCTGAAGTTCTGCTCCGGGTCCAATACTTCCAACAATGCAGAAGACGGATCGCCGCGGAAATCCGCGCCGACCTTATCGATTTCGTCCAGCATTATTAAAGGATTGTTCGTTCCAGCCTGTTGAATTGATTGAACAATTCGACCGGGCATCGCACCAATGTACGTCCGACGGTGACCTCTGATCTCGGCTTCGTCATGCAGACCGCCAAGACTCAAGCGCTGGAACTTGCGATTCGTTGCGCGAGCAATCGATTTGCCCAGCGAAGTCTTACCGACACCGGGCGGACCAACAAGACAAAGAATCTGTCCGCGCGATTTCGGTCTGATCTTGCGGACGGCAAGAGCTTCGATGATGCGCTCTTTTACTTTCTCCAGTCCGTAATGATCTTCGTCCAGGACTTTTTCTGCCTTTTGAAGATCGAGGTTTTCCTTGGTCTGTTTTGACCACGGCAAGTTGACCATCACGTCGAGATAGTTTCGAAGCGTCGCTGCTTCGGCCGCATCGGGGTGCATGCGTTCCAGCTTTTTAAGCTGGCGCTCGACCTCCTCCTCAACGTCCTTGGGCATCTTGGCCTCGACCATTTTGTCGCGGTACTGCTGAACTTCTTCGGCCAGCTCGTTCCCTTCGCCAAGCTCGAGCTGAATCGCCTTCAGTTGCTGGCGCAGATAGAACTCTCGCTGCGAACGGTCGATTTCGCCCTTGGCCTGAGTTTCAATGTCCTGCTGAACAGTTAAAACCTCGATCTCTTTTGCCAGAAGCTCATTTACGCGACGAAGCCGCGTTTTTGGCTCGACCAGTTCAAGGACACTCTGCGCATCTTCGACTTTTAGCTCAAGATTCGACGCGGCCAGATCGCCAAGTCTTCCGGCGTCCTCAAGGTTAACGGCAATTGCCATCACTTCAGGCGAGATGTTTTTGCCAAGGCTGATCGCCTTCTCCATCGAAGAGCGAACGCTGCGCATCAGCGCTTCGACTTCAAGGGACTGTTCCGGAGCCGGTTCCTGCAATACTTCAATGCTCGCCTGAAGGTAAGGCAAAGATTCGTCAACCGATTTCAAACGAGCGCGCGTAAGCCCTTGAACCAGAATTCGTATGCGACCGTCCGGCAGCTTCAGCATTCGCATGATCACAGCAACGGTGCCGATTTGATAAAGATCGGTACTGGCCGGTTCTTCTTTGTCCAGATCGCGTTGCGAAACCAGCAATATCATGCGGTTTTCCGCCAATGCCTGATCAACCGCACGAATAGATCTTTCCCGCTGCACAAACAGCGGAACGATCATGAAAGGAAAAATGACTATGTCGCGGAGTGGTAAGACCGGGAGTGTCTCCGGTATTTTTAACTGCTCGTCAGTCTGTTGCTGCTGCGGTTGCTGCGCGGCCTGTTGCTCCTGATCTACGATTGAAAGTGCATCTGCCATGTTATGTGATTAAAAGCAGGATGGTAGTTCGATCCTGCTGGACTCCTCAATTCGTCAAGGTTTCGATTACCTCTATTTTGATCTCCTGCTGTCTGCGTTCTTCCAGTTTTGGAAGTCTTATTAATAAAACTCCGTCGTTCAATTTTGCCGTCGCCCGTCGAACATCGACCGGATACGGGATCCGTATCGACCGCGAGAAAGCTCCATAGCTGCGTTCGATGCATAAATAGCACGCCGGTTTCGACGCATGTTCCTGCTCGCGTTTTTCGCCGCTGATCTTCAGCGCGCCGTCGCAATACGAAACAGCAATCTGATCTACTGCTATACCTGGCAATTCCACACGCACCATAATACTGTCGACGGACTCACAGAGATCCAGCGGAGGCATCCAATATCCAGTACCTAACAGTGATGCCTTATTAGCTTCGCTTAGACCTTCAACAAGAGCATGGATTTCGTCCCGCAGTTGCTCAAGCTGACCAGCATCAAGACTCAGTATTGCTAAAGGCTTCATAGCACGCTCTTCAAGCCAATTCAGACCGGACAATATAACACGCAGGGTATGGTTAGGCAATTATACGAAGTTGGTCCGAGTATCACTCTGGCAAGGGTGCTGGAAGAAGGATAAGATAACTGCGAACTGTCGAAGCATTATGTGCATTACGACATTCCGCAGATTCAACTTCGAGGCTGAATGAAACAATGTCCCGCATGTCATCGAATGTTCACTGACGATGCATTAAATTTTTGCCGTCACGATGGCACGGCACTCACCACCGATTCGTCACAGCTTTCGCTCGAGTCACAACCGACTTCGCCAAAGCTGCCGCTGTCACCGATGTCGCATTCTGGCGTGGTTGGTGCGGGCAACCTCAGCACTTCAGACTTGCCGACAACTGTCCTGCCGCGCAAACGTCGCAGCACGTCTAAAATAATCAACTCATTGGTTGTACTGCCGTTCGACAACGCCAGCACGGACCAGCAGATGGAATACCTTTCCGACGGCATTACCGAGAGTATAACCAATGGACTGTCGCAAATTCCCAAACTTCGCGTCGTCCCGCGAAGCACAGCGTTCCGCTACAAGGGGAATCAAGCGGACCCGCTGGTGGTCGGGAATAATTTAGAAGTACGCGGCGTTGTTACCGGCAGGGTATTGCAGGTCGGTGAACTGCTGGTTGTCAGAGCGGAGTTGATCGACGTGGACCAGCAGTCGCAGCTGTGGGGCGAAGAATACCGACGTGGCATGGGTGATATCTTTGCAATCCAGGAAGAAATCTCACGTGAGATCAGCAGTAAGTTACGCTTGCATTTAAGCGGTGACGAGCGAAAACGGCTCGCCAAGCGGTACACGGAAAACACAGAAGCCTATCATTTCTATCTCAAAGGTCGTTACTATACTAACAAGCGAACCACTGATTGGATAAAGAAAGGCATTGAGCACTTTCAGCAGGCAATAGAGCTCGATCAGAAATATGCACTTGCGTACGCTGGTCTTGCTGATGCTTATGCATTCCTGGCGTCTTCCACCGGTGAATGCCGTCCGACAGAATGGTATCCGAAGGCAAAAGACGCCGCGCTGAAGGCCCTGCAGTTAGACGAAATGCTGGCCGAGGCTCATGCCTCGCTTGGATTCTCTCGATTGCTTTACGATTGGGATTTCGATAGCGCAAAACGCGAGTTCAAACGCGCAATCAAATTGAACCCCTCGTTTGCCAATGCACACGATGGTTACAGCTTTTATCTCAAAGCTACCGGACAGCACGAAAAAGCGATTCGTGCCTGTCAGGACGCGCAGAAGCTCGAGCCGCTTTCACTGTTTGCCACCATAAGCCTTGGCTGGGCATATTACTTCGCACGCGATTACGATCAAGCTGTTTCACA
This sequence comes from Blastocatellia bacterium, assembly GCA_035652355.1. Lineage (GTDB taxonomy): Bacteria > Acidobacteriota > Blastocatellia > DASRDY01 > DASRDY01 > DASRDY01. Next base: position 38,727 of record DASRDY010000221.1, read on the forward strand.
GCATCGGAAAGCGCTGGAAATGGACCCTCAATCGGCTTTTGCGCATTGGAATCTCGGCATGGCACTCGTGCAGCTAAACAAGATGGATGAGGCTATCGAGGCGTTCCGGCAGGCGGATACCCATTCAGGTGGTGGTTTGACTTTCAAGGCGCATCTTGGTTTTGCCCTGGCACTTGCCGGCCAACACGACGAAGCGCGAGGAATTATCACCGAGTTGGAAACAATGGCGCGCCAGAGATACGTTTCGTCCTACCACTTCGCAATAATATATTTAGGTCTGGGTGAATTTGACAGGACTTTCGATTATCTTGATTCAGCCTGTGATGAGCGTTCGGGCTTTATGTCTTTTATAAAAGTCGAGCCGATGCTCGACCCGCTGCGGTCTGATCCTCGCTTCGACGTTTTGGAAGGCAGAATTTGGCCGCGATCTTCGTAGACCTAGAGTAGAACTATTCCGCAACCATTTCCGGTTGCACAGGCTGCGGCCGATGAGCCGCCGATTGTTTCATCTGACGCTCGAGCTTTTTGATCTGGATCAAATGCTTTGGATTAAATGCAAGTGATGGATAATAGCTGTTTGATTCATGCGTGCAGAAGCATCCATTTTTCACATGCTTTCGGCGAGCATCCATAGCTGGTGAATACCACAGCTTCGAGAAGTCCCAATCGTAATCACGCAGGTTACCGATGGCATCCAGCTTTTCGCAGCTCGACACGGTGCCTTCATCATAAATCACGCCGCCGGCATCTCCGGCAAAACAGCGCATCTGAGCCTTTTGCTCAATTTCCGTACGCGCTATCAGTTCGTGCATGTAAATATCGATGGCAGCTTTGAACACGCCGGACGATCCGGAATAGTGGTTTTTGATAGCCTGGCTTCGCGAATCCTGATCGATCAGCTGGGCCAGCTTTCGATACCTGTCCAGATCGATAATCAATTCCTGCGGAACGGCGGACGGCGGACGAATATAATTTACGTTGACCTTATCTGGTTTCAGGTCGTATTTCAGGAAATTATACCAATCGAAAATCCGATCCTGATTGCTGTTCATAAAGCAGGTACAGGTCTGGATATCCAGTTTCGGATTCTCTTTTTTAATCTCCTGCAGTTTTCGCGCAGTGTCGATTGCGATATCCCATGATCCCGGTTTCTGTCTGATTTTTTCGTGCTCTTCTTTCAGTCCATCGATGCCCAGCGCCACTGTTACATTCAGATTCGGACATTCCTCAAGGATTCTAGTCACGTCGGGAATGATTCGTTTTTGAATCTGCCCGTTCGACATCAGATAGATCGATTCCAGTTTATTGTTTTTGTAAAAAGCTCTGGTGATTTCAGGCAAATCTTTTCTGGTGAAAGGCTCTCCACCAGCAACGATCAGAACGGCCAGATTGCCGCCCAGCGTTTCGGACACGCGCACAAAATTCTCGGTTTTCATCTGCAGAGCCTTGCGTGGTTTGTCGTCCAGCTCGTCGGTGAAGAAACAGTGAACGCATCGCATGTCGCAGACAGACGTTACCAGCATGTTCAGAACAACTGGTGAGAACGGCCTTCCCGTAACGATATGCGAGTAGCGTTTGAGCATCTCTCGCGTCATAAAATCCATACGTTAAATCTCCGCGAAGCCATGCGTCCGTGGCCTTGATATCAGTAGCCTTGTAGTAAGGCAGGAAATAATAAGGATACACTTGGGTGGTCTAGCTTGTCTAATATAATATGGACTTATGAATACCGCCCTTGTGTATCATTCTGATTGCTTAAAACACGATACGGGTTCACATCCGGAAAACGCGGGCCGCGTGCATTCGATAATGAATGCGCTTCAGGCCGACACCAACCTCTGGGATGGACTGCTGCATTTGACGCCGAATGAGGCGTCAGATCAGGACATCCTGCGATGCCATTCGGCAAGCCATCTGGATCACGTCCGTCAAACGTGCGAGACTAAATCGCGGATCGACGCTGATACCGTTGTCGTTCGGGAATCATTTGCCGCAGGGTTGCGCGCCGCCGGTGGAGGCATTGCGGCAGTTAAAGCGGTCGCGGCAAAACAGGCCAGGAACGCTTTTGTCATTGCCAGACCTCCGGGTCATCACGCGACACCGAATCACGCGATGGGGTTTTGCCTGTTCAATAATATTGCGATTGCGGCAAGGTACGCCCAGGCGGAACTTGGAATAGATCGAGTTCTGATAATCGATTGGGATGTCCATCACGGAAATGGGACGCAGGATGTTTTTTACGAGGACCCTTCGGTCTTTTTCTTTTCGATGCATCAATCGCCGTGGTATCCGGGAACAGGCGCATACGAAGAACGCGGCGCAGGTAAAGGTGAGGGCGCGACATTGAACTTGCCTCTTCGAGCCGGAACACCGGCAAAAACCTATATCGACTTGTTTAAAGAGACTGTCGAAAAGATTAATGAAGGTTTCAATCCAAGTCTATTTCTCATCTCCGCCGGTTTCGATTCGCACGCGCGGGATCCGCTGGGACACTTAATGCTGGAAGACGATGATTTTGTCGAAATGACCAATTTCGTTCTTGACCTTGCCGACAAAAAGGCCGAGGGAAGAGTCGTTGCCCTGTTGGAAGGCGGATACAACCTTCAGACTTTAGGTGAGACCGTGCGCAGACATGTTTCAGCGCTCAATCAGGATTGACCCACTATTAATCTGAACTGTGAGGTTCTGGTCTGCCGTAGGTGGCATTTTTAAATAGTCCAGGTTGCTGCCCCGCAGGTCGCGCGTGACCGTTCGTTTCCTGTATAGAACGGGCAGTGGCGGTGTTGAGTTGACCAAGAACCGGTTCGCGATCCAGTCTCTCAACTCCCTTAAACGTAATCGTCGCTCCGCAAAACATCGTGTGCCCGGGTTTGAATTTCAATTTTATCTCGCCGGATTCCGCCATCGGAAGGACCACTCTCGCCAACGTCGCGGTCTCGACCCCTAAAGCTTTCGCCATATATTCCGGCGTTACATCAAACAAGCCGTATCGCTCCGGATGCCCACAGTGATATCGATAGAGCACCACCAGAACTGCCTGCCGCAATAACGAATCGGTAACGTTGCTGTCGTTCGAATTAAAAATCGGTTCAACCGTTGTGGCATCGATCTGCATCAACTCGGGCGTCCATTTCGGGCAGCGGCCATCACAATTATCGACGTCGGTTATCGCGTTGAACGGTTTCCACGTGCAATCCACCGCGTAACTGACGAGAACAGGTTTGTTCTGCTGCATCATGATCTGAGTGCCAATGCTCAGGTTTACGCATGGGTGTTTCTTCACAATCTCCGGAACAGGGCAAGTCGCACAGACGGTCTGATCAATTGTGTCCGTATTACGATCTGTTCTGAGCTGAGCTACGGTGCAGAAAGAGCGACCGCGCTCGACCGCCCGGAACTGACATTCGATCGTTTTCATTAATCAGACCTCCAAAACAAATTCACCACAGAGACACAGAGTCACTGAGAATGAAAAGTTACTATTTTGCTATCCCAGTCGGTGGAGCACCGCATCGCCTGTTTCTCTTGTTCCAAGATTGCCGCCGATGTCACCGGTCGTTTCATGCGCTTTGACGCAAGCAATCACCGCGTTTTCGACTGCCGCACCGGCTTCGGCAAAACCGATGTAATCCAGCATCATCGCAACTGTCAGCAATGCGCCAAACGGATTAGCCACGTTCTTCCCAGCGTATTTCGGAGCGCTGCCGTGCACAGGCTCGAACATCGATGTCTGTCCCGGATGAATATTTCCCGAGGCGGCCATACCCAGACCACCCTGCAATGCCGCTCCTAAATCCGTAACGATATCGCCAAACATATTGTTCGTGACTATCACATCGTATTCCTGCGGTTTCAGCACCATCGACATTGTCAGAGCATCAACAAACATATGATTCGCTTCGACGTCCGGGTACCTTGCCGATACTTCTTTGAAAGCGCGCTGCCACAGATTGTGCGCGTAATTCATCACGTTCGATTTGTCCGACATTGTCACTTTCCGCCGGCCGTGCGCGCGCGCGTATTCGAATGCGGCAACAATAATGCGCTCGACGCCTTTACGAGTATTTATGTCTTCCTGAATCGCTATTTCGTCTGCCGTCCCTTTCTTAAGGAACCCCCCCGCGCCGACATATGCGCCTTCGGTATTTTCCCTGAAGCAGACCATGTCGATATCTTTTGCAGTGCGATCTTTCAGCGGTGTCAGACGGTCGTCGAGCAATTTAACCGGTCGAAGATTTATGTAGAGATCCAGTCCAAATCGAATGCCCAGCAATATATCCGCCGCGTGTTTCATATCGGGCACGCGCGGATCGCCATACGCCCCTATAAATATCCCGGCGTATTCATTGCGGAACATATCAAGAGCGCCAGCCGGAAGCGTCTCGCCCGTCTTCAAATACCGTTCGGCGTCCCAGTCAAAATGCGTCAATTTTATCTGCAGTCCAAAAGTGCGCTGCAAAGCTTCCAGAATCTTAACCGCTTCACGCGTAACATCGACGCCGATTCCATCTCCGGCGATTACTGCAATCTGCTTCACCGACTAAACCCTCCATTAAATTCGATTTCACTTTAAATTGTAAAGCGCTCTATCGTAGCAGAGACCTGTTAATCCTGCTAACGATTTTGGTAAGCCTCGATTTGGGGTATTGCCCGAATAACTGTGTCGCCTACTATCTTCAAGTTTTCCGCACTTATGTGATCCAGTGTGTCAGTGGGCTCGTGCCAGGTGTCCGGAAATGGCAGATGGATCAGGTCGATGGCTGGAATCCCAATTTGAAGGAACGGCATATGATCGTCGCCTCCGACATCGTCTTTACCATTATTAAATGTCTTGTCGTAACCAAGCCGCTTTCCAGTGCTCCAAAAAATGTTCGTTAACCACGGAGTCGACGTTTCCTGCTTTTTAAACTGCAATCCTTTATCACCTATCATATCTAAAAGAATAAGAGCCTTTACCTGCGACACCTGCGCGTTTTTTTTCAGATCGTCAGCGAAATATTGGCTGCCATAAGTATGGTCCTTACCGTTCAGACACTCGTCCCATTCTTTGCAAAAGGCCTCTTCTCCATCGAAGAAAACGAACTGGATGGTATCTTTTGGCTTTTCGCCCTTTGCCATCACCCTGGCTATCTCCAGCAGAGTCCCGGTGCTCGATCCACCATCGTTTGCCCCGACAAATCGGAACTCTTTAAAAGGTTTTGTATCGTAATGACTGGCGATCAGAATTCGCTCGGTGCTTTGTCCTGGCAGTTCGCCAATGATATTGAGCATTTCCACCGAACCGATTGGCGTCTTGGGTTTAAACGATTGAGTTTTTACCGTCAGGCCATAACTCTTCAGCTCGTCCATTATATATTTTTGGACTTGTTTGATGGCCGGCGAACCCGCTGGATGAGGTCCAAATTCAACCTGTTTACGAACGCTTTCAAACGCGCGCTGTCCATCGAATTCCGTTGGCTTTAACGATTGATCATCCGCTTTCGATTCAGCCGGCGCCGCTGTTGTCGGCTTGTTATTCGCGGCCGACGGATTGTCGCAGCCGGTTAAACCCAGCAATCCAGTGGCGAGAATCAAGGTCATCAGTCGAGGAAGAAAAGAGAAAAAAAGCATTTTAGCTCCTTAAAATATTGGAAACCCGTTGATCAATAATCAGCTATTGCCCTTTTCATCACTGTCGGTTTTCGTCTCTGTCGAATCCGGATCAGGTGGCGGCTCGGTTTTAGCTGGGCCGGAAAAGATTGATGACAGATCATTCCCAATTCGTTTGCCCACATTAAGGAGCTCGCCCACTATATCTCCCGCAGCATTAACTCCCAATTCGGCTAAAGCCGAGACTTTTTTATCCAGCGGTAATTTTTCGAACTCCTCGCGAATCTGGTTTACTCTGGGATCGGACGCTCGTCCCTGCTCGGCATTCTCGGCCTTTTTTTCCGCGCGTTCCTCTGCGGTTGGCACTCGAACCACTACTTCAGGTCCCAATAAATGTGCCTGACAGGCCAACCGTTCACCCGCAGCCAGTCGCTCCTGGTTGAGGTAAGTGCGTTCCGCGTCAGTAAGCTCGGAAATTCCGTCAGCGCCTGATTCAGCCTTAACCGCGCAACTGTCACACTTTCCGATGCCTCCGCATTCCAATGGTATGTCCACACCCAGTGATCGAGCTGCGCCCGAGATTGTTTGCCCAGAAGCCACCAGAGAGCTCTTGCCTGATGGTTCGAACTTTATACTTGTTTCCACGGACTTCCTCCCTATCGCGCTTCGCTGAGCGCCCGCAAGAAATCGCTTGCGGTTAATCGATGTCTGAAAGCTTCCCTACCGTTAATAAATATGACCGGAATGTCATTCTTATAAAGATCATATAGTGACAAATCGCTGACGATATTAATTTCCGTCAAATCAAACTGCCTGCTTCTAACGGATTCAATCTCGTCCCGAGCCTCTTCGCAAAGATGACAACCTGGCTTGCTGTAAAGAATAACCTGGGGTGTACCGGGAGTCGTGGCAAGTGGCTCAGCTCTTATCATAAACAAACTACGATGCGGCAATGTTCCTCGGCGATTGTCCGGATTGGCCAACCCTAATGCCAAATTCACCGCGTCGCACAGTATAGCAATCGCGGCCCACGTTAACCACTGATAAAACAAGGAATAGTCGGATTCGGTCAGCCTATTTGACCGGGAGTCCAGCAAATGGTCAGCTTGACCGATCTGCCCAAACCGATATGTGGATTAATATCTCAGCCCAAAATATCAGAAAAGACGATAAATCACTTAATTTCTTGGTCTTGGCGGTCTATAATATCAGGTGTTTGTGTTGGATTTTGGCTCGTTTTTTCTCAGGTACATACGTTGCTCTATGAGATGGCGTTAAGAGCTGTTCTTTAAGCAGTGGTCAACTCGTGGAGGGACATATGAGTTCGAGAGTAAGTACCCCATTCTATATGGAAATGCAAAATGAAGAGACGGTGGGCGGACGGCTGGCTAAGCTGCCGTTTGGAATCATGTTGATGATTCTACTGACCGGCGCCATGTCTTACTATTTTGAGCATAAACAACCGGCTCAGGACGCCGTGAAAACAACAGAAGCGGCGATACAGCAGACCATCGCTCAGCATCAGTCTGGAAAGTCGCCAGCAAAGGTACCGGTTTCAAACAGCCGCTGGTACTTATTTGGCAGCGCTGCACTGCTGGTTCCTGGAGCAGCCGGTTTGGTCACCTTGACGGTGATCAGACGACGAAAGAATTTTAATCGACAGCGTCGCAGCCGAGCGTAGAATAACTGCCGGAGCGAACTGTCGAAGTCCGTAATTTTCCGTTATCATACAAACATCCTGAAAAACTTCTGGACAGCCTTTTAAAGGCTGTCCATTTTTTGTTTCCTACCCCTACTATCTCACGTCCGACTCAAATCGATAATGTCTTCGCAGGGCCAGTCGATAAGCTGACATAAGAGAGTGGATAGGAGAGTCCCCTAATGCATCACATAGAAAAAGAAACGCGCCGAGATCGGTGGTACGGACTGCCTTATGTTCTATTGGCAGTAATGGTCCTGACTGGAGTTCTATCCTATTTCCTGGATTACAGGTATCGGCAAGTTAACGCAGTACAGCCGCTTAAATCTGCTTCGGCAAAAGCCGATGAATTTATAAAGCGCCGAATCGCCGAACACGATCAGGCTGTGAAACAAGCCACAAACGCCAGTACGACGAAGGCGCCGGTCAAACCAGCAACGCCGTCAACCGTGGCTTTAAAAATGTCAAAGCCAGCCACCAGCCAGAACAAAGCTTCTCTTTTTTCCCGCGCACAGATTGGCGCTGTGATTTCTTATCTGAAACGGATTCCTCGAAAATGGATGATCGGCGGGGCTGCTGCCGCGGCGATCCTGATTTTGGCTTTATTTGCATTCCGCGGAAGGAAATCGCGTGAAGCTCAACTGTTGACCAATGAACCGACAAATACCCCGGAAGAGATTTCGCTCCCCAATAAATCAGCAACCGTATCGGAAGATCCGGGTCTGTTTTCGCTCTATCTCGGCAATGATCCAACAGAAGATGGGTCGTTCGTCGAAACTTACCTGAAGCCGACATTGTCCAGCTTAACGGATTCAATTAAGGCTGTTTTTTCCAGATTGACTAAACGGAATGAAACTGAAGAGCCGATGCGGATTCTCAGTTCGGCTATGATTTCAGCAATGCCGCATTCAATACCACAAACCGCAACTGCTACCGGTAATCTATTCCGCCGGGCAGTTCTGGTGAAGAAATGACGCTTACGTTTTAAATAAATCCGAAAAGGTTTCACCGTCAGATTTAGCCATCACTTTGCAGACGCAAAGTGATGGCTAAATTGTTTTAACCCTTTTGACTCTGCGCAAAGTAACCTCTGCGGTGGCGCACCTGAAGGTCATTCCGGGTCGCAACTTCGACTTTTATAGAACGGAACGTTCCATCGTGTTTGTTATTGGTCGGTGAATACGAAAGGATGTACTGCTGACGCAGATCGTCTTCCAGTTGCCGAAAAGCGCTATAAAGATCGGCCTCGCGAGTAGGCACGAACAGTCGACCGCCGGTTTCCTCACAGATCTTGTTCAAGGTCCCGCGCTGCACATTCGTGTGATATATGCCATAACCTCCAGGATCGCGCATTTCACCGGCGACGCCAATGGCATAGATCTGAACTTCGCTTTTCCAGGCGCGCTCAATGGCTTCGCTCATCTTTATGCGGCTGCTGTTTTCATCGCCATCGGTTAGAAGAATAATGACGCGACGCCCGGCTTCGTGAGCCAGCAAATCATCTACGGTCGCATAGATCGCATCATAGATGGCGGTTGACCCTGAGCGTGATGAACCGTTGATCGGCGGCGTCCCAACTGCTCCCGCGGGAAGATTGACAATAACGGAATCGAGCGCCCGTGTCAGTCTGTCTGTATTCGAGGTCAATTTTTGTATCAGATCAGATTCGCCTTCGAAAGTGACGATCGCAGCCGTATCTTTGTTCGGCTTCATCACGCTTCTGAAGAATTTCAGTGCCGCATCGCGTTGCTCTGGAATCGTGAGTTGCTGGCTGTAACTGGTATCCATCAACAGAACCATTGTTAATGGCAGGTCAGTTTCATGCACCAGCGAAAATATCTGCTGTGGTTTATTGTCCTCGAGAACCCGAATGTCTTCTTTTTTCAGATCGTTAATATAGGCATTCCTTTTGTCTGTTACCGAAAACGGTACTGTAACAAGATCGGAAGAAAGTTCGATTGCCTGGTCGTCTTCGCCACCCTTCTTTTTATCCTGACCTTTATCTTTTTGCGATTTTGGCGGTGGAGGCGGCGGACCTCCGACCGGCCCCTGCGTCCCAGGGTTTGTTGTTTTGTTGGTCTGAGTTTGGGTTTGGCCGCTATAAAGAATCGTGGCAGTCCAGAATATCAGGACTGCCAGTGAAATAATCTTTTTTGATTGTCTAGACACACTGCCCGCTGAAAGCATAGTTAATACCTACTGTAAACCTGACCCGAGTTTCCCCTGGGGAATCGCTTTGTAACCTTCTCGGGTCTTGACGATAAAATATTTGAAGTTGGGGTTCTGCGTGCGGTCCAGTTTCACTTCGATCTTTCGGAACTTGCCGTCTGCATCCTGTTTCTCAGGTCTATATGTGATCAGATACTGAGATCGCCAATTCACGTTGATTTCGGTAAAAGTTCTCTCCAGATCGGTCATTGTTCCTGGAAAATAGAGGTCGCCGCCGGTTTCCCGGGTTAAACGGCGCAACTCTTTGTCTTCAGCATTCAGAACCTGTCCGGCTTGAACGCCAAAAAATCCTCCCGCTTTGGTGCTGATTCCATAGATCGGCACTCCCCTGTTTTGAGCCATTGAGATTGCTTCCTGCAACGAACGTTCGCTGGCAGTATCATCACCGTCGGTGATTACGATGATGACTCCTCGCCTTCCCGTGCTGCTTGCGGTCCTGACATTGTCAACTTTTTCTTCGCACAGACGATAAACGGCGTCGAATAACTTTGTTTCGCCTTGCGCTTTCAATGCTTTGTCATTTATCGCGTTGTAAACCTTTTCACTGTCCTCGGTAAAATCCTGTCGCAATTCGATCTGATCATTAAATGTGCCGAAAAGCACACGATCGCGTCGTTTTCTTAAAATAGTCTCGACAAAATTACCTGCTGCTTCGCGCTCGTACTTAAGCTTTGGTCGAACGCTGTTACTGATGTCCATCATTATCGCAATATCCAGCGGCCGATCGCTGTTAGCCTCGAAACGCGTAATGGGTTGCAACACTCCGTCTTCGTAAACCTGAAAGTCTTCCTTCTTTAGCTCACGAATCGGACGGTCTTTATCATCGGTAACGGTGACAGGTAACTGGATTTCTGTAATACCTATCCCAAGACCTTGATCATCGCCCGGTTTCTGTGGTGTTTGTTTGTCATTCTTTTTCTGTGGCGGCTGCTTTGTTTGCGCGAATGTTGGCAACAAAAGCGAGCCAAGCATGACAGCGACAATCATCACAATAACCAAACGCGATTTCATAAGATTGAATGCCTCCGAAAAATCCTTGTTAGAATTGATGGGTATGCCTTTCCGAAAAAGTATAAGTGCCCACAAATTGAGTGTCAAACCTGCGCTAAATTAGAAATTTCCAATAAAAGCTTGTGCGAACAAGAAGATACGAGTTTGCGCGGCTAGTCCACACCGCGCAATAGCTTAAGAAGCCTTTCCAGTTCCGATGCGAGCGAAGAATGGAATCTCATCGGCTTGTCGGTTCGTGGATGCGTAAACCCCAGTTCCGCAGCGTGCAGAAACTGCCGATCGAGTGAGGCTACGGCCCGTCGAATCGCAACATCTTTGATCGCGTTCTCTCGGCCTTCTCCATATGTTTTGTCTCCGACTACAGGATGTTTTATGTAGGTCAGGTGCACGCGAATCTGGTGTGTTCGGCCAGTCTTGATCTCGACATCGAGTAGTGTGAACTCGTCAAAACGCTCTCGAACTGTGTAAAGCGACAAAGCTGGACGACCACCGCTCTTACGCACCGCCATCCGAGTCCTGTGGTTCGGATCGCGACCGATTGGCGCATCGACCTTTCCGCTGTTGTCGGCAAATCTGCCGAATGAAAGGGCTACGTAACGCTTGAATACTGTTCTACTGCTGAATTGCTCCGATAACCCTTGATGTGCATGGTCGTTCTTTGCGACCACTAGCAGGCCGGAGGTGTCTTTGTCGATTCGGTGCACAATTCCCGGTCGAGCGACTCCGGCAGAACCGGATAACTGATTGAAATGAGCGACAAGACCGTTTGCCAGAGTGCCGCTGCTGACGCCGGCCCCTGGGTGCACTATTAAACCGGCAGGCTTGTCGACGACGATCAGATCGTCGTCCTCGTAGACGATATTTAACGGAATGGATTCGGGTTTAAGCTCTAACGGCAGTGGTGGAGGAACTTCGACATCAATCCGATCAGGCACGCGAACTTTGTAGCTCGACTTGACCGGCTTCTCATTCACCAGCACATCGCTGTTTTCGATCAAACGCTGTATCAGCGTTCTGCTTTGATTGGGCATTAACCCAGCGAGCAGCTTGTCTAGACGAGTGCCACTTTGTTCATCGCTTACCCGAAATGACAGTTCTTCCCTGGGAGCGCACGCGTCTCGCGCGCTTTCTTCCGTATAGGAATCGTTGGCTTTCAAATCTGTCATTTTAGGAACGCACCAGTTCGCGAGACGCGTGCGCTGGTAGCGTCAGGCCGCGGGCACTGCTTTGCCGACTGGAACACCAGTGTTTGCGTGGCGGCGTTTATAGAACAATAGCGCAATCGAGAATATTGCAACGAACAGCGCTATAAATTGCGAAGTCGAAAGAAACCAGATTCCGCCCCTTGGATCGTCGCGCCAGAACTCTATTGTGAAACGCGCAACCGCATACATCAATGCGTAGAAAAGCACAATCTGGCCGGAAAACGGCTTCCGTTTCGCCATCCAGATAAGGGTTATAAAAATTACGAATAGAGAGATTGCCTCAATCAGCTGAGTCGGAATCAAATGTACCGGCGCGGTTATGCTGCCCAATTTCTGTTCCCACTCTGTTCTTTGGGCAACGCTGCCTAGTTCAGCTACGGTTGTCGGAACGCCGGTCAGGTCGTGTCCCCTTTCGCTGAAATGCATACCTATAGCACTGGCAGTCGGTTTGCCCCAGCAACAGCCCGCTGAAAAACAACCGATCCGGCCGAACATATGACCAATAGCAAGTCCGGGAGCAAACGCATCCATCGTTCCCCACCAGGACAGTCCCCATCGATTTATGAAGAAAATGGCGGCAAGCAATCCGCCCAGGAAACCTCCGTAAAAAACACCGCCAGAGCGAAAGAAATCCAGTGACCAGAGAAGCGATGGATTATCCCGGAAATCGCTCCATTCCGTAACGACCATCAAGATTTTCGAGGCAATCAATCCAAAAATCAGAACATATAAACCGAGATCGTAGACTCTTGCCCTTAATCGCTCGTCGTTGCGCGCCTGTAAGGAGGTGACATACAGCCCTACGATAAAGGCTATCGCCATCATCAAGCCGTAAGTTGCAAGCGTAAAATTAAGATAAGGAACGCGAAATAATTCTGGCAACATAATGGTTTAGTTGCGAAATCCCATAAGGCGGTTGTAAAGAACGCTCCGAAATCCCTCTTTAAGCGTTTTCATCAAAGTTCACACGAGGCTCCGTAACGGGCGGTGGATCCTCCGATTCGGTAACCTTGCCGGAACCGAACAAGAGATCGATTCCCATCAGCACCGCGCCTGCGCTGATTGCCGCATCGGCTAAATTAAAAACAGGAAATTGCCATCCGTTATATTGAAAAGATATGAAATCAATTACGTATCCGTGAACGAACCTGTCGAACAGGTTACCAAGAATACCTGCGAGCAGCAGAGAAAGCGCCGTCATTAACAGCGTCGCGCTTCGCGATACTCGAATCATATACGACAGAACAAAGACTGCTGCCCCAATCGAAACTATGACAAGCAGCCATTTTGTCGATGCGCCGCTGTCACCGAATAGGCCAAGCGCAATTCCGCTATTCTGCGTATAGGTAAAACTCAGGAAGCTCCCCAGAACTCTTACCTCACGCATTGGACCGAAAGGACCGTTCAGCCGCGTCGCAGCCCAGAATTTTGACAACTGGTCGCACAGCAGAACGGCCACGGATAGCGAAATAAATAGAACGCGCTTGTTCAAAGTTCGTCGCCCCAACCCTCTTCAATATTAGCAGCACAACGCGCACATACAGAAGGGAACCTTTCATTCGAGCCGACTGTCTTGGCAATATTCCAGCACCGCTCGCACTTTTTGCCTTCGGCAGGATGAATTTCTATCTTTATCTCATCATTCGAGAGCATGCCGGTTTCAACTTTCACCAGCTCAACCTGCGAGACAATAAAGATAAACGGAAGATCTTTTACATAGTTGCAGAGAAACTTCAGCTCGGATCCGCTGGCGGTTAACACAACTTTTGCCTTGAGTGACGACCCGCCACCGTAATTACCACCGTCAGGCGTGGCAGTGCGCTCCAGGGCCTTTTTAATTTCGTCGCGCAAGCTGAACAGGCGGTCCCAGCGTTTAAGCAGCTCTTCGTCGTGCAGCGCCTCGTCGTAAGCAGGAAATTCAGCCAAATGGACCGAAGCTTCTCTATCAGCCCTGTCCTTTGGCATGTACTGCCAGATCTCCTCGGCGGTGAAGGCAAGAATCGGCGCCATCAATCTAGTAAGGGTATCAGCTATGCGGTAAAGAGCCGTCTGAGCGCTCCGCCGTCCAACAGACTTCGGCGCGTAGGTGTAAAGACGATCCTTCAGGATATCCATGTACAGCGACGACAGCTCAATCGTGCAAAAACTGTACAGCGCATGATAGACACGGAAGAACTCGTATTTCTTGTAACCTTCGATGCAAGTCTTTACCAGATCATTTAGCTTTGAGATCGCCCAGCGGTCGATCTCCAGCATCTTCTCCGGCGCAACTGTATCTTTGGCTACGTCGAAATCGAATATATTGCTCAGCGCATATCGAGCCGTGTTGCGAATCTTTCTATAAGCATCGACCAGACGCTTGATGATCTCGTTAGATATACGGACATCCTCGTGGTAGTCAGATGACGCTACCCACAATCTCAGGATTTCCGCTCCGCTCTGTTTGATGATGTCTTGCGGAACGACAGTGTTCCCGCGGGATTTGGACATCTTTTCGCCCTTGCCATCCACAGTCCATCCCGACGTGATGACTGTCTTGTAAGGCGCTCGTCCCTTTGTTTCTATGCCGACCATTAAAGACGAGTTGAACCAGCCACGGAACTGATCACCGCCTTCAAGATATACATCCGACGGCCACGGCAAGCCGCGTTCTGGCAGAACCGCTACAGAGCTTGTGCCTGATTCGAACCAGACGTCGACAATGTCAAATTCCTTTCTGAATTCGGTGTGGCCGCATTTTTCGCATTTTGCTCCGTCGGGAAGTAAATATTCAGGCTCGCGCGTAAACCACGCGTCAGAGGTCTCTTTCTCGAATATTTTTGCGACGTTTTCGATTACCTCGGGCGATGACAATACCTCTTCGCATTTGTCGCAATAAAAAACTGTTATCGGCACACCCCAGACACGCTGGCGGGAAATGCACCAGTCCGGGCGATTGGCGAACATATTGGACATTCGCTCGTTGCCCCATTCCGGAATCCATTCGACGCGGTTGATCTCTTCCAGGGCCTTCTCCCGAAGACCTGTCCCATCCATCGAGATGAACCATTGTGGCGTAGCTCGAAAGATGATTGGGTTGTGACAACGCCAGCAGTTCGGATAGCTATGCTTGTATTTTTCGGCATGCAGCAAAACGCCGCGCTCTTTCATGAACTCGACGATATTCGGATTAGCCGCAAATACCTGCTGTCCAGCAAAATACGGCACATCTTCTGTAAACCGACCACCGGCATCAACCGGACAATAAACGTCCAGTCCATACTTGGTGCTGACAACAAAGTCGTCATACCCGTGCCCAGGAGCAGTGTGAACCGCACCTGTACCCGTATCGAGCGTCACGTGATCGCCGAGCATAAACAGGCTTTCGCGATCAACCCACGGATGCATTGCAACCATTTTGTCCAACCGGCGACCTTTGAAGCGAGCCAGTTCTTTTTTCTCAGTCCAGCCAAGCTTTTCCGAAACCTGCGGCAGCAATTCGGTCGCGACGATATAGACTTCGTCACCGACCTCGATCGCGCTGTAATCGAAATTGGCATTGAACGTGATGCCCATATTGGCTGGCAGCGTCCACGGCGTTGTCGTCCAGATCACGACGCTGACCTTTTTGCCTTCAAGAGATGGGTCGATCTTCGCCGGATTGGTCTTCAACGGGAATTTGACATAAACCGAAGGGCTCTCGTGGTTCTCGTCATATTCGATTTCGGCTTCGGCAAGCGCAGTTCGGTCATAGATGCACCAATGGACGGAGCGCAGCCCTTTGTAAACCGAGCCTTTCTCCATGAACTTGCCCAGGACGCGGACAATCGTCGCCTCATAATGAGGAGACATCGTCATATATGGGTTATCGAAATCTCCGAATACGCCAAGACGCTGAAAGTCCTCGGCCTGGCTCTTAACGTATTTGTCAGCGTGTTCTCGCGCAGCGGTTCGGATTTCGACTGGCGATAGCTTTCGCGGATCGACGCCTTTGTCGCGGAATTTCTTGTCGACCTGAATTTCAATTGGCAGTCCGTGACAATCCCAACCCGGCACATAGGGAGAGTCATATCCCATCATCGTGCGGGATTTGACGATAAAATCCTTTAAAATCTTGTTCAGCGCATGACCGATATGGATGTCGCCATTGGCGTATGGCGGACCATCGTGAAGGATGAAGGTTTCTCGACCTTTGCGCGATTCGCGGATCAGGTTGTACAAACCCATATCAGACCATTCTTTAAGTCTGGCCGGTTCTGCCTGTCCGAGATTGCCTTTCTGAGGGAAATCAGTCTTCGGCAAATTGATTGTCT
Organism: Blastocatellia bacterium; assembly: GCA_035652355.1. Classification (GTDB taxonomy): domain Bacteria; phylum Acidobacteriota; class Blastocatellia; order DASRDY01; family DASRDY01; genus DASRDY01. The sequence continues at coordinate 54,752 of DASRDY010000221.1, forward strand.
TTTTCAGATCCAATGAAGTTTCGGTTGACATTATTTATCTCTGTTTTTTCGACTTTCGAACGACATTTAAACTTATAAGTTTACTGTTGGGCGCAAAATTGGCAATAGCGGAAGAGCGTATCACGGTAGTGTGGGATATCAGCAGCAATTAGAACTTTTTGCAGTTAAGAGTGAATGGAAATCGAAAGTTGCTGTTCAGATGAACATCTCTTCATCTGAGTAAGCCTTATCGATCTGTTTACGGTCGTGATTAAAGAGGACTTCAAGGGCGCGTTTCACAGCAATAATAATTGCTGAAACTTCTTTGACGGGACGTATGATTCCGCCTTGGACGGCGAGTGTCGTTTCTTCGATTCGATCCGTGGTTACCGAAACGGCTCGTTCGAGTCGCCCAATCTGATAGCGAGCAGACGCAGTAGCATCATCCATAAATCCGCTCAACTCGTTAGCCTGTTCCAGCGTCAGGCGGCTCAGTTCGACCGTTGTCGCGCTAACCGCGGCAACACAGGCCCGAACTTCAATCGAGACTTCATCGATTACTCGATTCGTTTTCGCCAGCGTCTCTGTCGATTGCGCCAGAATAGGGTTTAGACGAGCCTGCATATCGGCAGCCTTGGCATCAAGGCGTTTGATCATGCCATAAATAAGATAGAGAGCGATCACCTGCCCAAACATCGTGATGATGATCACTGCTGATAATAGATACTCGAACGGAGTCATGTTTGTTTGGGTTTAGCGGGTTGATTAACAACCCGCCTTGAAAACCTTAGCCTTCACTTTCTGTCGGATCTTCCCCTGCGCGGCCTTTGCGCTTGGTTTCGTTGTATGCCTGCTTTCCGGCCTCAATGGCTGCTGTGACGGCGTCGCGCTTTGACGTCACTGCATCGCGGCCATGTTCGACTATATTAGAAACGCGTTCGCGGCCGGCGTCAACCAGTTCGTTTGCGCGACCCCGACCTTTTTCGTAATAATCGCTGGCCATATCACCCACCAATCTTCCCTGTTCTTTCGTGTAGTCTATGCCCTTGCGAGTAGCGTCCGCGATGTCCCCTCGAAGTTCCCTGCCTGATTTCGGAGCGAACAGAAGCGCCAAAATAGCTCCTATTCCGCCGCCGATCAGCAAATATGCGAGTTTTGAAGCTCCGCCATCATTATCATTACCCATGGTAACCTCCAATATAATTGGCCCGGCCGAATCCTTCGGCAAGGTCATAAGGTTCGAGCCGTCACTATAGCATCTTAATCATAAATGCTTCAAGACGATTTCATTTTGCTGATGCTGCGCTGCCAACTCTTATAAATGCCTCTTCGGCTTGGCATCATTATTATGATATAGAAATTGATATGAGCAGCGAAAATCCCGATATCTCACCCAATATCTCAATAGACGTTCTGGCGGTCGGCGCGCATCCTGACGATGCCGACCTGGGTTGCAGCGGAACGTTGCTGAAGATGGCTTCGCTTGGCTATAAGACCGGAATTTTAGATATGTCTCGTGGCGAAATGGGAACGCGAGGTACACCAGAAATTCGCGATCAGGAAGCGCAGGACGCTGCAAAAGTTCTTGGATTAAGTGTTCGAGAATCGCTCGGTCTGCCGGATGCGCATATAACGTGCGATGAAAACTCGCGCGTGGCAATGATCAGATTTATCAGGAAATACAGACCAAGGGTTATACTGACGCATCATTGGGATGAGCCTCATCCGGATCACGTCGCGACAGCGAGAATCGTGCAGGAAGCTTCTTTCCTTTCAGGACTATACAAATATGATCAGGACGCCGTGCTGCCCAGGTACCGTCCTTCAGCAGTAGCTTATTTTGTAATAACCAGGCGATCTCCACCCAGTTTCATTGTCGATATCAGTGAGTTTGCCGCAGAAAAAGTGCGCGCGATCAAATGCCATAAGTCGCAATTTTTTAACCCCGACAGTAAAGAGCCGAGCTCGCGGGTTTCGGCTGAGACCTTTTTGCGTGATGTCGAATCTCGGCAACGATTCTGGGGAGCCTTGATCGGCTCGGAGCACGGCGAGGCGTTCGTTGTCAGAGAAGCTCTGAACGTAAACGATCCGGTTGCATTGCTGACTAGACCGATGAATTTGTATTCCTGAAGTAATCCGACCAGCTCGTTAATCCCGTATATCAAGATGGTTTGCTCTATCTCGGGATTGGAGATTCGCGATGTCCCCAAAACAACGCTTGCTTTGCTATGGCGTCGGGTTGATCCTGCTGGCGCTGCTCACCGGTATATGGACAGGTCTCGTCATTACCGGCAAATTGCCGGGACCAGATGCGCACCAATCGCTGGCGACGCATCTTGAAGCGTTGCTGAACGGCATGATGCTAATCCTGCTGGCTGTTGCGCTGGATAGTGCCAGGCTAAACGATTCCAGAAAAAATCTGGTTGTCTGGCTCTTAATCTATGAAGGCTATATGAACTGGTTCGCTACCGGCATTTCCGCCTTCTGGCATGTTAATGGGCTGGATTTGGCGCCGTCGCTGGGCTGGAAAAACAATACAATTGCCGTCGCGTTATATTCTGTTGTCTTGACAGGCATTGTCGGATTGAGTCTACTTTTATGGGGACTGATCCAGCAAGGCCTGGCTGAATCAAAACCCACAGAATCAATTCGCAAGACGGTCGCAAAATGAGCATGGCGGCCGACGGGAAGCTAGGTCGCTTTGAACATCGGAATTACGTGTTATCCCACCTACGGCGGCAGCGGCATCGTAGGTTCTGAGCTTGGGAAAGAACTCGCCGCGCGAGGACACAAGGTCCATTTCATCAGCTACGCGTTACCAACACGAATTACAGAGCTGAACGAAAACATTCAGTTTCACGAGGTGGAAATGCTCGCATATCCATTGTTCGAGCACCAACCATATTCGCTGGCCCTGACAACAAAGATGGTTCATGTGGCAGAGCGCGAGAAACTGGACCTGCTTCACGTTCATTACGCAATTCCACATTCGATCAGTGCGTTCCTCGCACGCGAAATGCTGAAACACAAGCGTTACCTGCCGGTGGTTACGACTCTCCACGGTACTGATATTACCTTGGTGGGCGCCGACCGTTCTTATTTACCCATCACAAAATTCGGAATCGAGCGAAGCGATGGCGTGACGGCAATCTCTGAATATCTGAGGCGAATCACCTGCGAGACATTCGATGTCTGCAACATCGAGGTAATTTACAACTTCATCTGTCCGACGGAATATAAAGCCAAACCTAATGATCGTCTTCGCCGCCAGCTTGCCCCGAATGGAGAGAAGCTGCTGGTTCACGTTTCGAACTTTCGTCCGGTAAAGAGAATTGCGGATTGCGTAGACATACTGCAGCACTTGAAGGGACGCGTTAAGGCACGCCTGGTGATGGTTGGCGACGGCCCGGACCGATCGCTTGCGGACTGGCTTGCGCGTCGCTATGGAATCAGTGATGACGTCATATTCGTAGGCAAACAGCCCAGGATCATAGATTATCTCTCAATTGCTGATGTCCTGTTGTTACCAAGCGAGACAGAGTCATTTGGACTATCAGCACTTGAAGCTATGGCCTGCGAAGTGCCCGTGGTCGCCAGCAATGTCGGAGGCCTGCCTGAAGTTATCGAGGACAGCGTTACGGGTTTTTTATGCCCGGTCGGCGATGTCGATTCAATGGCGGAGCGTGTGTTTCAGCTTCTCACCGACGACGATTTAAGCCGGACTTTTGGCAAAAAAGGAAGAGAGAGGGCAATCGCGTATTTTCATACAGACCTGATCATTCCCCAGTACGAGAAATACTATGAACGCGTTCTGGCGCAACCTCCGTTAGAATAGAGTTGATGTCCGAAGAAAAGAGAAAGCTCGCCTACGCTATTCAAAACCTGGAAGCGGTTTATGGTATTCCGAAAAACGACTGCGGCGATGATCCGTTAGACGAGCTGATAGCCACGATCCTTTCACAGGCGACGACCAATCAAAACAGCCATCGTACGTTTGCAAATCTGAAGAGACGCTTTCCGGATTGGGAGATGGCACGTAAGGCTCGCGCTTCATCAATTGAGCGTGAGATAAAACTGGGCGGTCTGGCGCGTCAGAAATCGCTCCGCATCAAGGCGATTCTCAATCAGATATATGAACAGCGCGGTAATCTTGATCTCTCATTCTTGCGAGATTGTCCCGTTGAAGAAGCTGTTGATTTCTTGTCACAGTTCAGCGGCGTCGGACCAAAAACAATCGGCTGTGTGCTGTTGTTTGCCTGCAAACGCTCGTTCTTTCCGATGGATGTTCATATCTTCAGAATCGCAAGACGATTGAATCTGATTTCTGACAAATGCAGCGACAAAGAAGCGCACGAGATAATGGGAAAGCTGATCCCTCGCGGCAAACATTACTCTGCGCATATAAACCTGATCCGTCACGGGCGTAAAGTCTGCAGACCAAGGAACCCTAAATGTGAAGATTGTTGTTTGGTTGAATATTGCGAGTATCAGGATGTAATCTAATAGATCGCATTAGTGCCGAATCTTAGCAACAGCTAGTATCTGATGGAACCATGAAAGAGAACAAAGATGCGGGGATTCGCATCAGACTCGCAAATATTCACGACAAGCCATTCGTTCTTTCTCTCATTCCACGCCTGGCGGAATTCGGTCCTCCAAGGTGGCGCGACGCGGATCAAATGACAGCCAGAGATTCTGAAACGCTGGACAACGTCCTTTCGATAAATCCGCCGGAAACTGTCGTTTTCATTGCAGAAGACGAAAACGATGTTCCGCTGGGTTTTATACATCTTCGGGCCGACGTGGATTATTTTAGTCGTGAAAAATACGGTCACGTATCTGATATTGTTATCACAGCAGAAAGTGAAGGCCGGGGCGTAGGAAGAGCGCTTATGATTGCGGGCGAGAATTGGGCTAGAAGCCAAGGTTACCGTCTAATTTCACTTCACGCTTTCATCCAGAATGTCCGCGCGAGAAAGCTCTACGAATCTCTCGGTTATGGCGGAGATATGCTGAAGTATGTGAAAGAACTTTGAATGCCGTATTTGATTGATGGCAACAACGTGATGGGTCAGATTCCTGGATGGCATCGCGACAAACGCGCCGCCAGGTTTCGGCTGCTGGAACAACTCGCACAATTTCAGCGG
>DASRDY010000222.1:0-5431 GCA_035652355.1 Blastocatellia bacterium
GAACGTGATCGCACAACGACAATCACATTGCCGGATAGCCAAACCGTTCAATATGCCTATGACGGCCGGTTTTCCAAGGTGACCGATCAAGTCGGTCGAAAAAAGATCAGCGCGGTTGACGCGCTCGGTCGATTGGCGCAAGTAATCGAAGTTGCATCCAATACGGCAGATTATCCCACTTACGCGTCCATCACCACGACAAGCGGATGGGGGTCGGTGTATGGCTACAACACAACATACAGCTATGACGCCCTGGATAATCTGACTACGATCAACCAGGGATCACAGACCAGATCGTTTGTGTATGACGGTATGAGTCGTCTGCTGTATGAGAGTCTGCCGGAACAAGTATCGAATATCAGCTACAATTCGCAGAACTACTCGAAGAAATACGAGTATGATTCTCTCAGTTCACAGCACATCAACGGCAACTTGCGTCGAGTAACCGATTCTCGCGGCGACGTGAAGACTCTGTTTTACGATGGCCTGAATCGGCCGATCGCGTGCAAATACAGCGGCACGAATACTGCCACCGATTTTTATTACTATTGGGACGGCTCAACCAGTGTGACCGTAGGAACAGATGATTTCAATAGCACCTCGTTCACAAAGACGACATCCCGGCCGACAGGATTTACCAGCAGCAATTCCACCGGCCAATTGTCTGCAGTCGTGGATGATGGAAGTCACAAAGGCGATTATTTCGAATATGGATCAGACGGCCAGGTACTCAAACACCTTGAGCGTGTTTACGATGGAACCACCAGCACCGATTTCCTGACTCAGACAGCATATAACAATTTGCTGTTGCCCACATCGTTGACGTATCCGTCCACCCGACAGATCGACTATACGTACGACAGCGCAATGCGACCGTTCGCCATCACAGATCACAACAACTCGAGCCTGCACTACGTCAACAATGTTGCTTATAACAGCGCGGATCAGCCGACAGCATTCGATCTGGGCGATACCACAAATGAGACGTTCAGTTATAATAACCGGCTGCAACTGAGCGGGCAGACCACAAAGAAGAGCGGGACAACCCTGCTTGATTTCAGTTATAGTTATGCTGGCAGTGCAGGTAACCACGGAGCAGGCACTACGGCTGGCAACAGCGGGCAGTTAATCCAAATGCAGGATAATTTCGACAGCTCCAAGTCAGTCAGTTATACTTACGACCTGCTGGGTCGGCTTAAGACTGCGCAGGCCGGAACTAGCGGATGGAGCGTCAGCGAAACTTATGACCGATATGGTAATCGTTGGCTGCAGGATCGAATCGGCAACAGCCCCACAGGGGGAACCTCAGGATCAACTACCATCACAGTCAGCGGAAGTGAGCAATCGACATTCAATACCTATGCTGATTATTGCTTGCTATACGATGATTCGGGTGGGTGTTTGGAGTGGCACTACACCACGGATACGATCTACGACGCCGGTACTGTAAGCGTTAAGGTCGGCAGCTATACGGCAAGTTCGACTTATGGCAGCAGCAGCACCCCCTCAAGTATTGCCTCTTCACTGGCGAGCACGTTCAACGGCGATAGCTCATCGCCAGTAACAGCCTCGGCTTCGAGTGCAAACCTTACACTGACGGCAAAGGCTACAGGACTTTCCGGAAACTATTCAATTTCGACTTCTGCCGCCACTTATGACCCGGGCGATTTCGGTGGACCATCGTTCGGTGCATCAGGCAGCAACATGAGCGGTGGATCCCCAGGCATTCCGGGATCAGGTGGAACAGGGCCGCAATCAAGTCTGACGTTCGACTCCAATAATCACATCAACTCGGTTATGATAATGCTGGGAATCTGACAGCCGATGGAACATATTCCTACACCTACGATGGTGAGAATCGCCAAACCCAGGTTAGCAGCGGCTCCGGAAACGCAAACTATTATTACAACAGTGGTCGTCAGAGGATGATCAAATCATTTTCAAGCGTGGCCACGAATTATGTTTATCAAGGCAACCAAGTTTTGGCAGAACAAGAAGGGGGAACCTGGCACGATTATATCTATCTAGGCTCGCGGCTGATTGCCGACGTTACAAGCAGCACCGCGACCTATCATCATGCTGATCGAATGTCGACACGACTGACGACTGATTCTAGCGGCAACGTTGTATCCAGACAGCAAACAGCACCGTTAGGAGAGGTACAGACTGATACTAGTTCATCAGCAACAAAACGTAAGTTCGCATCATATGATCATGATAGTGAGTCGGGTAATGATTACGCGATCAACAGAGAGCATATGTCAACCGCAGGTAGATTTACTCAGCCTGATCCCGCAGGAATGATGGCAGTTGCCCTAGGTAATCCGCAAAGTCTAAATCTATATACATACACGCTCAATGATCCTGTCAATTTGGCAGATCCGACTGGATTGACGCCTGACAACCCCACTCCTGATCCAAACACATTATTCGGCGGTACAATAGGGAACCCATTTTGGTATTTCCGAAATCCACCCGATATATCATTGTATGACGTCGAGAATCATAACTGGTCGGGTCCCTCTTCCGGCGATGGCAATGGAACTGGCGACATAGGCTTTGGGGATTTGGGGGGCGGTGATGGATTACCGGCACTGTGCAACCCGAAGGACAATCCAGATTGCGCGGAGCCTCATGGTCCAATGGTCGGACCCGAACCAGGGACCCCTGATCAAGGCCAAAAAAAGACCATGGACGAGGCAATGGCAGAATTTAAACGATGTAATGATGAAAATCTCAAGACCTATAAGGATGCCGTTAAGGATCTATTTGATGGTAATACCTTTATAATAGCCGAATGGCTGGGGGCTCTAACTGCATCAGGGTCAATTATCGTCGGCGTCATAGCAGCAGCTTCAAACCCAGAAATCATCGCGGCAGCCGTTATAACGGGGGGAATCGCCTTTATCAGTGGTTATGGTGGCGACGCTGAAACTTGGAGAAGAGAAGCCCAGCACTATGACCAGCGGCAAGCGCTTTGCGTTGCCGTAAGGAACAAATGGATGAAGGCGAATGGCCAGGTGGTACCTACACCATAAGAAACCGCGGATGAATGAGCATGACCAGACAATATAGGTTATCTACCGCGTCCTGTCTGCATTGAGTGCGGACGCTTTGATAACCTTGGTGTTTGGTTTAAGCTAATTGCTTGGGGATATTCAATCCACGAGTAACATCAGGGCTGAATGTCCCCACACCAATTTCCAAAAATGGAACACGGATTGTTTTCGTAATTATTGTTCGGAAGCGAGGTATATTGATGATGAGTAAACGTAAAAGTTTATATATAACGGCTGTGATCCTGTGCTTAATCTGTTTAATTGTCGGTATGGGCGTTCTGTTGGGAAAAGTTGGGCTTCGTTTTTATAAAACTTATGCACGTGGCCCATTGGGGGGTGACACCGTGGAAAGCGGGGTTCTGTGGCCTGATACTGTTGTCAGTGGCACTATGGCTGAAGAAGTAGGAGGCAGCGGAACTTTTCACGCATCGGTAGAAGGATCTTTGTTTGCCACGTTGGAAATTGATCAAGCCGCTGCTTCCAAAGTCCACGTAGGGCAAAAGGCCTCCGTCTATACAAGCGAGGATCGAATACCCGGCGAGGTGGTAAGGATTGGAAATCCTCAACAAAATGGAATGGTAATCTTAAATCTGTCTATTGAGCAAGGCAGTTCCACAGGCCTTTCGGCAAATAGTAAAGTTACAATATTTGTTAGTGTAGGAGAGATTAAAGATACGCTTCAAGTAGGAAGGCCTGAAGGTGTAAAGGAATTCGGTACAGCAAATCTTTATAAAATCAATAATGATGGCAAGACCGCTATTAGGGTACCGGTCAAATTCGGCCGAGGAAATGTCAATCGTTTGGAAGTTTTGGAAGGTCTGAAAGCTGGCGATAAAGTCATTCTTAATGACATTTCTCAATATACCAAATCAGACCAAATAAACATCCGATGAATAGACGACTAATTCGATTCTCTTCGGCCAATTCAGGCAAGGTATAAGCTTCTCGCTGAGGATCTTTGCGCCCTTTCATTGGACGATTGGCTGTACTGACTTTTGTAAAGCTCTGGTTTCATTGCACATAGAAATCGGAGCTTAGTGATAATCGGATCCCAGATTTTCTGGATGTCGTGATCACAGTGAATTCATCGAGAGAATCTGGGGCTAATCAGTAAAAATAAAATAATAGGATGTTAACAATGATGCGAAAAAAGCTGATTGGATGTGCGACAGTTTTAACAGTTGTTTTATGTTTGATAGCTTCATTCCTGGCATTTGAATATTTCCACAATGACACTTTCTCGTCTCTAATTAACACCATTTGGCCTCATGTTCCCACAGTGCTGAAGCGTCCCAGGATAGTTCTTGGGGAAGGCTTCATGGCGAAAAAAACGTTTATTGGCGCGAGCGGAATATCCTGGGTTACAGATATCGTGAAACCTACACTTGAAGAATCGTCTTCGGACTTGATGGTAATTGGGAAAGCAGGCCTTATCCGGATCGGGCAAGACGGTCATATTAATAATAAAAAGCTATTCTTCTTTTCAGATCCAGACAGGCGATCAAACGCGCCTCGTCCACTTGAGGGCGACTATGGGCCGGTGCACGTCCTTGAAGACGACAGCAAAAGTCAATTGATGCTGGTCTCCGAAGGCAGTATAGACGGCTCAATAATGGTTCAAGCTGATGGTGGAATTCGATGGCGCTTTGGCGATTCTCTAGGGGTAGATTCATTATCACCAATTGACTGGAGCGGTAACGGTTATCAGTTTGTTGTGGATTATAGCGATAAAAAAGGAATCGACATCATTGACGCTGATGGCCAAAACTTAGGTCGGATTTTCAATGATCATGCCAGTAGCGTCAAAGTTATCGATATTGGTGAAAGTAAAAAAGGGGCCGCATTTAGTGATGAGTTAGGCCGCTTAGTTGTAATCGATCTCAAGGGAAAGGTTCTGGGAAAATACAAATTGCCTTTTTCTTTAACACGGTTTTCGTTATGCAACTATTCACCGGTCGGTGATGGCCAATATGGACTTGCCATTGAACACGGCAAAATCTGGCTTTTTGATTTTAATGGTACGGTGCAAGCGATCTACCAAGCGCCATTTAGCGAGGGATTTAGTGATGCGCGGGCCGCGCGTGTAAAGCTTAAGGAAACCGAACCTGAATACCTGGCTGTCGTGGCTAATTATCTATTGATTCGATCAATGTTCTATCTATTTGACGCAAAAGGAAATTTGGTATTTCAAGAAGTTCTGTTTGGCCCAAGTTATTTGGTTTCAGGGCTCCCTAAGAGCCTGTTATTAACTTTTCCATATCAAATCAGTGACTCGGCTAAGCATCAGAACGGCGAAGGCCAAATAATGTAGTCCAGCCAGCGTTTGTGGCAACCGCTCGTAATCCCGCGCCAGCCGCCGGAATCGGGCCATC
>DASRDY010000223.1:0-26868 GCA_035652355.1 Blastocatellia bacterium
TAGTGCCGGGACGGGATTCACAATCAATCAGTTATAGAGTGTTATAACTTTGATTAATCTTGTTCGATGAATTGGCGAACTGGGCCGCTCAGTCGTAATGAATTCGTCAGCGTTACAGACCACTGCCGCCGCAACGTGTAAAGCATCAATCGCCGAAAGTCCACAGCGGCAAGCCTCGTCGTGTGCGAGCTTTGAAACGGCCACTAGATCGTCTGCCCAGATTTTCACAGAATCGAAAAATGCTTCATAGAAAGAAATCTCAATATCATTGTTGTGGTAAGTTGCTTGTGGAAGCGTCTCGAGTTTAACAAAAGCGCTTGACGCGTATTCTCTATCAGGGTCGTTTAAGAATTGCATCGCTCGTCTTGCAAGCGGTTTACGGGCTGTCCACGCATCGATTAAAACGCAGGAGTCCAAATAGGTTCGAATCACTGGTCTTCCTCAATTTGCCTGCTTCCCCGCCGCCTGGCCTTTTCTTCTAGCACTTCGTCGGCCGTCAGTAGCTTTACACCTGATTTAATGTGTTTTGCTCGGAGTTCCATCAACTTTAGCCCCAGTGGGGTCTGAGGCTGCAAATCAAGATCTGATTCGAAGGATTCAGGTATTGATGTCGTCTTGGACTTTGATAGAGGTTCTATTTCACGCATATAATTGATTTTATCATTGGAGACCGGAATTGTTATGGGAATTATTTTGATCTGAGTTAGGCAACTCGTAAAGAATCGGTCGGCACCTTACCATCCTTTTGCGATTGTCTGAGGAGAATGTCGGCCGGACAAGTTTCATCGTCGATTACCTGTTGCTCAAGAATTTTTAGGTAGCCAACTTCTGCGGGCTCCACACGTCGTAAACCTTCAACGGCAAGGCGGACTGTCTCTTTGGCGAAACCAAGAACATTCAGGATGTTATTCGCGGCCAAGCCATTTTTCGCCACATCAAGCTGCAATGCCGCAAATCCATTCTGATCTAAGTTTGGCGCAATCCTCAGCGACTCATCCAATGTTGCCTCATCGTACATCAAGCCTTTCCATAGCGCTTGCAAGGCCAATACTTGTTCAACGCCCCCGCTGTCGGCGCTCCTGACTTCGACGTGAGGTTTGATTCGAGCATCTGTAAAGATCGTCGTCAGGTGATCGACAAAGTCCTGCATCTTCGGCACCTCTTCGATCAGTTCACCATCAAGGAACTGATCAAATTGTCGGCCCAGTAAGTTTATATAAGTACCGTCACGCCTGACAAAGAACATTGGGACAGAAAGAGCATAGTCAACAAACTGATCCACCGAAAATTTACCAGTTGCGGCCGGAGACACTCCTGTCCTATCACAATCCGTCTCCAGCCAGACTGCATACCGCGTTGATTTGTATCCTGACGGTTTACCTTCCTGAAATGGTGAATTGGCAAAGATTGCGGCGATGATCGGTCCAAGGCGATTTCCCAGCAGAAACTTCTTTGCCAGATCTATTTCATTTTCGTAATCCAGATTCGCCTGAATAGCGCAGGTTCTGGTCATCATATCCCAGGCACGCGCGCCTTTTTCGGCCAGGTAAGGCTTCATCAACTTGTATCTCTTCTTGGGAATCCAGTTCTGTTCCTGAAGAGTTCTGACCGGATCAAATCCTGCAGCCAAAAAGATAAAGCCGTTCTCCTCTGAGATTTCATGAAGGCGGCTCAAATAGAGATTGAGATCGCTTTCGATTTCTTTGATTGTTTTCCGCGGCCAACCCGACAATTCAATTTGTCCCCCAGGTTCAAGTGTTATTCGGCCAAAGTCGGTTGTGATCTCTGTAGTCAACCCATTTTCTTCAGTTCGACTTCGTGTTGAGGCTGAAAAACCGTTTAATACTTTTTCAACATCGGTTGGATTCAATCGCGACAGAGTATTGCGATGAAAACCAAAAAGCTCGAACTCAGGCCCGACAGCATGAAGAGACTTTTCCTTACCTGATTCTCTAATAAAGTTCGTCAGGTCGGCTTTACACAAAGCCGGCGTCTCGACCAGATGCACTCCGGTCGTTTTGCTGGACGGACAATCGCCAATTGATGTTTCGCCTCGGGGCTTTCTGTTCATCATGCTCGCCGTCCTTGCTATGTAGCGAGAAGCAGGTTAAAGCTGAATTGCTCATGCTGATCCAGCCAGGTCTCTGATAATTTAAAGCCAGCTTTTGACGCCATATCGGCAAGTCGCTGTTTATCAAATTTGTAGGAATTCTCGGTGTGGATCGTTTCGCCTTGTTTGAACAGAATCTCCAGTTTAAGCGAATCTATAGAGATTACTTGATCAATCCGACTGACCAGATGCATTTCGATGCGACCGAGCTCCTGGTTGTAAATCGCTTTGTGCTGGAAACTTCGGATGTCGAAATGCGCCCCTAATTCTCTATTCATTCTTTGTAAAAGATTGAGATTGAATGCGGCCGTCACTCCGATGGCGTCATCGTAAGCTGCTTCGAGAATGGCCGGATCTTTTTTCAGATCAGCGCCCAGCAGCAATCCATCTCCCGGCTTCATTATTTCTCTGATTCCGGTGAGGAAAGTGTGCGCCTCGTCTGGCGTGAAATTTCCTATATTCGATCCGAGGAAGAGCGCAAGCAGCGTTTTTGAGCGCGGTCTATTCTGATACTGCTGCCTGAGCGCCTGCATTGAACTGTAATAATCCCCCGCATAGCCGGTTATACGAAGTCCAGCATATTCATCCAGCAGTTTCTCGGCGCTGGATTCCAAAGCCGAAGGTGATATATCAACGGGTTGATAATGCAAATCGGCTTGCCGCCGGAAAATGGCGTCGATCAAATATGTTGTTTTGGTCGCGCTGCCACTGCCGAATTCGACTAACGAAACGGGGCCAGTTAATCGGCGGATTGCGTCCTCGGCAAAACGGCTAAGGATATCGCTTTCCGCCCTGGTAAGGTAATATTCCGGCAGACGGCAAATCGCCTCAAACAACTGCGATCCTAACTCGTCATAAAAATATTTCGGAGGAAGCGATTTCGGAGAAGACGACAGTCCTTGCCTTACATCTTCCGCAAAAGAATCAGTGAAACCTTCGGTCATCAGACGATGTATGACCAGACGTTGACAAGAAATCCATTGGCGTTCAGGTATCATCAGTCGGAAACCTCCTCCTCCGTCTGCTATGCTTAAAAGCGATTTATCGCTATTTTCATTCCCTATAACACCAGAGATTCGTGGATGCTATATTACAATTCTATTTAGGCCAATAATTATTACAAATAACTGCAATTGTTTTCCGAACGCCAGGCAAGGGAGGACCGATGCAAAAACGATTCCATCCGGACGAAATCGCCGAATTATTGAATAAAGCTCGCAACAATACCTTCCAACTTTATCAATCTGTTACGTCTGAGGATGTTTTACGGCGCAGTCCGGGATTTGGTTTTCGGCCGATCTTGTGGCACCTGGCCCATATCGGAGTGTTCGAATCTTACTGGATACTGCAGCGTGTTAAAGGCGATCCGACTATCTCTGAACGATACGACGTCATCTTCGATCCGATCAAAACGCCTCGCGAAGAGTCTAAAGATCTTCCGTCGATACAGGAGATGCGTGAATATCTGAGCAAAGTCCGTCAAGAAGTCCTGAGTTATCTGGAAGACCTTGAAGGTAACGAGCAATCACCTCTTCTTCAGGGGGGCTATATATTCGATCTTGTCCTGGAACACGAATACCAGCATCAGGAAACAATCAATTATTTGATGCGATTACTGGATCCATCAGCTAAGCAGGCGCCAAAAGATTATTCCGTGAGATCCGATTTCCTGATGTGGGCGCAGGAAAGCAAAGATCGAGACATGGTCAAAGTCGAAGGTGGACCATTCGAGATGGGATCGAATGGCTATCTGAGTGTGCCATTTATATACGACAACGAACAGCCACGCCATACAGTGCATTTGAAAGATTTCAAAATAGACAGGAATCTGGTTACGAATCAGGATTTCCTGGAGTTTATTAATTCCGGTGGTTATTCATTGCAAAGCTTGTGGTCGCCCGAAGGCTGGAAGTGGAAGGAAGAAAACGGGATCAACTTGCCGCTCTTTTGGAGAAGGGAAGGCGACGAAGACTCGTCGCAATGGCAAGTACAGGAAATGTTTGAGACCAGCGAACTGAACCCCAACCTGCCGGTCACCGGCGTAAGCTGGCACGAGGCCAGCGCGTACGCGCAATTTGTCGGCAAGCGATTGCCAACCGAAGCGGAATGGGAAAAGGCTGCTTCGTGGGATCCTATCTCTAAAAGCCGTAGATGCTTCGCGTGGGGAGATGAAATGCCTGAAAAGCATTTGGCGAATTTCAACAATAATCTTTATGGACCATCTCCGGTAGGAGCTTTTCCGGCAGGCAAGAGTGCTTACGGTTGTCTTGATATGACTGGCAATGTTTGGGAGTGGGCATCGTCGACCTTTGGTCCATACCCCGGGTTTGAAGCATATCCCTACCCTGAATATTCTGAAGTATGGTTTGACGGCGATCACCGAATACTAAAAGGCGGGTCATGGGTCACCAGAGCGCCGCTTCTGCGGACGTCGTTTCGTAATTTCTTTCGACCCGGATTTCGGATAGCGTTCGCTGGTTTCCGGTGCGCGACAGATGATTAGTCCGCGGGGAAAATGCTGACAGAATTAGTAAAGGTACTTGCCGTGCCGGGTGAGACCGATTAAACTCTTTCCTCTTCTGTGACAGCTCTCACCTACCCGTTGGAGGGAAAATTGAGGATAGTTACTATTCTTCTTATAAGTGTTTTTATAGCTGTTTTCTGTCTGCTTCCGCAGTCTCAGGCGGCGGCTCAGATTACTAATGCGCGCAATCCGCAGGTCGTGAAGATCCTTGACGAGATCAGTGCGACTAACATTGAAGCCACAATTCGCAAACTGGTCAGCTTTAAGACGCGCCAGACAATGTCGCGAACTGACAGTGATACCGAAGGAATCGGCGCCGCTCGCAGATGGATTAAGTCAGAGATGGAGCGTTACAGCAAAGATTCCGGTGGTCGATTGAAAGTAGAGTTCCAGAGCACGATGGTCGGACCAACAATGCGAATTCCAAATCCCACGGAAGTTGTCAACGTCGTCGCGACATTGCCAGGAACTCAGGCTGAAAGCAAAGACAGAATCTACGTTGTCGGAGGGCATTACGACTCAATCGCTCGCCCCGCCAATGATCCCACCATCTATGCACCGGGAGCCAACGATGACGCCAGCGGCACGGCGGTGACTATGGAACTTGCGCGCGTGATGAGCAAATACGAATTCGATTCAACGTTGGTATTTGTTACGTACGCTGCCGAAGAGCAGGGATTGAATGGATCCGCGGCTCTTGCGGAAAAAGCTAAAAAGGAAAACTGGAATGTCGGAGCAGTTTTCAATAATGACATCGTAGGGAACACGATTGGCGGCAACGGCGTCAGAGATAATTCGCACGTGCGCGTATTTTCTGAAGGCATTCCCAGAACAGAGACTCCGCAGGAGGCGAGAGCCAGGCAGAGCAATGGCGGCGAAAACGATGGTCCTTCGCGACAGCTTGCTCGATATATAAAGGCAATGTGCGAGCGTTATGTGCCCAGCATGGGCGTTGTGATGGTGTTCCGCGCAGACCGTTACGGACGTGGCGGCGATCAGAATTCGTGGCTTGCTCAAGGGTATCCAGGGGTGCGATTCACCGAAATGAACGAAGATTTCACACGTCAACACCAGGCTGTTCACGAAGAAAATGGCATCAAATATGGTGACGTCCCGGAAATGGTGGACTTTGCATACGTGGCACAGGTGGCTCGCGTGAATGGTGCGGCTATGGCCTCGGCTGCCCTTGCTCCGGCCAGTCCTGCGGGAGTGGCGTTCGCGGCGCGCGGTCAGGAGTACGATGCAGAACTCACATGGACTGCTAACAAAGAACCGGATTTAGCCGGTTATCAAGTGTTGGTCCGCACGACGACTGCCCCGGACTGGGAGCGGAAAGTCTGGGTTGGCAACGTGACAGCGGCAACAATGAAGGGGCTGTCAAAGGACGATTACATGTTCGCGGTTCAGGCGGTTGACAAGGACGGCAATGAAAGCATTGCTTCGTTCCCGAAAAGTCCGATGCGGCCTCCGCAACAGCAGCAACAGCGTCCGCCGAGCAACGGGAATCCCAATCGACCATAAGGAGTGGCGCAGACATTCAGTCTGCGCTTATTTCGAACCTGGCCAATTGATTTGATTTGAATGTCTGCGCCACTTTTATGAATTCGACAGCAAACGATATCTTTAGCGAATTGGAAAAGGCAGTGGCCTCGGGTGAACGCGTAGCTCTGGCCACTGTCGCTGCGACGCGCGGCTCAACACCCCAAACAGTTGGTGCTCGTTTATTGATCTTCGAATCAGGAAGAATGTTCGGAACGGTCGGCGGTGGCTGCGTTGAAGCCGAAGTATACGCCGAAGCCCGCGAAGTTCTTCGGACGAAAAAATCAGGACTCTATAGTTTTGCGCTGACCGCAGATACGGCTCAGGACGAGGGAATGGTTTGCGGCGGAACGATGGATATCTTTATCGAAGTGTGGGAGCGAGATGCTGCTTTGCAAAGCGCTTGATCTCAACTCGCTCGAAATCATCTCGTTCTGTGGCGGTGGCGGCAAAACCTCTACGATTCAGCTTCTCTGTAAAGAGCTAAGTTCGAGGAATCGCTCGGTAATAAGTACTGTTACAACCCGCATTGGTTTGGATCAAATAGACGGCATCGAACCAATTCTCATTGGCGATATCCACGAACCGTCAATTTCACAAGCGCAGCAGATTCGGAATCAAATCAACAACAAATGGGCGTTGGTCGCAGGCCAGGCCGAAGGTACAAAGCTTACCGGAGTCGATCCAAACGCTGTTTGTGCGCTAGGCAAACTGGCCGATTATGTGTTGGTCGAAGCTGATGGCTCGCGAGGTCTCCCAATCAAAGCTCCGGCCGAGCATGAGCCTGTCGTTCCAGCTTGCACCACAACCACAGTCGTCCTTATAGGGATTGATGCAATTGGACGAAAAATATTGCCGAATGAAGTTCACCGCCCCGAAAGGATCTGTCAATTGACCGGAAAAGCGCCGGGCGATGAAGTCGATGCTGAGCTCGTAGCAAAATTGGTTGTAGACCCCCAAGGTTTGTTCAAAGGAGCTCCTGATAGGGCTAGAAGATTTGTTTTACTAAACAAGGTTTCCCGTAGAGAGCTTTTGACGCAGGCGCAGAACATAGCTGCCGCAGTTCGCAATCTTGCCTGCACCGTGCCTATAATAATTACCGACACAAGGAATACTGAGTCGCCGATTTATCAGGTGATCAGCTAGTCTGGTTCGACTTAATTATGAGTTCTGATAGCCAATTTCTTGCCAAGATAAACCGTTTGATCGAAGCCCAGGAAGTCTTCATCCTGGCCAGGATCATCTCGGCTGCAGATCAGCAGACCATTGGCACAAGAGTTATAGTTGATTCAAAAGGCACGATTCTCGTCGATAGGGAAATATTTTCTGAGCCACAGCAGACTTTGATAACCCGAAAAGCTAACGAGTTGCTATCCGGCAATGCGACTGGAGTTCACACTTTATGGCTCCGCGATGACACTATTTGGGACACCCGTAAACAAGGCGCATTGTTCGGAGTGATGTTCGAGATTGTCCGGCCCCAACCTGAGCTGCTGATATGCGGAGCTGGACATGTCGGGAACTCTACAGCGCGGTTAGGCATTTTTCTTGAATACAAGGTAACCGTCATCGACGAGCGCCCTGAATTTGCAAACCGCCAAAACTTTCCTGATCCGCAGATAGGAGTTGTCGCAAAGCCGTTTGATGTGGCACTGCGCGAACAAGCGATTACATCATCAACAAATATCGTTATTGTCACGCGTGGGCACGCTCAGGATGAGACTTGTCTGAAGGAAACTATTAGTTCTAGGGCGGGTTACATTGGAATGATCGGATCAAAACGCCGAGTCAATGCAGTGTTTGATCGTCTCGTACAGGACGGAATAGATAGATCGCTGACTGATAAAGTTCACGCTCCGATCGGTTTACGAATCGGAGCGCGAACACCCGAAGAGATTGCAGTTTCTATTCTGGCCGAAATCATCTCACTGCGAAATCCGCAAAAGTGAAATGTATTAAACTCTGCAGGCCAACGAGCTTTCGGACTATCTGCGTCTGTGGCGAGCACGACGACGTTTGCGAGCCTGTGACTGCTTGTGTTTGTGATAAATATATCCGCCGCCCGCACCGGCACCTGCCCCAATCAATGCGCCCTTTCGGCCGCCAATCAAACCGCCCGCGCCTGCGCCGATTGCCGCTCCAATTCCGACTCGCTTAGCCATCCGGTGCTTCTTTTTACGATGAGTCTGGGCCGAAGCAGAAGACGCACCTAGCCCAAGGAACAGCACACAAACGATCAGCAGCATCGCAAATATGCTCTTTTTTGAAACAGTTCTGTTCATCTAAAAACTCCCTTTTAAAGGTGGTTAATCCGGTTACGTCAAAAAGGCAAACAAATTGTATGCCGTTTGGCATTGCGCTTACTCTAAATCGTTTCGGCCGGAACTTTCAAGCGAAAAACCGGAAATCAGTAGGATTAATCTTCGGCGTGTGGATGCAGGTCGTAATCACCGGTGGCTATGTGAAGTTCGGTTTCAGGAATCTCGTCGCCAACATCGTCTGACTGATCATCAAAGGTTTCGCCATGTTCCTGGCGCAAACGACGAGCTTCACTGCGCATCTCCTCGTGCATTTCCTTGTAAGCTTTGATGCACTCTGCGGTCCCATTGCCGGCCCATTCCGGATGCTCTTCGCGTAAAGCTTTTATTGCCCGTTTTTCGCGCCAGAGATGTCGATCAAAGAAAGTGACCGAAATCTCTTCACCGCAAATCGGGCACAGTTTGCTTGGCATCTACTTCACCATGCTTCGGCCGTATTATGTACAGCACCGCCTCGTTTATTGCTTGCCTGGCTTCGCTTATGAAGCCGAACTCGAGCTTTGATTTAACCTCGTCCGGTATATCAGCCAAATCTTTCCTGTTTGGTTCGGGTAATAACACCTTCTTAATTCCCGCCCGATAGGCAGCAAGGACCTTTTCTTTGATTCCTCCGACTGCGAGAATTTTGCCTCGCAATGTTATTTCACCGGTCATCGCAATTTCATGTCGAATCGGTTTTTCACTGAAAAGAGATGTAAGGGCCGTGGCGATCGTAACGCCGGCCGATGGACCGTCTTTCGGAATCGCTCCGGCCGGAAAATGTATATGAATATCCCATTTCTTAAATTCTTCATCGGGAATTCTCAAGTCTTTCGCTTTCGAGCGAACATACGAAAGTGCAGCCTGAACCGATTCTTTCATCACGCTGCCAAGCTGACCTGTGATAGTGACTCCACCGTTGCCTCGCATCTTTGTCGTTTCGATCAACATAACGGCGCCGCCGGATGCCGTCCAGGCTAATCCAGTCGCGATGCCAACCTCAGGACTCTTTTCCGCCAGCTCCTCTTCATACTTTGGTAAACCTATTAATTGTTCGAGATCAGATTCTGAAATCAGATGCTTAGTATCTTCGCCCATAACCACTCGGGCCGCTACCTTGCGACATATAGTCCCTATGTGACGTTCAAGGTTTCTCAAGCCAGCTTCTGCTGTATAGAACTTGATGATATTTTTTAACGCACCATCAGAGAATTCAATCAGATTCTCGTTTATCCCGTTGGCTTTCATCTGGCGTGGTATCAGATACTGTTTTGTTATCTGAAATTTTTCTTCACGCGTGTAGCCCGATAACTGCAAGACTTCCATGCGATCATACAGCGGTCCCGGAATGTAATCCAACACGTTTGCGGTTGCAATAAAAAGTACGTGTGATAAATCGACGGGCACATTTAAATAATGATCAACGAAATTCGCATTCTGTTCCGGATCCAAAACCTCCAGCATTGCCGACGATGGATCGCCGTGAAAATCGTGTCCCATCTTGTCTATCTCGTCGATCATTATTAGGGGATTGCTGGTACCCGCAGTACGCAGGGACTGGATGATTTTACCAGGCATTGCTCCGACATACGTTCGGCGGTGTCCCTTGATTTCCGCTTCGTCGCGCATTCCACCAACAGAGATGCGAACGAATTTACGATTCATCGCGCGCGCAATTGATTGCCCCAGACTGGTTTTGCCTACACCCGGTGGTCCGGCCAGACAAAGTATCGGACCCTTCATATCTTGTTTTAATTTCAGCACGGCTAGGAATTCGACAATTCTGTCTTTGATCTCCTGCATGTCGAAATGATCGGCGTCCAAAACTTCGCGAGCGCGAATGATATCTAAACTATCCTCGCTGTACTTGTTCCAGGGAAGGCTCAGCATCCAATCAACATAGGTGCGGATCACATTGTATTCGGCAGAAGCGGGAGAGATCATCGACAAACGATTTACTTCGCGATCAGCTTCGGCTCTTACTTGTTCAGGCAATCCAGCGGTTTCGATCTGCTGCTTGAGCTGACGGACGTCGCTGTCCATCAGGTCTTCTTCGCCGAGCTCTCGCTTAATAACATTCAACTGCTGGCGCAGGAACTGCTCACGCTGAGCTCGGTCCAACTCTACCTGAGTGCGTTTGCCGAGATCGCGCTCAACCTCGATCCTGTTTACCTCATCGTTCATCATTTCGATCAAACGATAAAGTCTGGTTCGAACATCGAGGGTCTCCAGCAGAATCAACTTGTCTTCAATCGAAAGATTCAAATGAGTCGCGAGAAGGTCCGCAAAACGGCCGGGACCTTTTATGTTTATCCGAACGATATTGATAAGCTCAGACGGATAATGGTTATCGAGCGAAACCAGATGCTCGAATAACTGCAAGCCCTCGCGCATCAATCGCTGGCTCTCTTCAGGATCGCTTTCGATTGAATGGACGGGGCGAATTCTTGCTTTCAGGTACGGTTCTGTTTGAACTGTGTCTTCGATGATGATGCGTTGGGCTCCCTGAAAGACTGATTGAATCGCCTTGTTAGGAAGATTGATTCGCTGGATTATCCTTGCCGCGACACCGATTCGTCGAAGGTCTGATGGAGCATATTGAGAAGGCTCAGAGGGACGCTTTAGCCCCGCAAGTGCAACCAACTGATTTTCACCGGCGTGTTCCTGAAGAAGTTTGACGTTGCGCGGCAACGCTATTTGAACTGAGCGAACACTGACGGGAAAAACAACAGTCGACACCAGCGGCAATACGGGAAGAATCTCCGGGATGTTGCACTCTAGATAATCCTGATATTCTTCGGAAGCCATCCGAACCCTCCTCTCGCTCTATTCAAATTGTAAACGGCCAAAATGAAGAAGGCAAAACGTGGGCCGCGATTGTGGCATTTTCGTTCAGGATCGCATTATGGTATGCGTTCTGCATAGGTTCTCGGTCCTTCTTCAGGTCCTTTTTCTCTTCTGCGCTTTAGACTGAGCGCCGCATTGATCAATCCAACGTGACTCAGCCCCTGTGGATAATTGCCTAATTGCAGGTTCTTCACCGGATCAATCTCTTCGGCTATAAGATTCAGCGGCTCGAAATATTTCAGCAGTCGATTGAACATCTCTTCTGCCTTTTCGATTTCACCTTGAAGGGCAAGGTTCTCTACAAGCCAGAAACTGCAGATCGTAAACGAGCCTTCGTCGCCCTCAATGCCATCGTCTGAGTCGCGATAGCGATAGACCAGTCCATGTTCAGTAAGATTTTCTGAGATCGCCTTCACGGTAGAAACAACGCGCGGGTCCATCGCAGGAAGAAATCCGACTATCGGCACCATCAACAGGCTTGCGTCTAGCTTGTCTGTGTCGTAATACTGAGTGAATGATTGAATTTTTTTATTGAATCCGCGCGTGAGAATTTCGATGCGGATCTCTTTTTCAATTTTCCCCCAGGACTGCTGGTCTGCAGGCAAATGGAATTTCTTTGAAAGTCGTAACCCACGATCAAGTGCAACCCAGGCCATAAGTTTGGAATAAACAAATTGCCGGTCTCCGCTTCTCACTTCCCAAATGCCGCGGTCAGGCTCGCGCCAGTGCTGCACAACGTAATTGATCAACTCAGCCAACACAGACCATAGCTTCTGATCGATCTTTCCTCCACGATTGGCATACAGATAAGCTGCGTCAAGAACCGGACCGAAGATGTCCAGTTGACGCTGCTCGGCCGCGGCGTTTCCGACTCGGACCGGCTTGGAGTTCATATAGCCGCTCAGATGGTCGAGACAGTTTTCAGGAATGTCGCTGCTTCCATCGATCGCGTACATGATCTGGTATGGATGCTGTGAGCAGGTCTCCTCCATCCAGTGAAAAAAACCGTCTCCTTCGGCAGTGTAACCAAGCGAGAAAAGCGCGTGCAGAGTCATTGCGCTGTCGCGAAGCCAGCTGTAACGATAGTCCCAGTTTCTAACGCCGCCGATCTCTTCCGGCAGGGATGTAGTTGGCGCTGCCACCAGTGCACCTGAATCGCTGAAATGCATCAACTTCAGGGTCAGCGCGCTTCGGTGGACTACGTCATGGTACTTACCGGTATAGTGACAGCGCTTGCTCCACTCTCTCCAAAATTGGACCGTATTTTGAATCGAATCCTCGTTATCTTTTGAAGCAAGAGAGTCCTTTGCTTCTGCAAGGCTTTCGGCGTAATAGAGAACGGCCTGAAACGAGTCTCCTTCGGAAATTAAAAAATCGGCAGTGGCCTGATTGCCATCGATTTGGAATGGTGCATCGCAGCTTAACACTAGAAAATGATTTTCGGACCAGGCTATCAATCCATTGTTGGAGCTTTCAAAGTTCGCCGCCGATCTGGCGAAGTTAAACGTCGGTTTTAATGTAAGACGGAACCGCATGCTGCCGCGACGACATTCTAGCCTGCGAACTATTTCGCGATGACCCGAAGGACGGTGTGCATAATCGTATTGTTGTTCCGGCGCGCGCGGGTGAGGCGATTGACTTTCCTCTGTCAACTCAATGGTCATTGCATCGGTGAGGATTGCTTCACCGTCCGCGGTCGTGAACACGCTGCGGAATACGTTTGTTTCCGGGATGTAGCCGCGTTGGACTTCGTGTTCTTCAATGGGATTGAGTGCGAAATAACCACCTTTGTCGTCGTCAAGTAAACGGCAAAATATGGCAGGCGAATCAAATTTCGGCAGGCACAGCCAATCTATTGAACCGTCCGGCGCAATCAATGCGACCGTTTCTCCATTGCCGATTGCGGCGTAATCCCCGATGCGGTGATACAAGTCAGGCCCCTCTTCAAGAAGATTTTTGACCACCTGGGGATTTATCCAATTTAGCTGAAAGGTGGGTTATGGCCAAGCCCGGCCGACATCGGAAGAGGTTTGTCACTGACGACGCAGAGGGCACAGACAGTTTAATTTTATTTTTGTGATTGGTAGAAGCCGCTGGCTTCATAAGCTTCATCAAGCAGTTCAACGGGATGGGTAACTCTAATTTCCTTGTGACCGGATGTATATAATCCAGTTGCAAGTTGCATATGGCAGCCTGGATTACCAGTCGCGACGATGTCGGCTTTTGTTGTGAGAATGTTTTTGACTTTGTCGGATTGCAACTGCATTGACATCTCTGGTTGTGTCATATTGTAGATGCCCGCTCCGCCACAACACACCTCCGCGTCGCGTTGCGCGATGAACTGAACCCCCGGAATCGATTTAATTATTTCCAGCGGCGCGTCTTTGACTTTTTGCACGTAGAGCAAATGGCAGGGTGCATCGTAAGTGACGCGCTGGTTGACTTGCGCAGTGGGCGTGCGGAAGTCTATTGAAGCGAGGAATTCCGAAATGTCTTGAGTCTTTCGGCTGAAACGTGCGGCTTTTTCTGAATAATCGGGATCGTCTTTCAGCAGTATATGATATTCCTTCATCGCAGCACCGCACCCGGCTGAGTTGACTATGAAAGCCTCGCAATCGGCTGCTTCGAACGCGTCAATGTTCTTTCGTGCGAGCTCCTGCGCCATCTCAAGCTCTCCTGCGTGCGCGTGAAGAGCTCCACAGCAACCTTGCTTATCGACAGCAACGATTTCACACCCGTTTGCGGCGAGAACCCGTTTAGTGGCCGCGTTGATGTAACCAAACATACCCGGCATTACGCAGCCCTCGAGAAAAGCGACTCGCCGATTTTTGGTTGAAGGGATCGTTTTGTAATCGACAGCCATAGTCATCTCTTTACCGGAATAATCCGGCAAGAGCAGGCGCACTGCGGCTTCAACGTTTACAGGAAAACTGAGAAACACCCCTGATTTGATCAGGAGCTCTGCTATTCCCGTGCGCTTGAGAAAATTTGCAAACCAAAGTGCTATTCTCAAGGCCGCTTTGTTAACAAGAATGTGATTCAGGACAAACCGCCTGATCTTTCGCTCGGGAGTTTGCGCAATTGATGAAGCGGCAATCTCGGCTCTCGCGGCTTCCATTATGTGACCGTAGTTGAGTCCAGAGGGACAAGCGACTTCGCAGGCGCGACATTGGAGGCACAATTCCATGTGATTGATAAAGGCGTTGTCGATTTCCAGGCGATGCTCCGCCACTGCGCGCATCAAATAAGCACGACCGCGTGGACTGTCGTTTTCGTTGCCGAGCTTGACGTAAGTCGGGCACGCCTGAAGGCAGAGTCCGCAGTGGACGCAAGCCAGCATCTTGTCAATTTCGCCTTCGAGTGTGTGAGCCAATGCCATGTTTTTCAGTTTACCAAAGCCTGGAAGCGCAGGTATTTTGCCTACAGACCCCTTGTTTCGACTACGTTGAAATAGAAGTTGAGATCACGAGATCATGCAGGCAAGATGCCTGCGCTCCCAGATTATATGCCGGCGACATAGCGCCCGGGAATCAGCGTCGCTTTCGGATCGAACTTCTCTTTTATCCCGCGCATTAATGCCGCTGTTCCGCGCGGTTGTCCCCAAACATCGACCTGCTGTTTTATTGCTAACGGCGCTCTTTCAATAATCAGGCTTCCAAAGTCGCCAACTTTTGCGCGCAGTTGCTCAATCATTGCTAATACGCGCCGCGTCATTGCATCATTTTCACTGGCCGATTTGATATAGAGATGAACAACACCACTTGACGTATGAACAATGCTAGCCGAACTCATGCCTGATTTTTTCAAATGCGATCCTGCAGCTGTCGCCATCTCTGCCGAACGATTTGGAAGAGTGTTGATCCGCAGAGTCACTTCCGATGCGAAAACGTCTTCGAAATCGGCAATGGCTTGCCACAATCGCGACGCAGTGCTGTAATCAAGAATCTGAAATATTGAATTAGGTTCTGCAACGAGCTCATTTAGTTTGTGAACCTGATAATCGATTGACTTGCGATTATCACCGAACCGAACCAGCAATCCCCACTTTGCTTCACCAGTTGGGACATCGCAAACTTTTAATGCTCTGGAATCGGTCAGCAATGTTGAAATCGGCAACAGTTGCGATTTGAAAACCTGATTTGCGACAGCAGCTAGCGGCTCAATCGACCTGCTTGTAATAAGACAAGTCGATTCAGATTCGGGCACTGGTCGCAGCTTGAATGCGGTTTCGACAATCACACCAAGCGTACCGAACGATCCGATAAATAATTTGTTCAAGTCATAACCGGCTACGTTTTTAACGACGCGACCGCCAGTTTTGATCAGCGTTCCGTCTGCCGCAACGATCTTTAGCCCGATCACGTAATCGCGCGGAGTTCCATAAAAAGTTCGCAGCGGACCAAACGCATTGGTTGCAATGACGCCGCCCAGTGTTGATCCCTTACCCGGGGGATCTACAGGAAGCCACTGTCCGTTCGCACTCGTTCTGGCGAAAAAATCGACAAGCGGAACTCCCGCTTCGGCAATCGCGGTCAAGTCGGCAGGTTCGTAAGAGATCACCTGGTTCAATCTTGCCGTTGACAAAGCTATATCGATTTTCTTCGGTATGTTCCCGATGTGAAGTCTCGTTCCGGTGCCGAACGGCAAAACTTTAAGTCCTTCAATGTCAGCAAACCGCAACACTTCGGCGACTTCTTCATAAGTTTTAGGTGCGACTGTTACAACAGGACGACAACCATCGACATTGAGGGTCGTGCTCTGGAAAACGCATTCCGCGCCGAGAGTAGATTCGAGTTTTGCTGCGAGGTTCATTCGGTATTCTATCAATTAGAACGCACGGCACCTGTGCATCGGGATTACCTTGTCAGGATTCGCCAGATTATTCGGATTAAAGACATCACGAACTTTGTGCATTGCTTCCAGATCGGCGTCGCTGAAAATCAGCGGCATGTAGTTGATCTTGTCCAGACCGACACCATGCTCGCCGGTTATAGATCCTCCAGCATGGACGCATAACTCCATAATCTCTTTGCTGGCCGCAGTGACCCGCCGAACTTCATCCTGATTGCGACTGTCAAAGCTGATATTCGGATGCAGATTGCCGTCGCCAGCATGAAACACATTCGAAAGTCGTAAATTATAACGCTCGCTGATGCGATAAACTTCAGAGAGCACTTCCGGCAGCTTGGTTCGCGGAATTACGGCATCCTGAATCATCAAATCGGGACTGACTCTGCCCAGAGCGCCAAACGCTCCTTTGCGGCCTGCCCATATTCGAGCGCGTTCGGTCGCATCTTCAGCCAGATAGACTTTGCGTCCGCCGTGCGCCTCAGCAATCGCCTTGATCTGTTCTATCGTCTCGTCCATTCCAGCTTCCAGACCATCCAGTTCTACGATCAGCACGGCCGCAGCGTCGACTGGCATTCCGGTAGCGAAAATTGAGGCCTCGACCGCGCGAATTGTTGCTCCATCCATCATCTCCAGCGCAGCTGGCACAATTCCGGTGGCGATAATTTCGGAGACTGCTTTGCTCGTCTCTTCGACGCTCATAAAATCGATGAGCATCGTTTTTACCGTCTGCGGTGATGGCAGCAGGCGCAGCCAGGTTTTTGTTGCTACGCCTAACGTTCCCTCACCACCGACAAAAACACCCAGCAGATCATAACCAATGTCGTCTGCGCCGCAGCCGCCCAGACGAACGACTTCACCCGATGGCAGCACGACTTCAAGTCCGATGACGTGATTAGTTGTCGTACCATATTTCAAGCAATGCGGTCCTCCGGCGCTTTCGGCGACGTTGCCGCCGATGGTGCAGGATGTTTGGCTTGATGGGTCGGGGGCGTAATAGAAACCATCGGGATTGACTGCCTGCGACAGTCGTATATTGACCAGTCCTGTCTCAACAACAGCCAATCTGTTGTCGTAATCGATTTCAAGGATTCGATTGAGCCGCGCCATCTCAATGACCACTGCGCCATTGGTGGCAAGCGCACCACCTGAAAGTCCCGTACCCGCACCGCGTGCTACGAAAGGTATGCTGTGTTCCGCCAGAACGCGAACAATCGGCGCAACCTGATCAGAGCTTGTCGGCAGGACGATGGCGCTCGGGCGATAGCGATGTGTCATCATTCCATCGCATTCGTAGGGAAGAATTTCTGTGTCGCTCTCCAGGACGTTAGCGTCGCCGACGATGCTTCGGATAGAATTCAATACGCTGTCCGGCAACTTGCGATTGAGCGCTTCCGACGTTGTGGCTGAGTTCCCTTTAGCTGTTTGAATCATAACGAATCGTTCGAAGTGACTGATAGTACCACGAAGCCATTCAGGAATGAATCTTGACTCATTTTGCCAGAGGCTTACAATTCATTTAGGTAATATTCGTTAAGAGATATTCTATGAACATAACCCTCACACCCGAACTTGAAAATTTAGTTAACGAGCAGGTACGCAGCGGTCGTTATAGTTGCGCATCGGAAGTCGTCATGCAGGCCCTTGAGCTTTTTAGGGACAAAGATGATTTGAGAAAGCTTCGCATTGAAGAATTGAAACGCGAAATCGAAATTGGGGAGAAAGAACTTCGCGAAGGAAAGGGCATCATTCTCACAGACGAAGTGTTTGAAGAGCTTAAGAATCGAATGAGAGCAAGAGCTAACAATAAAAAACGTGAATTAAACGGAAGCGATGGCCGCTAAAGAACCTGCCTTTTCTCAACAAGCATTAAAGGATCTTGAGGAAATTGGATCGTTCATTTCTGAGCGAACTTCGCTGGAAATCGCTTTGCGATTGGTTGACGAGTTACGAGCCTCAATGCGGAAGCTTGCTACGATGCCCGGAATGGGACGAAAGAGAGAAGAATTCACGTCGGATAAATCTCTTTTGTTTTGGGTGGCGCACAAGCATTACTTAGTCGTATATCATCCAGACAAGGATCCGATTGAGATAGTCAGGATATTGCACACGTCGAGATACGTACCTTCAGTGTTTGAGGAAGATTAGAGCCAAGTACCCGTGCTGATTATATTTAGATTATGACAGAAAGAATTTGTGAGGTTCGCCGATTAGGCATTATCTCTTACGAAGCTGGATTGAAAATGCAGGAGGCAGCAGTCGAGGCTCGTGCCAAAGGCATGCTGCCTGACATGCTCTTATTACTGCAGCATCCTCACGTTCTCACCCTGGGTCGCGGGGCCGATCCAAATAATGTTCTAGTCGATGAAAACACTCGTCGTTCGACCGGAGTCGAACTTTTCAAAACAGGCCGCGGGGGGGATGTTACATATCATGGACCGGGTCAGGTCGTCGGTTACCCTATAATAGACCTAAAGCCGGACCGCTGCGATGTTCACCGTTACGTCCGCGATATCGAAGAAGTAATGATTCGCGTGACCAGCGACTATGGCATCGACGCTATTCGAATTCCCGGATTGACCGGGATCTGGGTCAGCGATGAGAAATTGGGAGCAATCGGAGTTCGCATTGCCAGGTGGGTGACTTCGCACGGCTTCGCGTATAACGTCAACACGGATCTCTCTTATTTCAATTTAATTGTTCCGTGCGGAATCTCAGACCACGGCGTCACTTCCTTAAAGAAGCTCCTCGGTCGCGAAGTCGACATCCACGAAGTTCAGGATCGTCTCGCCTATCATTTTGGACAAGTCTTTCAGCGAAAGATGCTGGAGGTGTCTAGCGAAAGCAAATCGATTCAGACTTACATCTATCGTCACGAAAACGGCGGCCACAAGTATCTGCTGTTGAGACGAATCGAAAGTCGCGGAGCTTTCTGGCAGCCAGTGACTGGACGGCTTGAACCAGGTGAGGACTGGCACGATGCAGCGGTTCGCGAGGTTTGGGAAGAGACAAAACTCCGCGGTGAAATTATCGATCTGAA
The DNA here is from genome assembly GCA_035652355.1 of Blastocatellia bacterium. Lineage (GTDB taxonomy): Bacteria > Acidobacteriota > Blastocatellia > DASRDY01 > DASRDY01 > DASRDY01. The sequence continues at coordinate 19,206 of DASRDY010000223.1, forward strand.
TTTCCGCCATAGCTTTCTAGTAGATCCGCGGTTTTGGAAACAGCATCCTGAGTTTGCCATTAAGGTAAACGAAGAGTCTTCATATATGATGGACGCGACGGGTGCGAAACCTGACAATGTTATTCTTGATCCGACCGAACACGACGCATACGAGTGGGTCGATTACGACACGGCTATGAATCGTGTGATTTGGGAAGGAAACAAAAAAGCGCTTAAATTGGCCGAGGCAGCAATTGCATCTACGGTTGTTCAAAGTCGGTAAGAGTCAGTACCATCTGCGGTAGCGGATGGGTACTTGCTTAGTTATCTCCAACTTGGTTGCAATCTTGACTTAACCCAGCCGCTACTGCAGCTGGTACTGACAGTAACCAGAGGCTTCAGTGGAACGCAGAAACTTCATTACAACATTAGGAGCGGCCATCGCGATTCCAGCCGTGAGTAAGTTAGCCGCCGCCGCGGGGTCAAATAGCAGCGTCGATTCAGATTTGATCCGACCACCAGTGCTCCGACCGGGTGATACTGTTGGCTTGATTACGCCATCGACCTATGTATCCGATCCCGATCAACTGGCGCTGGTAGATCGGACGATTAAGTACTTTGGTCTGAAAGCAAAGATCGGTAAAAACGTTGCGAAACGCGCGGGTTATCTCGGCGGTTCGATAGACGAGCGATTGGACGATCTGCACGCGATGTTTCGCGACCCCGAAGTGCGCGCCATATTTGCGATTCGCGGCGGCTACGGGTCGGCTCAACTGCTGGACCGAATCGATTACGATCTGATCCGCAAGAATCCGAAAATATTTCTCGGTTACAGTGACATCACCGCACTACATCTGGCAATCAATCGACACGCGGGATTGATTACGTTTCACGGACCGGTAGTGCTCTCGCGCTTTACCGATTACACGCAAGGGTATTTCAAAAAGGCGCTGTTTGAGACAAAACCTATTGGTGTTGTGACAAATCCTCCGGCCAGCAACGAATTGCGCCCGAACCACTCTCTACGAACGGTGCGGCCGGGAAGAGCGAGAGGAAGGCTGATAGGCGGGAATCTCACCTTGATTTCGACGACGATGGGCACACCCTACGAAATTGAGACTCGCGGTCGAATCCTGTTCATTGAGGACGTCGGCGAAGAGCCATACCGCATCGACCGCATGCTGACGCAATTACGCCTGGCAGGAAAATTCAAAGATGTTGCAGGAGTAATCTTCGGCGAATGCAGTGGCTGCAAACCTAATGATTACCAGCCGGGGTTCAACTCGACTTTTACGCTTGGCGAAATTGTCGATCAGTTCTTCGGCCAAATGAACGTGCCGGTGATTTCGGGATTAACAATTGGGCATACTGACGATCAGATAACTCTGCCTGAAGGCGCAATGGCAACTCTTGATGCTGACAAAGGCGAAATCGTTATAGAAGAAACGGTCACAAGGGACTGATTAAAGTTGAAATCACTCAAAAGTCCTTTGTGCATTAGCAACGGTATCACCGATCATCGACGAGGTATCATCTTCGACTTGCAAGCTCAGGTAAGAATGTTCGAGCCTGTTAAATTCATCTGCCAAATTCTGCATATCTACCAGTGCAACGAAATTGAAATGTTCTCGATCGTGTTTATTGGGGACTGAAATTGGATTGAGAACGTCAGTCAAATTTCCTGTGCCTTCTATTGCCAACGCAGCTTGTCTGGCTAATATTTCCTGTCTGAGTTTTTCGCACGAACTAAGGATGGCTCTGATCTTTTCGACCAAAGAAGCTCCACTTGGTACGCGCGCCAATGGTCGCATCTGTCCAATCAACGACGCGCCATGTCTTATTGAATCGTCCAATTTGCTGACTCGCTCCGCGGCTGATTGGTAACTAAGGACATTTTCAATGTTCGAGGCGGGCAATAAGGCATTCTGCCACCTTGCTGTCATTATTTCCACGTGCTTAATTGTGTATTCATCTTTGTGTTGGCAAAGAGAAAGCAAACGATTGCGCAAAATATTTTCAGTGGTACGCCAGTCATCTCCTTTTTCCGCTTCTACCATTCTTAGCGTGTCTGTTACTTGGTCCAGCTTGGCAACTATTTCATCCGTCCGAAGTTTAACTTTCCTCTCGATGTCAGAGAGCGATTTTCCTGATCGTCTCAGGTACAGGTATCTGTAGCCCATTATGATGGTGATAAGTAATGGAACCGATACTGCGAAAACCAGCTCGAATAATGGAAGACCTTGAATCGGCGAACCTAACTTAATGGCAATAATCACGATGGTTACTTCAACAATGAAGAAAAGACTAACACCCGCCAGCAGTATTTCCAGTGCAGAATACCGCAGTTTAGCGGTTCGATAATATGGCCTGACAAGGCCGCATCCGGGGCAGAACTTTTCCCCAATTGCTACGAGATATGAGCAGTCCTTGTTACGGCATTTCCGCAGGTTCAAAATGGATGCTCCAGGATGATCAAACCAAAGTATTATTATTGAGGTTTCAGCGGTACTTAGAAGAGGTTTTAGCGCAAGAGCCGTTGATACTCATTCTAATTTCGCACCGCAGCCGCTACAGAATCGCGCTCCTGGTTGATTCTTCACTCCGCAGGTTGAACACGTTGGCGATTTATGCAGATCCGCTCCGCAACGGGCACAGAAACCAACGCCGGCTGGCAGAACTGCTCCACAACTTGCACAGGTTACGTCTTCTGACCAGGAACCGGGTTTATATCCCGCTACGCTTGACCAAGCGCCATAACCTGTATCCGAAGCCGAAGTAACACCCGCCACGTCGTCCAGCACTCTCCAGACATCCTGAATAAGTTTTTGCTGGTTATAGATGCCAACAACAGATGTGACAATCAGCGGCCAGAAGACTGCCAAGCCGACTATGCCGACCGCGGCTTTCTCGATCCATTTGCTTACACCAACTTCAACGCGAATTCCACCACCTTCCGGAACGAACCGCACCGTCAACGCCGAAGATAATCCCGTCAAGTTAGTGAGGGTGCTCTCTTTTCGAGATTGGATGATTGTGATTTCACCGCCTTTCAGCACCTGGACTTCATGTCCCTGAGAAACAAACAGTTGTTGCAGCCTCTCGGCGGCGGTTTGCAGCTTTAGACCGGGATAATAGCGGTTCTGTATCACCAGATTTCTCCGAAAATAAATAATGACCGACGTTATGTTCTACGTCTAGAATATTAACATAGTTCATTGATGAAAGGCGTATGCTGGGCGTTAACAGATATATAGGGGATATCGATTCTGAGCGGCTTGTGGCAACCTTATTGCTATAAAGCCTCTCAAATTAAAAGTTGATTGCCCAAATAAAGCAGGAGTGTGCATAAATATGACAAAGGCTAAAGCCTTTTTAACCCTGAGCTTATTGGTAATTTTGGCCATTGTTTACAGTCCGCGGTCTAGCGCGCAAGGACGAGTGCCCGCCCTCATTGAGCTTGCAGCGCAGAATCAGGATCAGTCATTGGGGGCGAGGGACCGTTCGCGTTACGAACAGTCCATTCACGTAGAGAAGTTCAAGCCTGCGTCGCGTCCTGGTGACGCACAGTCAATAGAATCAACCCAAGATACTGTTGTCGTTGTCGAGCCATCTACTATGCCTGATAAAACAGGTCAGTATCCCGTCAATGTGCGGGTGATTCAGGATACGGACGACAAGGGACGACCAAAGAAAAATGTGGACCCTAATGCACATACTCTTCTGTCATTTGGATCAGTTTGGGATGCAGCCTTTTATCCGTTGTTACCAGAGAAAAAAGATTTTTACACTTATGACGAGCTGGTTTCAGAAAAACCAAAAGAGCGTGTATTCAAATTTACGCCCCGGGTAGATGCACCGACTGACCGTGTTTTAGCAATGGGGACCGTGAGTTTGGACGCAAGAACCGGCGAAGTTTTAACTATCAAAATAGACGGGCTGAAGAATTTGGGCTCTCTTGATAAGCACTTAGATGATATTCGAACCTTCACTTCAGTAACTGATTATTCACAATTTGAAGGAAAATATCGTTTCCCAACTTATTCAAAAGGACTGGTTGTGTCGGATGTTTCCCATTTTAAAGGGAACTTCCGTTACACATTCGAAGAGAGCAAATACATTCAGGTACTGGCAGTTTCTAAATAGTGTTTGCATCAGTATTCGATAATCTATAATTAAATGGGCGAGGAGTCCGGCGCTTTGCTCTCGCCCGGACGGCTCTGATTCGATTTTAGAGTTGCGTAAAAAATTATTGTTTAATCTAGAGTGAGATTTATGAAGTACCCTCGTGTTGCCCTCGTTGCAGTAGTTATCCTTTCGTTTCAGCTTGTGGCGTTGACCGCTCCCTTCAGCTCGAACGTTTATGACAAATTCCGCGGAGCGCAATATAGCAACAAAGGACTGTTGAGCGAAGAGGATGAGTTGAAACTGGCTGCTCAATATCACGAGCAGCTTTTGCGCGAAAACAGATTTATCACTGATCGTAGGGTTATCGATTACGTCAACAAAGTCGGGCAAACCGTTGCGGAACACTCTCTTAGACCTAATCTCGATTATAAATTTTATGTTATCGACTCGGACCAGATAAATGCTTTCACGGTCGGCGGCGGACGAGTCTATGTATATTCCGGATTGGTCAGACGATTGACCAGCGAAGGTCAACTGGCAGCAGTGCTGGGCCACGAGATCGGTCACAACGTCGGGCGTCATCCGTTAAAATCATTAAAGTCGGCCCAAAAATGGAATTACCTTATTCTTGGCGGAGCGTTGATCGGCGGTTATGGCGGGGCAGGTCTGGCGTCGATGTTTTCCAGCGGCGTCATTCTGAAACATTCGCGCGATGCTGAGCGCGAAGCCGATTTCCTGGGTCTTTATAACATGCGAAATGCTGGTTACAGTGTCGAAGAGATGAACGCGACATGGAAGATCCTGGAAACGGCAGCGCAAAGAGAACCTTCGTCATTCGATAAGATATTCGCCTCGCACCCGCCGGCGCAGGAACGTTATCACAATACGGAGACTGAAATTCAGGAACATCTTCGCGACGCAGTCGGCCGAGGTACTGTTGACACGCCGGAGTTCGATAAAGTCAAGGCTCTGCTTGGTGGCGGTCGCGTTAACAATCGACCGACAACTCGACGCGGCAGCCAGGACGATGACATCTACAATCAGCGTGACAACCGCAATAATCGTGATGACCGGGATGAAAATGATTCCTCCACCGATATCCGTCGCGGGCGTCCTACTGTGATGGATCCGAACGGTGAAGAAGAAAATATTCCTTACATTGACGAAGCCAGAGCCGTACTGAAGAAAGATGGCTATCGCTATCCGCGAGTTCTTGGCACGGCGCGCGGAAATGCTCTCGGCGATGGCAAAGATTCGCTCGTCGTCGTTTTCATATCGGATGGTCAGTATCGCGCTCTGGTCTCAGGCGACGGCGAAGAGTACCACCTTGCGACCAGTTCTGATTCACGCGTTCTGTCAATTTCTCATTTTGAGTCGGCAGAGATAACGACTGTAGCTCGCACTCACCGGCCGGCCGTCGTTATCAAGGCTGACGGGAAACAGATGCGTTGGGTCTGGAACGGCAGCGGATTCGACTATTTCAACTCTAGATAAGAAATTCACCACAGAGACACGGAGGCACAGAGAATTTAAAAACTCTGTGCCTCCGTGTCTCTGTGGTAAATCTTAATTAAGCTGTTTTGGCTTCTTTCGCAGGTTGCCAGCGCAATACGGGTTTACGTGCTGCCGATACTTCATCAAGTCGGCCGATACGCGTGTTGTGCGGAGCGTGCTTCACTAGTTCCGGATCGATTTCGCATTCCCGAGCAATCGATTTCATCGCATCGATAAAGAAATCCAGCTCTTCTCGACTCTCGCTTTCGGTCGGTTCGACCATCAATGCGCCTGTTACAATCAGAGGGAACGACAGTGTCGGCGGATGGAATCCATAATCGATTAGGCGTTTGCCGATGTCCGAATTCCGCACTCCAAACTTCTGCTGGTTGCGGTCGGAGAAGACCACTTCGTGCAGAGCCTGACCTTTGTATTCGATCTCGTAAATGTTCTTGAGCTTTGCCGCAATATAGTTAGCATTTAGCACTGCGGCTTCGGTTGCTTCGCGTAAGCCTTCACGACCAAGCGTCAGAATGTAGCAGAGCGCTCGGGTATGCATGCCAAAATTGCCAAGAAATGCGCGAACCCTTCCAATTGTTTGCGGACGATCAAAATTCAGGCTGAGCGTTCCATCATCTTTTCTGACGATCCTGGGCACAGGCAGATATGGTTCGAGCGTTTCATTGACTGCAACAGGTCCGCTGCCGGGACCGCCTCCGCCGTGCGGTGTTGAGAAGGTCTTGTGTAGATTCAGGTGCATCACGTCGACGCCCATTTCGCCCGGACGTGCCACGCCGACCAGCGCATTCATATTCGCGCCGTCCATATAGACAAGGCCGCCTTTGCGATGAACGATCTCGCAAATCTCCACGATGTTTTCTTCGAAGATGCCCAGAGTGCTCGGATTGGTCAGCATGAATGCCGCGACGGTTTCATCCATCGCTTCTTCCAGAACGTGCAGGTCGATTCCGCCACGCTCGTTCGATTTCAGTGATTCGACTTCGTATCCGCATATTGCGGCAGAGGCCGGATTAGTTCCGTGGGCCGAATCGGGAACAAGAACTTTTTTCCGAGCATCGCCTCTCGCTTCAAGACACTTTCTGATCAGCATCAACCCAGTTAATTCACCCTGGGCACCCGCCGCCGGTTGCAATGAAACGTAGGGCAAGCCGGTAATCTCGGACAGATATTCTTCCAGAGTCTTTTGCACTTCCAGCGATCCCTGCACCAGCGAATCCGGAGCGGAAGGATGCGATTTGGCAAAGCCCTCGATCCGCGCAATCAGCTCGTTGATCTTGCCATTGTATTTCATCGTGCACGAGCCGAGCGGATAAAGACCGAGATCGATTGCAAAGTTCCAGGTTGATAGCCGAGTGAAATGGCGAACGACATCCACTTCGCTGACTTCGGGCATTCCTTCCAGATCGTCGTTGCGCAGCAGGTTTTTGTCGATCAGTTTTTCAACCGGCTGCGAAGGGACATCTAGGGCAGGCAGGCTGAATGCGGCAGAGCCCGGCCGTGACTTCTCGAAGATCAGGTTTTCGTTCTGGCTGATGTGTGTTGTTGCTTTCTTAATCATCTTAAAACCGGTGGTCGGGGATCGGTGGTCAGGGGTCGGTGAAAGACATTTACTCTACCGACCACTGATCACGGACCACCATTCCTATATTCCTGATGAAAGAGCCTTGACCAACTTGTCTATGTCTTCTTTCTTCGATAATTCGGTTACGCAAACGAGAATCGAATCGGCGAGGCCGGGATAGTATTTCCCTAAATCGATTCCGCCGATTATCTTGTGGTCAAGCAATCTTCCTAAAACTTTGTTCGCTGAGTCAGGGCACTGTATGGCGAATTCATTGAAGAACGGTGTCGTGAACCGCAGCTTATAGTCTTTAATCTGTTTTATCTGGTCTGCCGCGTAGGCCGCCTTCTGCAAGTTTTGATTTGCGACTTCCTGCAATCCCCGCCGACCCATCGTCTCCAGATAAATCGTCGCCATCGTCATCACCAGACCTTCGTTGGTACAGATGTTCGACGTAGCCTTTTCGCGGCGGATGTGCTGCTC
>DASRDY010000224.1:0-14397 GCA_035652355.1 Blastocatellia bacterium
AGAAGTGATGGAATAGCAATGGCGGCGATGATGCCGATGATTGCCACGACGATTAATAATTCAACGAGCGAGAAACCCTTTTCGTTACGCATCCTGAAAAACTCCTATTTTTCTAAACTTTAGTTGATCAAAACCCAGATCTTTTGACAAAGGGCACGTCAGTTGGACATACCCCCTGTCTTCAATATGTTCAAACTAGCTGCCTGACGAGACCACGCCGATTGCGGGATCAGTTTTGGCTGCCGCCGTTCCGGCCGCATTCGCACGGAGCACAAAATCTTCGTAGATACCAAATCCTCGTTTGCCGCTGCTGCCGACGGTTACCGGCACGGCCGTGACGCCGAACGCTGCAGATGACGCACTGACATCGTTAAAAGTGTAGTTGTCGCGTTGGACGCCATTAGTCATTTGGCCGTCAAGGAAACTGTTGCCGGCCATTGTCGACAGGTTAGCATATGTGCCGTTAAGTGACAGCGATGTTGCTTCGGCGCTGCCCACGGTGCGAAGAGTACCGATGGCTGCCGATTCATTTGCCGCCATACGGGCTGAGAGAAGTGATGGAATAGCAATGGCGGCGATGATGCCGATGATTGCCACGACGATTAATAATTCAACGAGCGAGAAACCCTTTTCGTTACGCATCCTGAAAAACCCCTATTTTCTAAACTTTCGGTGATCAAACCAGATCTTTTGACAAAGGGGCACGTCCGTTGGACATACCCCCTGTCTTCAATATGTTCAAACTAGCTGCCTGACGAAACCACGCCGATTGCGGGATCAGTTTTGGCTGCCGCTGTTCCGGCCGAATTCGCACGGAGCACGTAATCTTCGTAGATACCAAATCCTCGTTTGCCGCTGCTGCCGACGGTTACCGGCACGGCCGTGACGCCGAACGCTGCAGTTGTCGCGCTGACATCGTTAAAAGTGTAGTTGTCGCGCTGGACGCCATTAGTCATTTGGCCGTCAAGGAAATTGTTGGTGGCCAGTGTTGCCAGGTTAGCATATGTGCCGTTAAGTGACAGCGATGTTGCTTCGGCGCTGCCCACGGTGCGAAGAGTACCGATAGCTGCCGATTCATTTGCCGCCATACGGGCCGACAGAAGTGACGGAATAGCAATGGCGGCGATGATGCCGATGATTGCCACGACGATTAATAATTCAACGAGCGAGAAACCTTTTTGGTTGCGCATTCTAAGACTCCTTTTATCCTGTTGTTGTTGACCTGATTGCCTGTCATCGTGATGGCAATGTTCGTGCCACGGCGTTGCGGTTCGTACCTCCTGCCTAACTCCTTGATTTTCAACCCGCTCGTGAGCCGTCACATCAACCCCTCTGTGTTCAATGACAGAAACTGTGCATCCTCAATGACAAATTTCGTCATATTTGTAGATTTCTTTAGCAGAATAGCGTGGACTGCCGGTCAGCTGACTAAAACATTGTGCGGACTGCCATTGAAGATTCGGCCGGCGCGGTAGGATGTGATTCATATAAAAAGCTTTTTTGGCCGGCCAAAAATATGATTTTTAGATTGATCGCGTGCTGCGGGATTTATGAAATGTCTTTGGCGCAGCGAAATCCTACATACAGATTTCTATAGTCGGGACCGCTGTTAAGCCGGTACGCTACACGTACGTCCGTGTTGCTCCAGGATCCGCCGCGTAACACTCTTCCTGGTCCTTTCTCAGGACCTTTCGGGTCGTGCTGCGGGCTGGATGCGTAATAGTTGCGGCTGTACCAGTCAGAACACCATTCCCAGACGTTTCCGGCCATGTCGTAGAGACTGTAGTTGTTGGGCTCGAAACTCCGCACCGCTTTCAGCGATTTCAAAGCAACTTCAACCGACCAGACCATCCACGGATTGCGTCGATGGTTGTAATTCGCTTTTGTGGGATCTAGTTCATCGCCCCACGGATATCGCTTCGAATCCAGACCACCGCGAGCTGCGTATTCCCATTCAGCCTCGGTCGGCAGTCGTTTGCCGGCCCATCGCGCGTATTCTGACGCGTCCAGCCAGTTCACCCACACAACTGGATAGTTGTCGCGACCCTCGTCATAGAACGTTCGCCATGTGTTTTCGTCGCCTTCGCGTTCTGCGTAGGTTTTGTAATTCGTCGCTGCAATAAATGTGGCAAAGTCCGCGTTCGTTACCGGCACAGGATCCATCAGGAACTCGCTGATGAAAATCTGATGAACTGGACGCTCGTCCGGATTGCCATCCGTACTTCCCATCATGAAACTGCCCGAAGGAATCACAACCATTCGTTTGTCGTGATTGCCGTTGCGCTCGAACTTTGGCTTGGAGATTACCTGGCTGACCGGGTATTTCTTAACTTCGTGGCCGTTACCGTTTCCGTTTCCGTTACCATTACCGTTGCCGGTAACTACCCCTGTTTTCACTTCCGGTATCACGCTGGCGATAGTTCGGTCAGATATGAGGTTGCCATCTGCGTTTGGAACCAGCGTAAAGGATCCTATTGCGGACGGCTCTCGCAATGGAGAAGGTCCGCCTTTGAGTCTGGCAGTAATCTTTATATCTTTGCCCGTTGCCACGAACGGGTGTTCCCAGTCGGTCAGACCCTTTAACGAAACACGCATCGTGTGCTTTCCGTTACCTATCCCACGAATCACCAGTCGGCCGCTGCCACCAATGCTGCCTCGCCGCTCATCATCGATGTAGACTTCGCAGCCGGCAGGAGCCACCAGTATCAGGCTGGTCTGCACCGTAGGCGCGTCTGACGCCGCTTCTAATTCATTGTAAAAATCGGCGATTGTCTGGGGGCGATCTTTCGGATCCTTTTCGAGTGCGCGCTGGATTACCAGATCGACACGCTCAGGGATATCCGGCGCGATTTCACATAGCGGACGCGGTTTTTCAGTAAGCTGACGGGTAATCAATTCTTCCAGCGATCGTCCGTCGAATGGTGTCTGCCCGGCCAGCATCTCGTAAACAATAATTGCAAGCGAATAAATATCCGAACGCGCGTCGATGTGACCGCCAGCACGAAACTGCTCCGGCGACGAGTATCTTGGCGTTCCTATGACGGAGCTGATCAGCGATCCCTCGTCTTTAAGTTTCGCAATCCCAAAGTCCACAACCTTTACCATGTCCATTTGTGGCTGTTCCAGCAATATAATGTTGGCAGGTTTTAGATCTCGATGGATTACGCTTTGGCTGTGTGCGACTGTTAATGCGTCGCAAGCCTGTTTTGCAATATGCAGAACGCGTTTTAATGGCAGCCGTCCGTTGCGTTGAATCTCGCGCTCCAGTGTTTGACCATCCAGAAGCTCCATCACCATAAAGGACAAGCCATTTTCGGTTACGCCGAAATCGGTGACGGAGATCGCATTCGGATGATTGATTCTGCCGGCAGCGCGAGCTTCGCGCTTAAAATTCTTTGCGATTGCCGGATTGCTGACTGTAAAGTGCGGATGAAGAAGTTTTACCGCGACGCGTCGGTCGATGTCTGTGTGCAATGCTTCGTAGACAGCACCCATTCCGCCAGTTCCGAGCAGAGCATCTATTCGGTACTTGCCGGCCAGAACCGTCCCGATCATATTATAAAGGTCGGGAAGAGACAGGCGACTGCCGTCCACGTCGCAGACGCTGGATATATTCTCGTATTCGCGCTTACACTTGGGGCAAAACTTCATAGTGCTCAAGTCCGTGCGCCGGGCAGGGATCTATCTGGCCTTCAAATGAACGCCACATCTAAACAGATTCCCTCACAACGGGGCACAATCCCATTCCATCCAAATAATCGGCACATTTGTCAATTACCTTGACCGATTGTTTAATTAGTCGAAAAATTGCTGACGAATTGCTCCTGCCAGCAACTTTTCGACCGCGATTTCCGATATTCAACTTTCAATAGCTGCAGTGATTCGGAAGGGCGATAATTCTTCGGACTTCGACATCGCGAATTCGCTGTAAACCACTCTGTTGCGCCCTGTTTTCTTTGCTTGATACAGACTTTCGTCCGCCACTTTAAGCCACGCATCCATAGTTTGGTTGGCTCTTAATTCGCTGACGCCGATACTGACAGAAATTGGCCAGTCACCTAAAAGCGCGGAGTTCGCAATTATTTCTCGCAGTTGTTCTGCTACGCTAACAGCATCCGCGAGCAGGGTGTCCGGCAAAAGCAGGGCAAACTCTTCGCCACCCATGCGGAACAGCATATCCAGTCTTCGCGAATACCGGTTGATGACAGACACCATGCCTTTCAGCACGATGTCCCCTGACTCGTGACCGAATCTGTCATTGATCTGTTTGAAGTGATCGACATCTACTATCAGAATCGAAGCAGGCGCGCCGGTGCGTTTATTTCTTTCAATCGTATCGCTCAGGCACGTTTCCATATGCCGGCGATTAAACGCTCCAGTCAATGGATCGGTGATGGCCTGATCCAGTAGCTGACGCTGGAGTTCGCCGATGATCTTTAAAATCGTATTAACAATAATCACTGTGAGTGTTGCTGAGGCAAAGAATCGCAAGGTCACGCCCAGACCCAGATAGAGGTAGACCATTGGCGTCGTCACTGCCAGCAAAATTACGTTACAGACATTGGCAACCAGCCGTGACAGCACAAAATACGAGAAGAGCAGCGCGGGATAGCACCACAGCGCTCCGTAAATGCCTTTTGTTCGCAACGACATCGCCATCCCGAGCGCCATCGGCGCCAGCAGCAGGGCGAAAGGGATCGGCGGTTCTTTCTTGAGGTACAGGGCTATGACGTCGATTCCCAGGGTTACGACGACTGCCAGGATCATTATTCCAAGCGCGCTACGACCGTGGAGTATGTCGTTTATTGAAAATGGAATAAAAAAAATAATGGCAAAGATCATTATTGGATACATGATCCTTTGCCTGTGGCTGGACAACGCACTCTCGCCAGCCTTATCCCGGATTGTATGCCATCTTAATGCACTCATATTCTTATTTGGGGTGCATATTGGATGTTCCTGTATGTGATGTTAAGAATCGAAGTCTGTAGCTCTGCCTGCGAATTCGAAATCAAACACCCGATTGACGTCCCCATCTGCCTATTCGGACAAGTCACGGCATTTCCTTATTAGATTGGGTAATCAGCGGTTTTTGCTGAAAAAGAAAACGTAAGTACACGTTTATTTTCATAGGGTTATCAAAGGTATGGCCAACTGATGTCACAGTCGAAATCGTGGCGCGGACTTTAGTCCGGGCAAGATGGAAAGCTCCTTGCCTCAATGAAAACAAGTACTTAGCTGCGATCCATTGGTTTTTACTCCACGGCGATAGATGGCCAGTTTACGCTAATTGAAATCCAAGCCGCCATTAAAAACGGAGTTTGGCCACGTGGTGTCACACCTGTCACAGTGCAGTAAGTTCTTTGATGACTATAAATAAAACTGTGACACCCAGTGTGACGACGCAAGTGAAAAGGCCGAACTTGGCCACTTGGCGTCACAGCTTATTGGGTTGAAATTGACAGTTCAAGAGGTCTTTGAGGATTTCATTGAATTTAGCGCGATGCTATGAAAACACTGCGCTTTGTAGGTTTTAAAACCTGTGCTACGATTTTGTGCTTCCTTAAGGACGTGTGCCTATCTGTTGTCTTTGGTTAATTTGACCTGATTAGATTTTATCGGGTTTTGAGAAATTGTAAGTCAGGTATCGGGCAGGGTACCAGAGAGGAAGTCTATGTCAAGTCGTCGCAGCGTACCCAGTTATAACCGAGACCCTCAGCCCAGCCGGTGGCTGGCGGTTTTGCGTATCTATACTGGGTGCTGGTTTTTGTGGTTAGGCGTTTCGAAGATTCTTAATGGGTTTATCAGCAATTTTCCTCATCTGATTATTGAATATGCCAATCGACCGCTGTTCGTCTTTTACCAGTCGTTTCTCACAAATGTCGTGACACCGAATGCTCAGGTCTTTGCGATTACGATTGTTGTTGTCGAGATACTGATCGGATTGCTGCTGATTCTCGGTTTTCTCAACCGACTGACGACATTAATTGCATTGGTCCTGACCGTGAACTATTTCCTGGCATTAGCCAAAGACGGGATGATATTTCTGGCTCTGACACTGACGGGGATAATCGTCGTTCTTGTTCTGCTGGGTTCCGCTGCCGGCCGCGTTTGGGGAATGGACGCGTCGTTGTATCGAAGAACCCTGTTTAAATATTTCACCTGAGCGTTTATGGTTCCGTAACAGAAATTAGACTCCATGTTCCTCCAGTCGTGATGGTATTATTATATTGATGCAAATGCGGTCGAGGGTCTGTACTTAGTGAAGTAACCGAACATGGATCATACACATAATGGTCACTCCCATGCTCATGGCCATAGCCACCATCACAGCCACTCGGCAGGAAAGAACCGTAGTCGTCTGGGTGTGGTCCTGATACTGACAACCGTCTACATGTTCGCCGAAGCCGCTGGCGGAATATACACCAACAGTTTGGCTCTTCTCTCGGACGCCGGACACATGTTAACTGATGTTGCGGCCCTGGGATTGGCGATTATTGCAATCTGGATCTGCAAACGACCGCATAACCCACGAAAAACTTACGGGTATTACCGGCTGGAGATTCTGGCCGCCCTGGTCAACGGCGTTGCGCTGGTAGTCATCTCGCTGGCGATCTTTTACGAAGCATATAAAAGATTGCATGCTCCGCCAGAAGTACACAGCGTTCCGATGATCTTCATCGCGCTGGGTGGATTGCTTGTAAATATCGCCAGCATTGTGATTCTTCACGAATCACAGCAGGAGAATCTGAATGTTCGCGGCGCGTTTATTCACGTGATAGCTGACGCGCTCGGCGCTGTCGGCGCAATCATTGCAGGTATATTGATGCTGACCAATAGCTGGTACTGGGCAGACCCGGTCCTCAGTATCTTGACAGCCGCGCTGATCTTATATGGATCCTGGCAATTGGTGCGGGATTCAGTGAACGTCCTGCTTGAAAGCACACCATCACATTTGAACTATGCCGAAGTTAAAGAAGCGCTTCTTCGAGTCAAAGCGGTTCACGATGTTCACGATCTGCATATATGGACAATCACATCGGGAAGCGAGGCATTAAGCGCGCACATCATAGTTTCGGAACCGCAAACTCCGAATAACGAAATACTGGAGCGAGTTAAAGGATTATTGAAGCACGATTTTGGAATCGATCACACAACCATCCAACTGGAAATGCCTGGTTTAAAGGAAGAAGAGATACACCACTGATTCATATAGCATAGGCTTCCAGCCTGCGTGACAAATCAAACGCCAAAGTTTATTTCGGCTTGAGCATTGATCGGGGTAAATGCGCGGGCTGAAAGCCTACGCTACATAAAAAGCTTCCGCACACACTCGAAAGTGTGTGCGGAAGCTTTTTATCTTTGATCTGTTCTATCTCGCTGCGGCGGCTGCGCGTGCTGCTCGACGGTCATGCTTCGTGCAGGCGCGTTTCAAAGCCTCATCGATGAGGTTCGATACGATCGCTTCCGTTTTACGCCAGGCAATGGCTAGCTCACTAACGACCAGATGGCGCGCGCGCTCCAGCATGCGCTTTTCCCGGAATGAAAGCGGCTTGAGATTGTTTAGATAGGTGAGGTGCTTCAACACTTCGGCTACGGAAAACAGGTCGCCGGACCTCATCTTATCCAGGAAATCCTTGTATCGTCCTTTCCAGTCAGAAGGCGGATCGGTAAAGTTATCTGACAGGAACTTCATAAGTTGTTCGCAATCGCCGGTCGTAATCGGCGAGCGCAATCCGACTTCGCCAATATTGTCCAGCGGCACCATAACGACGGAATTCGTCGCATTGAGCCTGAGCATGTAAAAACGGCTCATAGCTCCATTAATGTCCTTGGTGCTGATTTCTTCGATAACTCCAATCCCATGATTTGGATAGACGACTTTTTCGCCAATTCGGAAGGCCACTTATTCCTCCTTACAGTGACTGCCCGACCCACAAAAACAGGCAAACTCACTGTTGCAATATCTGGTCATCACGACACAGGAAGTTTCGGTTCAGGGGAACACAGTTACTTGCGCGAATACTTCAGCATTCTAAAAACTAATTGGCAGATTATTGTTCGCGCTTGGAACTCTTACAGTAACAATCAGTGTAACACCGGGTTGCATCAACCGTCAAGAACGGTTCCAGAAGCCGATTTTCACGGTGCTTAACAAAAGAAAAGGAGGCTTTTGACCTCCTTTTCTGCTTGACATTTGATGGAAAAGTCAGCGGTTGTCTTTACCGCTGGCAGCGGTTCTTGGCTCGGCGTTCTTTACGTATTCGTCAAACCAGTTGATCATTTCATACAGAACGTGCTCGATCGATTCCTTACCCGCATAACCGTGAGCTTCGTAAGGCAGCATTACCAGCCTAGCGGTTCCGCCATTCCCGCGAATAGCGGCGTACATACGCTCAGACTGAATCGGGAATGTGCCCGAATTGTCATCCGCTTCACCGTGAATCAGCAGGATCGGATCCTTGATGTTATTGGCATACATAAACGGTGACATCTTGCTATAAAGATCCGGCGCTTCCCATATAGTTCGTGATTCGCTCTGGAAACCGAATGGGGTCAGAGTTCTGTTGTAAGCGCCGCTTCTGGCGATGCCAGCTCTGAAAAGACTGGAATGCGCCAGCAGGTTGGCTGTCATAAATGCGCCATAGCTGTGCCCGCCTACACCTACTCTATTAGGATCGGTGACGCCCATGGCGGTGGCTTTATCGATTGCGGCTTTGGCGCTGGAGACGAGCTGTTCAAGATAGGTGTTATTTACGGTATCGGGATCACTACCGACAATGGGTATGGTCGCGTTATCAAGGACAGCATAACCTTCGAGAAGGAAGAACAAGTGCGACGGTCCTGATATCGTCGTGAATCGCTTTGTCGATCCGCTGATCTGTCCTGCGGTGTCGGCGTCGTTATATTCCAGTGGATAAGCCCAGACAACAGTCGGCAGTCGAGTGCCTTCCTTGTAATTCGGCGGCAAATAAAGCGTGAACGACAACTGCACGCCATCGGGACGATTATAAGTTACAAGCTGTTTCTTGATGCTTCGCAATTGTGGGGTAGGATCAGTGAACTGCGTTATTGCTTTAACAGCAGGATTAGAACGAGAAGCAGACTGCTCCAAAATATAATAGTTGGGAGGCTCGGTAGGTGATTCGCGACGAGTAATAAATTTCGTCCCATCATCGTTCAAGAGCGCTACCACGCTCTCGTAATGTTCCTTATCGCACTGGAAAACACGTTCAGCTTTCAGGGTTTTAAGATCGAATTTGTCGAGGAACGGCATGTCACCTTCGGGCGATGCCCCTAGACCTTCCAGGAAAATAAAATCGCCATTCTGCAGTATTGCCCGTTGTCCGTTCGGCAATTCGGTCATGATTGGTCGACCGGGGTCATGATAACGGTCCTGGTTGTTGAGAGCCCAAACCAGCTTCGGCGCCTGTGACGAATCGTCGACATTGATCATGAATGTCCTGCGCCATCGCTTCTTGCGCTCAAAATCGTTAACGAACGCCAGACCGTTTTTTGAACCCCATTGCAAGCCCTGGAATCGCTGCTCGGTCTTCGCGATTTCCACTGGAGAGCCGGTAAATGGAGCCTTCAGCATCAAAACGTGATCACGAAAGGGGGCCGGATTTCGCAGATCGCCTTTATCGAGTGCTTCGACCCATACTAAGGTTGCCGGGTCTGTGGGTCGCCACTGATAACCTCGACGGCCTTCGGGAACTCCATTCTCTGGCACGTGATCTTCCAGCGGCAGATTGGCCACTTTATAGACCAGCTTGCCGGTCTTATCCCAGACCTCTACATCCTTTGGAAACGCATTGTGCGGATGCAGATATGAATAAGGTCGGTGGACCCGAGCCACCAGCAGCAGTTTGCCGTCCGGAGAAGGGTTGGAAATCTGATAGATAGCGGGTTTGCCAAACGGCGTTACGGCGCCGGTAGTGGTATTCACCCACGCCAATTGGGAAGTCGCGTAATAATCGAACAGATCTTCGTCGTGCGGATCGGTTAAGAGATCTTCATAGGTCCTGACAGGGGCTTTCGTGCCAGCACTCTGCTGAACGGTTGGGCCTACCGGGACTTTCGGCTCTGGTGGGGCTGATCCGCGATTCGCCGGAATCAGTTGCGCAAGGATCGTTTGATTATCCGGCATCCACTTGAAAGCATCGCCATACGCGGCGTTTATTTTCTGCGTTATCAGTTTGTGCACTTTGCCGGTTGCGGTATCACCGATCCACAACTCTATGCCATCTGCAATCGTATTGGTGAACGCAAAATGTTTTCCGTCTGCGCTCCATTCCGGTGCGCTCAACCTGGGATTCGCCGGAACGGCTATCTTAATCTCTGTGCCGTCGCCGATTCTTTTCAACGTATAAGAGATATTGTATGGAGCGCGATGCAGACCGTTCGTGGCAGGATTGATTCTGAGACCAGCCAGTCGGTACATTGGCTGCGCCAGATCTGCTATCGGCGGATATCGGATTCCTTCGACCAATAGCATTGCGTCCCTGGTGGGATTTATCGAGGCATTGGGTGTCACCGGAGCGTTAAGGACATCCATAACCTCTTTCGGAGGCTGTTTGTATGTTTCCTGTCCGAACGCAGTTCCAGTCAATAGCAGGATCAAAGCGAAAGACGAAATAAACAAATACCTGAACAGCGTATTCCGCATCTGATTCATAGAATTATCTCCTATGCGCGGTATTGAAGTTGTCGAGTCTTGAGGAATGCTCTTAATGAACAGTAGGGAAGTTATTAGAGAAACCGGGATAAGTCAACAGCCAGACAATATAGCGATAATAGAGGGTTTACCCTTCAGCAATCGGGTTCGTCGATGCTTCCTTTTTCCAGGCGTCCCAATACACTCGATGACGACGAGCAAAGATTTTCGGCTTTTCTGCATAGACTCGTTGTCCAGCAGGTTTTGCTATGATTTTAAGCTCTTCGGATCGCTGGTCAATAAGCGCTACCAATGCTTCAAGATCGACGCTTTTATCAATCGACGCGCCGTGCTCCAATACTTTTTCCCTGAGAATCGCCAGATCGTGAAGATCGCTGAGATAATCGCCAAGCTTATCGATCTCACCTGATGCTGTCTTCATTAACTCCGGCCAGAATTCACGCAGAATTCGGATTTCATATCTAAGTGATTTGACCTCCTTTCGCCACTTATGAAAATTCTTGACCGTCGGTTTGTCATAAGCGCGCGAGAGATCTTTGCGTCCTCTGCGATAAATATCTTCAAGTCCGCCATGAACAGCAGAGAATCCATCGTGTTTAAGCGGCCAACTGTTCACCCGGCGCCGGGCCGCTTTGATCGATTTAGATGCCTTCGCCAGCGCCTTGATTTTTTCGCCTTTTTTGTTCTGCTTCGAGCGAAGAAGAGGTCTTCGCAGATTTGCAAAGGCGCTTGGATCGAGCTGATTTTCAAACCGGCCAATCAGCTTGTCGATGGTTTCCACCATCGCCGCGGAATCTCTTACGGACGACAACACACGTCCGGCATCGCGATATGTTTTATTCTCTCGATCAAACGTATCCTCGCCCAAATTAAATTCAACCAGACGTAAAACAGCCCTGATCTTTTTCAAACACACGCGCCCATCGTGGATTGCGTTGTCAATCGATTTTGTCGATGTGCTCAAACTCCGCAAAGCTTTATCGATCTGCTCCAGCACGATTCGCTTTAATCCGTCTGATGTCGTTTCGTTAGCTTCCAGGTGAAATCCCATCAGTTTGGCGGGAGCAAGATGCGCGCCACGTTTTTCGATAAGATCTACTTTCTGATCAGTTATTGTGTTTCCAGTCGCGAAAATAGAGAATATGACTTGCTTGCACAATCGTCTTCATTGGGAGTTCGAATGAAACACGAACGCTTTATTGTCAAACCGGGAAAGAAAGTCCACCTCACTGATTACGACCCCGGATTCATCGGAAGTTACACTGACAAGGAACAGGCCAAGCCAAAGCTAGAGGAAGACATACAACAAATGACTGAATATCAGGACGTTCTCTACGCGCAGGGCAAATATGCGGTCCTGATTATTCTTCAGGCAATGGACGCTGCGGGAAAAGACAGCATAATCAAACATGTAATGTCGGGGGTTAATCCACAGGGCTGCGACGTCTATTCTTTTAAGGCGCCATCGACCGAGGAGCTGAAACACGATTATTTGTGGCGATCAAACAAAGCGTTGCCTGCGCGAGGCAAAATAGGAATATTTAATCGATCGTATTACGAAGAGGTGCTGGTTGTGCGCGTTCACCCTGAATTCCTGGCAACTGAGAATATCCCCGACAGTCATAATGCAAAGAAAATGTGGCCGCGCCGGTTTGAGGAGATTAATGAATTCGAGCGTTACGCGACAAACAATGGAATCGCGGTCCTCAAGTTCTTTCTGAATGTTTCAAAAGATGAGCAAAAGAAGCGCTTCCTCGAGCGCATCGATACGCCGGAAAAGAACTGGAAGTTCTCAATCCACGATGTTGAGGAACGCGGACACTGGGATGATTATGTGCGCGCCTACGAAGATGTATTCAGCAACACAAGCACAGAATGGGCGCCGTGGTATATCATTCCAGCCGACAATAAATGGTACACCAGAGTCGCTGTTGCTGACGTCATCGTCTCAAAGATGAAATCCTTAAAGATGTCTTATCCAACAGTCAGCGAGGCTCACAAACGGGAATTGCTGAGAGTGAAAAAAATCCTTGAACGTGAGTAGCATTTTATTCAATCAAACCTTCGCGAACTGAATGAATGAAGTCCGTATACGCCGGTACGCTTCCATTTTGCCGCAGGTCGGTGGCTATCTGTCCGCGATGATAGGCCGAATGCATTACAACGTGCATCAATATATCTTCGACGTTACTGCTCCATTCCTGATTTTTTGAGTTTACGTAACGAATCGATCTGGTGAGATCGGAAACGCTGATCTTCGAAAGATAGTCCGACCACAAACGAGCTACATCCTCGGAGAATTTTTCGCATTCTTCGAGATTCAGGTCGGGCCAAACAGCTAACGGATTTTTTTCTTGTTTCAACCTGCTGAACCATAGTTGTTCCGCGCCAGCGATGTGATTCATGATCCTCAAGGAATTCGTTGCTGATGGATTTCCTGTTCTTATAGAGCTTACGGTCTCTTTATTCGCCCAGGCGTTATAGCGGAACAGCTTTTTCAGATATTGCAGCAGCTCCATCGATCTTTAACCTTTCAGATAAATTTGAAGACATTCAAAGGATAGTCATTTTGGACCTGCCCGCAATATGGTGAGCATTGTGATAAAAATAAGGGCGACCTTTCGGCCGCCCCTGGTGAACGATCAGTTGAGTTTGTGAGACTGGTTATTCAGGAGGCTCATTGGCTCCCTCGGGAATCAGCCAGATCGCCACGCTTCGATTATTTCCGGCCGCGGCGCCCGGAGCCGTAGCTGTTCCGACCGCTTCGACCTTTATGCGGCTCGCGTCGATTCCTTTACTGACAAGGTAATCACGCACTCGCTCCGCGCGTTGCTGAGCGATATTTGGTCGTTCCTTCGGATCAGAGTAGCCGCGAACCAAAAGCGTTGCTCTCGGATCCTGTTGTAACCTTGCGGCCGCATCGTCCAGATAACCCTTACATTGATTATCGGGACGAGTGTCGTTGATCCGCTTGTATGTGCTGCAGCTCGAGAGCTGTGACGGCTGCGGTTTCGGAGGCGGAGCATTGATTGTCACTGACGCTGAGTCAGAGCCCGTGCACTTGCCGTCTGACACCGTAACTCTCACGTTGATGGTTCCGGTTAGACCGGTGGTATCCAGCGTTACCGTATCGCCTGTTCCACTCAGCGTTCCCTGATCTGTTGTCCATTGATAAGTCAACTGATCACCATCCGCGTCGTTGCCAGTTGCGTGGAAAGTGACTCGAGTGTTCGTTCCCGGATCAACCGTACGTGGATCGGCCGTAACGCTCACCGTAGGACAGTTGTTCCGCTTCTCGTTGACTGTGAAGTTGACACCGCAAGTTGCGTTATTGCCGTGACCGTCGCTAACGGTCTCCGTTACGGTGTAGGATCCCGCTGACAGGTTGGTGGCATCTACAGTTACCTGCGAGCCGGTCCCACTTACCGTTGCTCCTCCGCTGGCGCTCCAACTATAGGTCAGGATGTCATTCTCAGGATCTCTCGCCTGCGATGTGATGGTAAACGTTTGGCTGCCGCTACCCTTCATCACCGAATCAGGAGAAACGCTGCAGTTCACTGTTGGCGCTCCGTTTGTCGGAGGCGCCGGCGGAGGACCAGCTGTCTCATACCGGCGCAGGCCGAAACTCATATAGGCGACAAAGCTGCTCACGCCCTCTGATGCGAAGTTGAAAAGTACCGGAGCGAACGATCCGCCGTTGAGACTGGGAGTGAAGATCA
>DASRDY010000225.1:0-73428 GCA_035652355.1 Blastocatellia bacterium
GCGAGAATTGCAACGATCGCCAACAATAGCGGAGTCGCAACAAAGACAAGTGGATCGGTCGCGCTAACGTGAAAAAGCAGACTCGATAAGAACCTGGTGGCGGCAAGGGATCCGAGCAGTCCAATAGAGATACCGATTGCCACCAAAGCAATTCCTTGTCCGACAATCAAACGAATTAGATTGGTTGTTTGCGCTCCTAGCGCTAGACGAATGCCTATCTCGTTAGTTCGCTGGCTGACCGAGTAAGATATAACGCCGTAGATCCCTACGGAAGCCAAAACCAAAGCTATCCCGGCAAAAAGACTCAAAAGAAGCATGTTGAATCGCCTCGGTGCTACAGATTCAGAAACGATTTGACTCATCGTTCTGATTTTGGAGACTGGCAAATCCTTATCTACGGCGAAAACTTTGTGACGCAAATCGGCAACTAAGTTTAGTGGATCGCCCGACGTGCGAACCACAATTGTCATAAACCCCATCGAGAATTGATAATACGGTGCATACATTTGAGGCTCTGGCTCTGATTCCAGGCCAGTATGACGCACGCCTCTGACGATACCTACAATCTGTCTCCAGACCGGCTCTCCACCATCGTCCTTAAAACTGATCTGTTGCCCCAGAGGGGATGAATCCTTCCAATATTTCTGCGCCATTACGTCGTTAACGATTACAACATTGGACGCACCGGCCGAGTCCGCCGATGTGAACTGTCGACCGCTGACAATCTGTATTCCCATGGCTTTGAAATAATCAGGACTGGCACTTCGCATCTGCGCTTTATATTCTTCGCCAGGTGCGGCCGGTGGACGCCCATTAATCTCGAAGTCAAAGACTGGACCGTTTCCCGCCAGGGGAAGGTGAGTTACAGCACCGACGGATTGAACTCCGGGTTCTTTCTGAATTCCTTCTAAAACCTGTTGCATAAAAACAGCCCTTTGACTGGGGCGATATTTGGATACGGGAAGAGTAATGCTCGCGGTTAAAATGTTCTCAGTTGAAAACCCTCGATTGACGTCCTGTATCTGAAGGAAGCTCTTTATCATCAGGCCCGATCCGATCAACAGAATCAAGGAAAGCGCAACCTCGATGATAACGAACGCACTAAGAAGTCTCTTTCCTGAAAAACCAATAGTTCCTCCTCTACCGCCCTCGTTTAGGATTTTATTAATATCCGGCCGCGAGGAACGGATTGCTGGAGCAAGACCGAAGAGAATTCCTGTTACAATCGAAATTAAAAATGTAAATAAAAGAACCCAAGAGTCCAATTTGGTTTCAGCGATTCGCGGGACGTTCGGACTAACTATAATTAATAGTTTTATACAAAAAAAAGCCAGCGCCAGCCCAAGCACTCCGCCCACAGCTGAGAGAAGAATACTCTCCGTGAGCAGTTGCCGGATTATGCGACTGCGCTTCGCCCCGAGCGCCATCCGGAGCGCGATTTCACCCCGACGTGCGGTTGCGCGAGCCAGCATAAGGTTTGCGACATTGGCGCAAGCAATTAAAAGCACTAGTCCGACTGCGCAAAAGATAATCAGCAAGCCGGACCGATAGCTGCCGGTGATATCGTCGAGGAGTGAAAAGACCGCCGTACCATGGCCGGTGTTATCACGCGGATATTCCTTTTCGAGCCTGAAGGCAATCGTTTCCATTTCTGATTTTGCCTGATCAACCGTTATTCCCGGCCTCAGACGAGCAATAGTCTGGAGGATGTGCATTCCGCGACCTGCCATTGGAGAGTTAGGATTGATCGCAAGTGGCACCCACAATTCTGTTTGGCTATCCGGAAAGCCAAAATCTCGATGCATAATCCCGACAATCGTGCGATTGCGGTTGTCGATATTGATTGTCTTACCAACTAATACTGGGTCTGAGCCGAATCGACGTATCCATGACCCGTAACTGATAATTGCGACCGCGTCAGAGCCGGGATGTTCCTCTTCAGTAGTAAAAGCCCGGCCAACTTCAGGTTTGACATGCAGAACTGAAAACAGGTTAGCTGATATGGACGCTCCTTGAATCTGTTCGGGATCGCCGACGCCCGTCAGGTTATAATCGCCGCTTTGAAAAGCTGCGATTTGTTCGAATACTTGATTTTGATTTTGCCAATCTCTTAAGTCAGCCATCGAGACTTTGGATTTGGGAACGTCTGAGCGCTTTTCCCAAATTCTTACCAATCGACCTGATTCACTATACGGGAGCGGATGCAATAACACGGCGTTAATGACGCTAAAAATTGCTGTGTTTGCGCCGATGCCCAGAGCAAGCGCTAAAACAGCGACCGACGTAAATACACGCTGTCGTAACAGCATCCGAAATCCGTAGTGGAGGTCCTGAAGAATGGTTTCCATCATCGTTCCCTGTTTTTTTATTGGAATGTTATTGTTATTTAGGTTCTAACGAATCGCCTGTGTTGTGGTCCGTAATCTGAAACCGCAGGAATGTGTAGATCGCGTTTAAAGCGTCAGGATTTTTTGTGGTAATGACTACGCGTGCGCCGTTGCTGGTTTCGGCATACCGATAACTAATCCAATCCTTTAATTCTTTCATCTGTTTTGTGCCCGGGACTTCCTGATCGTGCACAAACATTGGAATATCGAAGTTACCCATTCCGAACATTTGAGCAACGTGTTGGAGGTGCATTCTGATTTGATCACGGCTCGTATGATCTTTCGGATCATTTGCCTCAACCTGAATTATTCCGCCATCCTTATTCAGCAGAAAGTGATGGGTTGTTTTCAGATGGTCGAAGCCCATCGCCTGATCACCACGTTTATTGACACCATCCGAATGATTGTGGTCCTGCATGAACGGACAGAAATTCATTGACGCCCTGACGCCGTTTGACTGATGCAATTGTGCACCGAGGCCCACGACCGCAACGCATGCGGGTATGATTAAACAAGTCATGATTGATTTCATTTTCATATTGCACTCTTCCTTTTGTGATTTGGTTTCAAGTTTGCTTTTCGGTGTACGGTTCGACTTGATCTCTTCTCCGATGAGAGAGTCTCAAGTAGTCGTCCTTGTTTGCCGGCCGGCAGGTTCAAAAGTTGCTTATCCCAATCTTTTATGATTGCTCGTAATTCATCTCTCATTGAGAGCAATTCTTTCAGGCGGACCTCGATGTCGGATAGCTTTGTAGCAGCCAGTTCTCGAACTTGATGGCAAGGTGCTCCCCCCTTATCGCGGACCTCGAAGATTCGCGCCAACTCATCCAGAGTAAATCCGACCGCGAGCACTCGCCTGACTAAGCGAACTCGACCGACTGCTTCAGAGGAATATCGACGATAACCACCAGCCGAACGCGCTGGCTTTGCCAACACACCTTTTCTTTCATAGTGACGAAGTGTATCTGTGCTCACACCGGTGAGGGCTGCCAATTCGCCAGCTAAGAGCCAATTGTCTTCTGAGCTTTTACTCACAAGTCGATTGTAAACCCTGGTATCGATTCCAGGGTCAAGAACTTTTTTGATCGTTAATCCACGATAGGAAGGAAATAGCACGTGACGCTTATGTCATCCACTGAGTTTGCGCAACGATGATAAGATTAACCGTCGCAAAAAGCTGGAAGACGTTAAAACTTATGTCAGCAACCTGGCCTAATGGCTAGCAGGCCGATAGGAAGTGTGGTATTTCCCGATTCAGGATAGAGATAGAGCATGGTTCCAAAGACACTTTTTCTCCTCTTTATTTTTAGCTTTTCTGTTATCGCCTATTCAACTGTTCCCGTTACGGTAGCGGAACAGGAGCAGAATAAAAAAATCACGTCCGAGATTGCGCGATCCGGTAATCCGATCCTGTCGGGATGGTATGCCGATCCGGAAGCGCACGTATTCGAGAATCAATACTGGATCTATCCGACTTACTCCGCGCCCTATGATGAACAGGTATTTCTTGATGCATTCTCTTCCAAAGACCTGGTTAAGTGGCAAAAGCATTCACACGTGCTGGACGTTTCTGATGTTCATTGGGCTAAGAGGGCTATATGGGCGCCATCAATTGTCGAGAAGGATGGTTGGTACTATCTATTTTTTGGCGCGAATGACATTCAGAATGATCAGCAAGTCGGAGGAATCGGCGTCGCGCGAGCTCGACGTCCAGAGGGCCCGTTTAAAGATTATCTTGGCCGCCCACTAATCGACAAATTCCACAACGGCGCGCAGCCAATCGATCAGATGGTTTTCAAAGACAATGACGGAAGCTACTACATCGTTTATGGTGGATGGCGTCATTGCAACATTGCGAAATTGAATGCGGACTTCACGGACTTGATACCTTTTCCCGATGGCACCATTTTCAAAGAGATCACACCCAACGGATACGTCGAAGGCGCGTTCATGCTGGTGAAAGACGGCAAGTATTATTTCATGTGGTCAGAGGGTGGCTGGACTGGTCCGAACTACGCGGTGGCTTATGCGGTCGGGACCTCTCCTTTCGGTCCATTCGAGCGTGTCGGGAAAATTCTGCAGCAAGATCCTGCTGTCGCAACCGGGGCAGGACATCATTCCG
The DNA here is from genome assembly GCA_035652355.1 of Blastocatellia bacterium. Classification (GTDB taxonomy): domain Bacteria; phylum Acidobacteriota; class Blastocatellia; order DASRDY01; family DASRDY01; genus DASRDY01. The sequence continues at coordinate 4,510 of DASRDY010000225.1, forward strand.
TATTGCATGCACCTGGCTCAGACAAATGGTACATCGTCTATCACCGGCGGCCGCTGGGCGAGACTGATCGAAATCACCGGGTCGTCTGTATCGACGAAATGCATTTCGACGATCGCGGATTTATTCTGCCGGTAAAGATTTCAAAAGAAGGCGTCCCACGTGATATCCTGAGAGGAGAAGAAATCAGGAGTAAGAAAAATGAACCATCGGACGAATTCTAAAGGCTCTCGTAGTTTAGCTATGATCGCGTCGGCGTTCGGCGCGGTAGCCGTCGGAGCGTTCGCTATTGGCGCTTGCTGTTAGATTTATGGCGATTCGGAGTGTGACGATAGACTCGGCCAGAATTAAATCGCTGGAAATTGATAATTTGACTGTGAAGCGGTTGCATGCGGCAGAACTGACGGTTAGGGACTCTTTCAACTGCCCGTAGATGTTATTAGTAGAAACGCCTAAATGATAGAGAGGTATTTGTGTCCGAGTTAGAGAACGGGATTGTTAATGTACCGAGTAATCGTTCAGTTGATGATACTGTTGCGAAACTCAAAGATATCCTTCAGGCAAACGGCATAACCCTGTTTGCGCTGATTGACCACAGCGGAGAGGCCGAAAAAGCTGGCTTCGAAATGCGTCCGACCAAGCTGCTGATCTTCGGAAACCCGAAGGCTGGAACACCGCTAATGCTGACGTCGCCCGCCAGCGCCATCGATCTTCCGTTAAAAATTCTGATATGGCAAGACGCTGATAGAAAAGTCTGGGTCAGTTACAACAGCCCGCCTTATTTGCTGGAGCGCCACAACCTGCCGGCAGAGTTGCTGCCAAATATCGCAGTAATAGAAAATTTGGCAGCGGAAATTACAGTGTGAATTAGCCGGATGAAGGTACGGTCTATCAAAGAACGGACCAATATAAAGTAAACGAAACTGGTTGTTGATGACCTTCAACCTGAACAACAGTTACATATCCGTTTGTTGGACCCGGTGACTGTATCATTCTTGCCTTGCCGACATTCATCCTAATCCATATTCGCGCAGGCATTGTCGGTAATGCCGCAGATAACAGATACCTGAAATCGTTGACGCCGGGCCCGTTGATTGGTTGGTAACTTGCGGCGCCTTTCCGTAGGACTATGTTGCCGGTCCCATTAACCACTCCCGACCATAATAAAGATCCCGAATAACGCTCGCTCTGCTCTGGTGGGAATGCTGAGGCGAGGCTGTCCATTTGTTTTGCTGCCGGCAAAGACGAGAGGTCAGCGGATAGAACTTCGGCTACAGGTCGCACTTCGCAGTTTCTGGAAGTAACAGCGTGTTGTGGCGCGAAGCGCAAAGAAGCCAAACTAACACCAGCGAGAAATGACAGGGAGCAGGAGACAATTTTGATAAAAATCTTTTTCATAATCCCTCGAAAACAGTACATGACTTTTTGGATCAAAGCTGGTGTTGGATGTATTGTACCAAAATTTCATTGACCTGGAGTATGAATGGTCATTTGCGGGTTATCGGCGCCTCAAAATCGACAAATGAATCTGGCGACAACCTTCTGGTCAGCTAGTTGCGGTGACGAGAATCACACGCTGATCAACCAAATGCTAAGTCCTAGAAAACATTCGGTTGGTCAGAGCAGGGTAACGCTTTTTCGTGCGAGAAGGATTCTAAATATCGGTCAATACGACGATTTTTCGATCAGAGAATATCACCGAAAGACGATAAGGTGATTAGATAGATAGACGTTCTATCCAGCTAGAGCTAAAGTTTTAGAAGATTCACGTTGGGGGCGATCCTTCCAGGGGAGACTGGATGATTTTATTTCCATGAAGGCACTGATTGTTGACAACGATTCGGGAACGCTAAAGGCGCTGGAGTCCTTTTTTGCAATCAGGGGATTTACTGTCACGACCGCCAGCAGTGGCGTCGACGCCTGGAACGGTTTGATCGATCCCAGGAAATGGAAAAAGCTTCCCGACGTGATAATCACCGAAATGGTTCTGGATGGAATGCAGGGCGTCGATTTCATACGTCGCCTCCGAATGATGTCAGGGATGTCCAACGTCCCGATTATTGCCATCTCCGCAGACGAAAGAGAGATCGACAAAGCGCTTCTGGTCGGCGCCACTTCCTGTTTCATGAAGCCTTTGCAGCCCGAGTTGATTATGAAAGTATCCGAGCGTTTGATTGCTGAAACCCAGGCATTTGCCGCGGAAAATACGCTGGCCGCTCCGATCAGCGCCTCAACCAGTGGTTACTAAGATTCCATTTATCTCAACAATTCATCACTTTTCTGACAGAATCGCTCTTGCAGTCTGAATGCCGTTCGACGTATATCTTGTCAGGTTCAAATTACGTAATCCTGATGGGGGCAACCGCAATGATAAACAAAGAGCGACTAAAGAATCTGCTTCTGGACCTGGTTCAAATCGACAGTCATTCACGCGAAGAGAGAGAAGTTGCCGAGCGTGTAATCAACGAGCTGAAATCAGTTGATTCAAGCATCGACATTACCGTCGATGATGCTGGTCAAAAAGTCGGAGGCAACACAGGCAACGTGATAGCTCGGATAAAAGGTACGAATCCAAACGCCAAGCCGATTCTGTTGTCCGCACATATGGATACCGTCGTTCCTGGTAAAGGCGTAAAGCCAATTATTGACGGTAACATCATCAGAACCGACGGAACCACTGTTCTGGGCGGCGATGACAAGAGCGGTGTGGCGATCATTCTGGAGACAATTCGAGCGCTGAAGGAAAACAAATTAGAGCATTCCGATATTGAGGCCGTCTTCACCATCTGCGAAGAGGTCGGGTTGCAGGGCGCTAAGCACGTTGACGTAACAAAGCTGAGATCGAAATTCGGATTGGTGCTGGATAGCGATGACGTTGGTTACCTGTTTACCAAAGCACCTTCATCGGACAATCTTGAATTTCGTGTCTATGGTTTGGAAGCACACGCCGGAGTTTGCCCAGAGCGCGGGTTGAGCGCTATCAAAATTGCTGGTGAAGCGATTTCTAATATGAAGCTTGGACGAATCGACGAAGAGACTACCGCAAACCTTGGTGTGATCGAAGGCGGAATGGCGACTAACATTGTTCCCAATTTTGTGAGGATAAAAGGTGAAGCTCGCAGTCACAGCGACGCCAAACTGGATGCACAAGTCGCGCATATGAAGAAATGTTTTGAGGATGCCGTTGCAAACTATAGTGTGACAATCGATGGAAAGGAAATTCGCCCTCGATTCGAAGTCGATGTTGTGCGCTCTTATCACAGCATGAATGTTTCAGACGAATCACACATCGTTCGATTGGTAAAACAGGCGGCGAATAATCTTCAGCAGGAAGTCAAAACTCTGGCGACCGGCGGCGGGTGTGACGCCAACGTGTTCAATCGAAAAGGAATTGAGGTGGCTAATCTGGGAACGGGAATGCAGGACATTCATACTGTTAAAGAGTGGCTGAACGTCGAAGACCTGTATTTGTCAGGACAGATGGTATTTGAAATCGTGCGGTTAAATGCCCACGGCTAAGAATCTTTGTAATATCGGCCGGGAGTCGTTCCGAATATTTGCTTGAAAACGGCTATGAATGCGCTTGTGCTTTCATAGCCGGCTTCCAATGCCACATTGGTAACATTCTCACCGATAGCCAGCAGTTTCAATGCGTGCAACAGCCTTAACTGCTGCCTCCATCGGCCAAAGGTCATATTCGTTTCGGTCAAAAATAACCTTTCAAGCGTGCGTTTGCTGGCCCCAACCATCTTTGAAATTTTCTGCAACGGAGTGTTGTCCGAAGGGTTCGATCGCACTAACTCGGCGGCTTTTTGGGCTCTTGCATCTCGCGGCATAGGTATCTGCAGCGGGATGGCAGGGAACTCTTCCAGTTGATCCAAAAGCACACCAATCAATCTGGACTGACGTTCGTCTGCTTTGCTCAGCATACCAATGTCAGCGACGTGAAGAATCAATTCTCGCATCAACGGCGACACGTTCAATACGCAGCAGTCCTGGACGAGCGATTGCGATATTTCCGTTCTTAGATAAAGCGAACGGACTGAGACCGATCCAGGAATCTCCATTTTATGTTTAATCCCGGCCGGCACCCAGACTGCTCGTTGCGGGGGAACGACCCACGATCCGCTGTCCGTATGGACTGCGATAACACCCTGCGAAGGATATATTAACTGATGCCACGTATGGGTGTGTTCGTGTATCCTGTTGCCTTCAGGATATATAACGTGGAGCGACCTGATCAAGATATCGTCTTCGGATATGTTCTGATGTTTGTACCGCTGACGCATTTCCGGCATATTGTGGCATAATATCGCAAGCGCGCATTGTTATTCAAAGCTATATTGAAGGCGAATCCAGAATATCTCTGCGATCAATAAATCGAGGAGCCAAGAAAAATGCCAAACAACATCTCTCATTTTTCAATTCACGCTGACAATTTACCGCGCGCTCGAAAGTTTTACGAAGACGCTTTTGGCTGGAAGTTTACGCCGTGGGGACCGCCTGACTTCTTCCTGATCGCAACCGGCCCGGAAGAAGATCCTGGGATTCACGGTGCCCTGCAGACAAGAGCTTCGCACGACGGAACTCCGATGATTGGGTTCGAATGCACCATCTCTGTGGACGACATCGACGCGGCGGCCGCTGCTGTAGAGTCCAATGGCGGTCAGATCACTGTCCCAAAATTCAAGATACCGACTGTAGGAACCTTAATTCAGTTCAAAGACCCCGAGGGAAATTTTGTTTGCGCGATGCAATACGAGAGCAATCAATAACTAAAAAATATTCGCAACTCGAAAACCCATCTTTCGGTGGGTCTGATAGCAAGTTGGATTCGCTATGGTCAGCTTTCGAGGATAGGAAATAAGACTGACACACAGTTGTCAGCGGGTTGCGATTAAGGTTGAGATTCGAAAAAGCTCATTTCGTCTGCTTTTTAGGCGCTCTGGTCACATTTTTACAATACAGGGAGCTTACCACTGGAGATAATGATTTTCTGGAGCAATCGATGCGACCACGGATGAAAGAGTTACGAGCGAATTTGTGCTATATTGAGGTTAGGTCCATAAGCGTCGAAAATGTCCCTTCGGGTAAATTTTAGATGAGTTAAGTCATTTGTATCCGTCTATTTCTCAGTGTTCGGTGTCGTTTTTTAGAGATCTTTGTTGTTAGCCGAGGTTAGCGCTATGAAATATGGAAAACTAATTCTGAAGAATGTCTTTCGTAACGTCAGACGGACAGTGCTGACCATATCGAGTCTTGCTGTGTCGCTGTTTTTGATCGTGACGCTGGCCACAGTAGTTACTGAGTTTACTCGCGGAAGCAGTGAAGCAAATCCGCTTCGATTGGTAACAGGTCATGCTATGTCGTTGGGGCTTGAGATTCCGATCGCTTATCAATCTCGCATTGCGGCCGTTCCGGGAGTCAAAGTCGCCATACCATACAACTGGTTTGGCGGAGAATACAAAGACCCTCAGGATATGTTCGCGAATTTCTCGGTTGACGCAAAACTGCTGCGCGAATATCAACCTGAGTTAAAGATGAGCGATGCCCAATGGTCCGCCTTCGTGGATGACAGACAGGGCGCAATCGTAGGTATCCGGCTGGCCGACAAATATAATTGGAAGATCGGCGATCGCGTCACCTTGAGAAGTCCGATCTATCGGGTCTCGCCTGAATTCATAATCCGAGGCATCTATTCCAGCGGCGACGAAAAGGTCATGTTCTTTCATTACGAATATGTCAACGAGATGGAGTCGCCATTTTTCAAGGACAAGGTAAGCACGTTTGGCATAGTAGCGAATTCCATCGATGACACCACGCGAATCCCGAGAGCCGTTGACGCAATGTTCGTCAACAGCGACGCGCCAACTAAGACAGAAAGCGAGAGGGAGTTTGCAATCAGTTTTCAGTCGATGATGGGGAACTTTCAAACGTTCATATATGCGATTATTGGCGCGATCATTTTTTCGTTGATGCTGGTCGTCGCAAACAGCATGTCTATGAGCGTGCGAGAAAGAACCAAGGAAGTCGGGACGTTGAAGGCCCTGGGTTTCCAGCGTGGAGCAATCACCTGGTTGTTTATTGGGGAATCGCTTCTGCTGGCCATCACCGGCTCGGCATTGGGAATCGGTGGCGCCGTGTTACTTTATCACGCGAAAGACTTCAGCGCGATGATCCCATTTATGCAATCGTTCGTTCCTACGAACGAGACCGTTCTTCTGTCGTTTGTAACAGCAGTGCTGATTGGCGTGCTCAGTGTAACTTATTCGGCTTTGCGTGTTTCAGGTCTGACAATAGCGGAAGCATTGCGGAGGGTTGAATAATGCCGCTACCACTGAAATATAACTTCCGTAATCTGGTCGTTCGAAAGGGAACCACAATCGCGACAGCGCTGTCGCTGGGGATTACGATTGCGGTTTTCCTGATGGTGATGGCTCTCGCAAAAGGAATTGATCTGACACTTGAGACGAGCGGCGAGCCGCTTAATCTGCTGGTGTTGCGCAACGGTAGCACAGCGGAGCTGAACAGCGACGTAACGCGCGAAAACCTGAACAATCTTCAATTCCTTGATGGGATTGGCAGAGACGGCGATCAGCCTAAAGTTGCGCCGGAGATCGTCACCGTGATTTATAAGGCACATAAGGGTGAGACTCAGGGGGGCAACGTCACGATTCGCGGAGTCACGCCGATGTCTTCTGCGTTGAGGACCGGATTCAATCTGGTTCAAGGCAGAATGCTGAAATATGGACTGGCAGAGGCCGTAGTTTCCAAGCGAATGTCAGACCGATTTCAGGGTCTTGATATCGGCGACAAGTTCAAGGTCGGTTCAACCGAATACTCGATCGTCGGAATTTTCGAAGCAGGCGGCAAAACATTTGAATCTGAGATTTGGGCTGATGTGAATTCGCTTCGAAATGCATTGAATCGCGAATCGTACTCTTCGGTTTTAATACGAGCAAAAGACAGCAACGCTCTTGCGGCGCTGGCGAAACGAATAACCAATGATCCACAGTTGCAGTTAAAAGCCGAGGCCGAGCAGGATTTCTATCTGGAGCAGCAAGGTCCGACTACACTGTCACTGAAGATCCTCGCGGCGTTTATCGCGATCATTATGTCGATCGGCGCGGGTTTTGCGGGAATGAACACCATGTATGCGGCCGTTGCGCAAAGAACGAGAGAGATCGGCACTCTGCGCGTGCTCGGCTTCGGGCGGGCAAGCATATTAACCAGTTTTGTCCTCGAGGCCCTTGTTATTGCCGTGATTGGTGTGGCAATCGGAGTATTATTGTCGCTACCGCTTAATTTTGTCTCGGCGGGCACATCGAACAATACTACTTTTAGCGAGGTAGCGTTCAACTTTCGGGTTACGCCCTGGCTGATCGCCATAGCGTTTGTGTTCGGTATCGCTGTAGGATTGTTCGGATCGGTGCTGCCATCTGTACAGGCAGCAAGATTTAAGATCGTCGATGCATTGAGATCGTAATTTATGAGTGCTGAAGAAAAATCTCTGGACGAGCGGTTGAAGAGTCTAAAGATCGACCGCGCTCCAGTTCCCGTTAAAGGTCCCAGTAAAAAAGCTCCGAAGAAGCTGTTTTTGCTGGTTTCCACCATCTTGGTGCTTATAGCAGCGGGCTATTTCTTCCTTTCGTCTTCAGCTAAGAGTGTCTCTGCAGCCGAAGTAAAGGTTGAAACATCAAATGGAGCGCCGGTCGGCCAAACTGTTCTTACTGTGTCCGGCTATGTTGTCGCTCATCACAAGATCGATGTAGGTGCGAAGGTGATGGGACGCGTCAAATGGATCGGCGTCGAAAAAGGGGACAAAGTAAAAGAAGGTCAGGTTCTGGTTCGCCTGGAAGACGATGAATATCGCGCTCAGGTTAATCAGGCAAAGGCCAATCTCGCATCTGCGCAGGCCCGTCTGGAAGAGCTTCGCGCAGGATCACGACCGCAGGAGAAGATGCGCGATAAGGCGGCGGTCTCCCAGGCAGAAGCAAACGTAAAGAGCACCGAAGCCGATTTCGAACGTATCGAAAAGCTCTATAACGCTGGCGTTTCGCCGAAGGCGGATTACGACAAAGCCCTTGCCGCTCGTGACACGGCCAGAGCGCAACTTGAATCAGCAAAACAATCGAGCACGCTGACTGACATTGGACCACGAGTCGAAGAGATCAACGCCGCGGCAGCGCAGGTCAACCAACTGAAAGCCGCCGTCGATTACGCGCAGACGCAGCTTGACGCGACAGAGATAAAGGCTCCCGTATCAGGAACGATATTGCAGCGAATAGTCGAACGAGGTGTGATGGTCAGCCCCAGCTCGTTCGGCGACTCCGGTGCGCGCACGTCGGTGGTTTCGCTGGCTGATTTGAACGACCTTCAAATTGAGCTTGATATTAGTCAAACCGACTTTGCCAAGTTGAAGCTCAACCAGCGAGCAGAGATCGTTCCAGAAGCATTTCCAAACCTGAAGTATTCAGGATTTATTGCTGAGATCGCCCCGGAAGCCAATCGCGCAAAGGCGACAGTGCAGATCAAGGTTAAAGTCGAAAACCCAAACGAGCAGCTTCGTCCGGAGATGAACGCCAGAGTCAATTTTCTGGCTGATGCTCCAACGGGAGATTCGAAAACGGCTAACAGTCGCGTGCTTGTTCCGCAGTCGGCCGTAGTTCACAAAGGCGACAGCGATTTCGTATTCGTGATCAAACGTGGCAGAGTTGAACAGCGCGTGATCCGTAAGGGTGACACATCGGGAGACTACTTTCAGGTTTTAGAAGGACTGAGCGGTGGAGAGTCAGTTGTCACAACCGGCGCGGACAAATTGCGCGACGGCGACCGAGTAACAGTTACGGGATAGGCGATTTAATTTGAACTGCAGAGGCCACAGGGACGGAGAGCTTTGATTTTTCTCTGTGCCTCTGTGCCTCTGTGGTGAATTCTTGGTTCGATGAGGTTTATATGTCGGAAACAATGGTGAAGATTCGAAACTTGAGCAAGAAATTTGTCAGAGACGGATTCGAAGTTGTTGCGTTGGACGGAGTAAGCCTCGATATTCAAAAAGAAGACTTCCTCGCGTTAATGGGTCCGTCCGGATCGGGCAAATCGACATTGCTGAATCTTCTTGCAGGCATCGATAGACCCACTGAAGGTCAATTGAATGTAATGGGCACCGATTTGGCGACACTAGGTGAAAGCGAGTTGGCAAAGTGGCGCAATGCACATGTCGGTTATATCTTCCAGACATTCAATTTGATTCCGGTTTTGACGGCCTTCGAAAATGTGGAATTGCCACTGCTATTGACCAATCTCTCAAAGAGCGAAAGAAAACGAAATGTCGAAACCGCGCTTGAACTGGTTGGACTGACTGACAGAATGCACCATCGCCCAAAGCAGTTATCAGGTGGACAGGAACAACGCGTAGCCATTGCGCGGGCGATTGTCGTCGATCCGGATTTCATTCTTGCTGACGAACCGACGGGAAATCTTGACGCCAGGTCAGGAGAAGAAGTGCTGAACATTCTCTCTACCTTGAATAAGAAACTGAACAAGACTATTGTTATGGTTACGCACGATCCGCACGCCGCGAGATTCGCTACGCACGAAAAGCATCTGGAGAAAGGCGTGCTGCTGGACGCTCTCAGCGTAGTTTCATAGCCAGAGCAGTGATACTCTTCTTCGATGTCTGATCTTCCGCTCAAGATAGCACTGGCAAAGGTTCCACCAATCAAGTGCCAGGGTATAAAGACGAAGCTGGTCCCGTTCATCCTGAGCGGCATCAAATGGAAGTCTGACGGCGGTCGATGGATCGAGCCATTCCTTGGCTCTGGCGTTGTCGCTTTCAATCTTGCTCCCCCAAAGGCGTTGCTGGCAGATACCAATAATCACATCATCCGTTTTTATAAATCTATTCAGAGTGGGGATATTACGCGCGAAAAAGTTGGGCGCTATCTTGCCAAAGAAGGGAAGAAGTTATCTGAGCGCGGCGAATATCACTATTACGAACTTCGTAAGCGTTTCAACACTGGCGGTTCACCTCTCGATTTTATCTTCCTGAATAGATCGTGTTTTAACGGGGTAATGCGATTCAACCGCCGGGGTGAATTCAACGTTCCCTTCTGTAAAAAGCCGAATCGTTTTACACAGAGCTATATCACAAAGATCGTTAATCAAATCGCCTGGGTAACGCAACAGATGCGCGATAAGCAGTGGGAGTTCATCGTCGCAGATTGGAGAGATATTCTGGCCGAAGCGAAACCAGATGATTTCGTTTATCTCGATCCGCCTTACATTGGGCGCCACACCGATTATTACAATTGGTGGAGCGAAGATCAGGCTATCGAGCTAGCCGAACAAGCCAGACAATTGCCCTGTGGATTCGCACTCTCAATGTGGCTCGAGAACCGGTATCGAAAAAATGGCCATATTGAAAAATATTGGAACGGCTTGGAAATTAAAGTGAGCCGGCATTTCTATCACGTTGGTTCAACTGAAAGCCTGCGAAACGCGATCGATGAAGCGCTGGTTATAAAGTCAATGTGAGGATCGCATCAGATAATGCGATCCCCGTACCTGTCGGAGCTGGCCATTCGTCCGGTTAGACTGACAATGACCATTGTGAGCTCGCTGGCATCGACCGGCTTTGCAACGTGCATCTGGAATCCAGCAGCCAAAGCGCGCATTCTATCCTCAAGCCTGGCATAAGCAGTCAGCGCAATTGCCTTGATCTGTCCGCCTTCTTCCGGTGAGAGCATCCGCAGTCTACGAATCAGGGAATAGCCGTCCTCGGCTGGCATCCCAATATCGCTGACAAGGACATCTGGTAGCTTTTCCCGCGACATCCCCTGCAGTATTTCGAAGGCCTCGGCTGCTGAGCCCGCAGCTCTTACCGTAGCACCGTATTGAGAGAGCATTGTTGTTAGAAAATCTCTTGCGTCCTTTTCATCGTCGACAACGAGTATCTGCAAACCTTCGAGCGCCGATTTTACAAAGATGCCTTCGATATTTAACGATTCATTTGAGTCTGATTCGTCCGCCCGTTTACCCAAACTAAAATCACGGGCAATCGATATGGGCAGGCTGACGGTAAACGTGGCTCCCTTACCCTCACCTGCACTGTTCACCCGAATTTCGCCTCCGTGCATCTCGACCAGGTGCCTGACAATTGCCAAGCCAAGTCCCAGTCCGCCGTGTTGTCTTGTAGTGGACGAATCTGCCTGACGAAACCGTTCAAATATATGCGGTAAAAACTCAGGGTTGATGCCCTGTCCGGTATCACTGACTTTGATCTCTAAATGTGAGTTGATTCTTGCCAGCGTAATCTGCACCTGACCATCCATGGGCGTGAACTTAATCGCATTTGAAAGAAGGTTCCACACCACTTGCTGGAGGCGCGACGGATCGCCCAGGACTATGTCGTCAGACCATTGATTGAGTCCCGACTGAATGTGAATATTTTTTGCGTCGGCCGCTGGACGCACTGCATCGATTGCCGCCCTGATGACATCAACCATGTCTACCGCTCGAACATCCAGTCGAAGCTTGCCGCTGATGATTCGAGAGATGTCCAGGAGATCTTCAATCAACTGAACCTGCGCCCTCGCATTACGCTCGATAGCCTCAACTGCCTGCTCGGATCCTTTAGCGTCGAGTTTCCCTGTCTTCAGCAATCGCGACCAACCAAGCACGGCGCTCAGCGGAGTTCGAAGTTCGTGAGAAACAGTTGCGAGAAATTCATCCTTAATTCGATTCGCATCCTGCGCCACGTAATAAAGCCGGGCGTTGTCTATCGCAATAGCGGCTCGGCGTCCAATCTCTTCGGCCAGCTTGAGATCGTCCTGGCTATACCGTCTGTTGTCGTCTGACAAACATAGATTGATTGCGCCAAGTTTGTTTCCACGCGCAGTCAGGGCAACTGCCATGTATGATGTTAATCCGATCTTCTTAAGCAGCTCTTTATGGTGGTTGTTTTTTGCGCGCCGGGAAATCAAGGCATCGGTCATTTCCTCAACCAGTTCCGACCTGCCGGTGCGCACGACTCGTGGACTCGGTTGGGTCGAGTTCCAATCCGGAGGGAATTGCTGCTGCAACTCGATCAGTAGCTGCTCTTTTGCCGAGTCGCGGTGGGCTGCGGCAACGCGACGGAGTTCGCCCTTTTCATCGACAATATCGATGACACACCAATCCGCCAGATGCTGCACGGCAATCCTGGCCAGGCTCTTTAATGTCGTCTCGTAATCCAGCGATTCGATAAATGTCTCGCTGGCCTGGGCGAGAAATGTCGCCTGTCGTCGCGCTTCCTGTCGCATTAAATTCAAATCTACATGCGCTTTAACTCTGGCCAAAAGCTCGCGGGCGGAAAACGGCTTAACAAGATAATCGTCTGCGCCGGCCTGCAATCCTTCAACTCGCGATTCTTCACCTGCTCGCGCTGAGAGCATGATTACCGGCACGTTTTGAGTCGCAAGGTCTGCGCGCAGCCCTCTCAATAACTCGAATCCGTCTAGTTTCGGCATCATTACATCGCTGAGAATAAGATCTGGCTTTTGTTGTCGCGCGAACGAGAGCGCCTCTGCGCCATCAGCAACCGCCTCGATTCGATAGATCGGTTCGAGCAAACGTTTGACGTACTGCCGCATGTCTGCGTTGTCATCAGCAAGCAGAACCAGCGGCCTGTCAGAACCTCGTGCGGGTAGTAAAGAAAAGTCATTGCCCGTGTCAGATTGCGCATCTTCGAACTGAATATCGTCAGAAATGTCGTGACTTTCAGTTTCGCTATCGGGCAGCCAGCGCAGCGCTTCTTCGACATACGCGTTTACATTGATACCGGTGCGGCTCATTTTCCGTTCCGCCAGAATACGATCTTTGGCCAGATGGCCGCTCCCGGACGGGATCGAAACCGTGAACGTCGTCCCGGAGTCAACACCACTGGCAACGCTGATCGTTCCTCCGTGCAAACGCACCAGTTCCTGGACAAGAGCCAGCCCTATGCCCGAACCCTCGTACGATCGTGATCTGGCGCCTCGCACCCGATGGAAACGTTTGAACAGGTTGGGTAACTCTTGTTCGGGGATGCCGGTGCCAGTGTCTTTCACCTCCAGCTCGATGTGATCTACGGCCCAGGAGAGCCGAACCGTTATCGCGCCATCAAAAGTGAATTTAAAAGCGTTTGAGAGAAGATTAAGAACTATCTTCTCCCACATCTCTTTATCTATATAAATCTTTTCGGGCAACGGTGGGCAATCGACGATAAGCTGTAATCCCGCTCTTTCAACCGCAGAGCGAAAAACGCTGGCCAATTCCGTTGTATACGATGCCAGTTCGACGGGTTCATAGGTCGCCTCTATCCGCCCGGACTCGATTCGAGAAAAATCCAGAAGGGCATTGACCAGTTTCAGCAATCTCAAGCTGTTGCGATGTACCAGGCTCAATTGTTCCACATCGTCTGAAGGCAGCCTGTTACTGTCACGCGCAAGCATGTCTTCCAACGGTCCCAGCATCAGCGTCAAAGGCGTGCGAAACTCGTGGCTGACATTACTGAAAAAGACTGTTTTGGCGCGATCAAGTTCGGCCAACTGCTCGGCTTTCTCGCGCTCTTCCTGATAGGCAATAGCATTGCGAATTGCGGTTAATATGTGATCGCCGGCGAGCTCGAAGAAAGCTCGATATTGATCCTCAAGCGCTCGCCGCGGGCTGATTCCAAATACGAGTATTGCATCGGGATGCACTTGTCCCGGTCGAATCAAAGGCATTACTAATGCGCTATGAGCCTTTTCCGGATATGGTCCGCCCGGCAGCGGTCCAAATCGTTCCTGCAGATCGGTTATGATTTGAGCAGACCCGGAATTTGCCACGAATGCCAGCGGCCAGCCTGCTGTGTTCGCGTCTTCCAGAAGAACCGTCTCTGGGCTCGCAGCCGTTCCGGCCTCAAGCCCTGAAGCAGATTGCAATCTGGTAGTCTTGCCGTCCTTGCTGAGAAGATAAAGCAGCGCGAATGGTACATCGATTGGGTTTTCCGCCAGCTTTTCAGCAGCATTTATACAAGCCTCTTCTGGCGTTGTAGCGTCTGCCGCCCTGCGTGAAAGGTCGCGAAGGGTTTTTAATCTGCGTTCACCCTGGACTCTTTCCGTAGTTTCAGCAACAACAGCAAGCATGCCGCCTATTCCGCCGGATTCGTCGCGAATGGGGCTGTATGAGATTGAGAAATAACAATTTTCCAGATAACCGTATCGATCCAGCGGAATCAGCAAATCGTCCATTCCGACAGCTTCGCCTCTTCTGGTGCTTTCAAAGAGGGGACCGATTTGCGGCCACGCCTCGGGGAAAATTTCCTTTGCCGGTGCGCCCAGCGCGCCTGGATGTTTGCTTGCTCCAAGAATGATCCGGTAGCGATCATTGTAAAAGAAACGAAATTCCGGCCCCCAGGCGATCACCATCGCAAACCGCGAATGGAGCATCAGACTGATCGCCGTTCTCAGGCTCTGCGGCCACGTTTCCACCGGACCGAATGGCGTTTGCGACCAGTCTTTGGAGCGCATCAATGCGCCCATCTCACCGCCTCCGGCCAGACAGTCATAGGTCATTTGTTGGGCGGATTGCTCTGCCATCGAGTAAAAGCCTTTCGATCCGTGCCCAGGGGGACAGATCCTGTAACAGAATTCGCGATCACTGCAGTGGGATTTTCACTCAACAGCGATAATCATAATGAAGTCTTTGTTTGATTCGCCTAAACAGCCGTTAGATCACCAATGGTGATAACTCTGTGAACCACGCAGCATCCGAGAGCTCGCATGTCGTTTTTCTTACAGGCTGCTGTTTTTACGAATCCGCAGGAAAGACAAAGCTCTCGATCTTGCGACAGCTTTGACACAAACCTTACTGGGGAAGTTTTAGCTACTGGAATTTGTGAAATGACAAACTCAGAGCTGTCAAATATTATACGATTCCGTGGTTTCCAAAGCAAAGCCGTTGATAATAACAATTTTTGAGAGTCGGCTTACTATCACCTGGGACTGTAATGCGATTCGACGTATTCCGTCAAAATTGCATTAAAATCAGCCGCGATTTGCGGTCCCTTCAAGGTAGTAAATAGTCTTCCGTCAACATACACCGGTGCGCGCGGTTCTTCGCCGGTGCCGGGCAAAGAGATGCCGATGTTTGCGTGTTTTGATTCGCCAGGTCCGTTCACGACACAACCCATGACGGCGACTTTCAATTCCTCAACGCCTTTATAGTGGTTGCGCCATTCCGGCATTTGGTCTCGCAAATAAGTCTGAATGTCCGCTGCCATTTCCTGGAACAGAGTCGAAGTTGTACGCCCGCATCCCGGACAAGCGGTTACCTGTGGCAGAAAGCTTCGCAGTCCCATTGATTGAAGGATCTGCTGCGCGACCAGAACTTCTTCAGTTCTGTCTCCATTCGGCGCGGGTGTCAGCGAAACTCGAATCGTATCCCCGATGCCTTCCTGTAGTAACACCGATAAAGCTGCCGTGCTGGCTACGATACCTTTTGCTCCCATTCCTGCTTCGGTGAGGCCGAGGTGCAGCGGATAATCGCATTTCTCGGCCAGCAATCGATAAACATCGATCAGGTCCTGAACACCACTGACTTTTGCGCTCAGAATAATTTTATCGTGGCCCAGTCCATACTCTTTAGCCATTTGAGCGGATTCCAGAGCGCTGAGAATAATTGCATCGATCATTACGGACCGAGCATCGCGCGGCTCGGGCAATCGAGCGTTCTCATCCATCAGCCGCGCGAGCAATGCCTGGTCGAGCGATCCCCAGTTGACGCCGATTCTGACGGGCTTGTCGTTTTCAATGGCAACATCGATCATCCGCCGAAAGTTGTCGTCGTGACGTTGGCCCACTCCGACGTTTCCGGGATTGATTCGATATTTTGCCAGAGCCTTTGCACAGTCTTTGTATTCCGTCAGCAGAATATGACCGTTGTAATGGAAATCGCCAATTATGGGAGTGCTGATGCCCAAGTCATGCAAACGACTAACGATTTCAGGTACTGCGGCAGCGGACTCTTTTGTATTTACTGTAACGCGAACGAGTTCAGATCCGGCTCGCGCGAGCGCAGCCGTTTGCTTTACCGTCGCCGCGACATCTGCTGTATCAGTGTTTGTCATCGATTGAACGACAATCGGGTGATTTCCACCAACACGTACGCCACCGATATTGGTTACTGCGGCTTTTCTTCTGTCAATTGCGGTCATGTTTATCGTGGCGTGGACTTTAGTCCGCGCAAGTCATTCAGCGTTCAAGGTTAAAGGGAACAAACTATCTCATCTACTTAAAACAACGCTTACCTCTGACATTGGTAATTCTATGTTTTGCGCGGACTAAAGTCCACGTCACGATTTCAGGCTTGATGAAGGTCGGTATGCTCTTTCTTGGTTCTGGGTCTGGTATCTTTGCCGGGTCCGACGGTTAACTCTATTCGATCCAGGTATTTGACATTGGCGCATTCGTCGACCTCGCCGATAGCGCATTCGGCTGCGTCTGGAATAAAAAATCGAAATGGTCCGCCTTTGCTGATCTCGATTGGGACTCCGTGAATTTGGAAAATCACTGCCGCTTCCGCAACTGCGGCGATCGGAATGCTGGCGGCAAAATCGTCATGTTCCGCATGCAAAGTGACATGCGTTGCGGATGGTTTGACTCCGACCTGTTCAAAGAGACTGGCGACCGGAATCCCTGTCGCTGGACGTCCTGATAGCGAGATTTCCTTTTGATCGGTTCTGGCAATCAAATCCAGATATTCAAGATTCAGTGGCGTATCGATCTCACCGTCGATCCTCAATGTCACCGACATATTTCACGCTCCATTTTCTCGGCTGCTAACCAAAACGATAACACAACCGGGGTGATTTTTATCTGCCAACTTATGCGGTTGCTTTTTGCGCGTAGCACAATATGGCACGTTGTGTTACAAAACCCCAAGTTTGGCCAACTGATGTCACAGCGTCACAGTAGAATGTAAGTCCTTCGTTTTCTTTAAATAGAGGTGTGACACCCAATGCGTGACAGTTGAATCCTGGCCAACAGGTGTCACACTCTGCTGTGGATTGTGGCCATCGAATAGCTTCTCGCGATCCTGGACTTGCCGATCCAACAAATTCTTCGTTTCTTTGTTATATTCATGCTGACAGGCAGGTGTCAGCCCGCAGTTGTATACTCTCTGGTATATTTGATCGGTAAAAGGGGACGCGATGACGCCACTAGCCAGGAATATCCGTTTCATTCGATGGGAATTGCTGATTCTTTGCGCGCTGCCGTTGACTCGCTTTGTTCTGGAGATTTCAGGAGTCCCGCCCAAGATTACCGAGTTCATAAGCTTGTGGGGATTCCAACTGGTTCTGATGGTGATTCTGCCATTTAGAATTGTCCATCACGATTTCGGAAAATATGGAAGTCTGTGGACATTAACCGGGCTATGCTGCCTGGTCGGTTTTGAAGTGGTGGCGTTACTGGTCGCTATAAATTATTTGCATCCGATGCATACGATCTATGCCGAGAATTCACTTCATTTCGGATACAGTGGGTTCCAGCACGTTCTTTATCACATATTTTTCAGCCCGATCGAATCGACCGTCGCCACCGGCTTGGCTGCCACGCCGATCTATTTTCTTGCTCGGGGAATCCGAGCCGGTCGAATGCCGCTGCAAGGTAGACCGGCGAATTAGAAAAGAGAATTAAAGTGTTGCAGGTTCTTCCATCTCCTCTTCCGCTCTTGCAGCGTCTTCAGTGCAGGTTGTAGCGGTCGGCAGTGCTTCCAAACGCTTTATTGAAATGTCTTTGCCGCATTCCTGACATTTTCCGTAAGTTCCACGGTCGATCCGAGCCAGCGCTTCCTCTATAGCGTTATATTGATTGGTAAGGTTTTGACCGATGGACAATGCGGTATCAGTATCGATCATCTGGGCTGATATTTCGGCAACATCGCTTGCGCTGGCGGTATTTTCCTTTGCGCGCTCTTCTTCGTCGTTAATCTGCCTGTTAATGTCGTTGCGTTGTTTTTCCAATATAGATCGGAAATGATCGAGTTGCTGATTGGTCATAGTACTAACTCGCCTTCTGAATATTCACAGTGTTCGCCACTGTGCAGGACAGGTCAAGCAATCCACATGCCGGTTCAAGGGCGCCACAAAACGATTGCCTTTTGAAATGAGCATTTAGTATTATTACAACCAGCTACTGAGTTTTTCTATCGCTCGCAATTTCGGTATTCCATTTTTAGGATCGATAAGGCTCGCAAAAATTTAAATGGCCTGGGGAAAGATTTCGGGAAATTCTATGCGAAATAAAATTGTAATTGTTCTTGTATTTGTGCTCACGATTGTAATCTATTCGTTCGGCCAGCAATCAACCAACGATCAAAAACAGAAACAAGGCGAAGAGGATGTCGTCAAGCTCAGCACAACTCTTGTGCAGATTGACGCCGTCGTGACAGATAAGAACGGCAAACACATTACTGATCTGAAGCCAGAGGACTTTGAAATTCTCCAGGATGGTAAGCCCCAGAAGATCACGAACTTTTCTTATATCGTTACCCAGCCCGAAAAGGCTGAGCCAATTAAAACGACGAAAGGCAATGACAAAAACAACAACAACGATGTTGCTGCGCCGATCGGCGTTACCGGATTGAAAAGAGAGCAGGTAAAAAGAACGATTGCGATTGTCCTCAATGACTTTACCAGAGAGAGTCTGTCGGTTGATAACGTGCTTTACGTTCAAAAGGCGATCAGGACTTTCATTAACGAACAGATGGAACCCGGCGACCTGGTTGCTATTATTCGAACCCGGCGTATTGGTGGGGCTATGCAGCAGTTCACCTCAAACAAGCAGGAATTGCTGGCGGCAGTAGACCGAATCTACGAGGGCCCAAGCAGCTCTACATTTCAAGACGACTCAGACTGCGGCGGTGCCCGTCAGGAAGAATGCGAGTTCAACGATTTTGGGCAAGTCTATTTCAATGGCAGCACTCTTTCGTCGCTGGGATACATAATCAGCGGTATGCGCAACTTGCCCGGACGCAAGTCTGTATTGCTGGTCTCTCAAGGATTAAGATTCGATTTTGAAAACCCGGTAATAAAGCAACAGATCTATAAACTGGTGACGCTGGCGAATCAGGCTTCAGTGGTCATAAACACGCTGGATCCGAGAGGTCTGCCAGTTTTACTCGGCCCCACATTTTCGGCTGCGAATGGAACTGTATATGGCGCTGCTGCGCAAGGCGCTCGCCCCCCAGCGGACATTGGAACGATTCATATGACTTACTTCAGTTCGCAAGGTGGATTGGACATTCTTGCGAAACAGACCGGAGGACTCTTCTTTCACGATTCTAACGATTTGACCGCTGGAGTCAGGAAAATCGTTAACGATCAGAGCGGTTATTACCTTATAGCATATCAACCCGAAGAAGGAACCTTTGACCACCAGGGTGGATTCCGTTTCCACACCTGGAAGGTAAGGGTAACAAGACCCAATTTGGTCGTTCGAACCAGAAGTGGATTTCTTGGCATTTCTGACGAAGAGTCGAAGCCTGCAAGGAATACCAGGAATGACCAGTTATCCTCTGCTCTGACAACGCCGTTTGGCTCCAGCGACATTCCGATAAAGGTGACCGGAATCGTAGGCAGCGATCCGGCCTCTAAACCCGAAGTGAACATACTGGCGCACATCGATTCGCGCGCATTAACATTCACAGACGAGCCTGATGGAGGGCATAAGGCAACAATCGATGTGGTTGCTGTTACTTTTGGCGACAATGGGAACATTGTTGATCAGCTCGGGTCAACGCAGACCATCGTAGCCAAAGGTCAGATGTATGAGAAGATAATGCGAGACGGTTTGCTGATTACCAGCAACCTTCCACTGAAACGGCCAGGTGGTTACCAGTTAAGAGTCGCCGTGCGCGACGTTGCTTCCCAGCGAACCGGGTCAGCTTCGCAATTCGTCCTTGTGCCGAATGTCAGAAACGGACGCCTGGCTATATCAGGCATTGTCGCTGCCGGATCGCAGTCAGCTGAGGATCCGAATGAAGCTCAAGCTGGAGCCGCAGTAAGAAAATTGAAACCGGGTACGACCTTGGATTATACCTACACCATTTATAATCCTGTCCTGGATCAATCTGGCAAGAATCCGAAATTGATGGTTGAAACAAGGCTTTTCAAGGACGACAAACTGGTTTATTCGGACAAACCTGTCCCACTCAATCCCGGGGATGCTACAGACCTGAAGCAGATCAAAACTGTCGGGGCGATGAAACTGGGGGCTGATCTTAAACCGGGCGAGTACGTTTTGCAGGTCGTCGTTACCGACGAGCTGATAAAACAAAAACGCAAGAAGGTCTCGCAGTGGGTCACGTTTGAAATTGTGCAATAATAGTCCGGCGTGACTTTGCATTGCGAGAGGTCTGGATGCAGCTTGTAGAAGTTAAGAACGCGACGAAAGCGTTAGATGATTCTTATTATCGAAAGCTTGAGTCGGGCGACGTTCTATTTTTCCCGCGTTGTCCGTTCGATCTCAAATCAGAGGACACGGATTTTTTGCTGAGTCAGCGACAGCAGGACGCGTCATATCACAAGAACATTGCCTACAAGCCGAACATCGACAAAATCACCGGTGTTGCATCTGACAGCGAGCGCGAGCGTTTGCGCGCAATAATGAAGAATTATTGTGAGACCGTAACGCAGCTATTGAAGACGATAATGCCGCGATATGCTGCACACTGGCAATTGGATTACACCAGTTTCAGGCCGCAGGAGGAAGAAGGGCGCAACCTGTCACTTCATTCGCGCAATGATTTGCTGCATGTTGATGCGTTTCCCGGCCGGCCTACTAACGGAAATCGCATATTGCGATTCTTCACTAACATCAACCCGACTAAGTCGAGAGTCTGGCAGACGTCCGATAGTTTTGACGTGCTGGCATACGAGTTCGCAATGGAAGCTGGTCTGATGAAAATCGCTCGATGGTCAAAATCATCATTGCGCAAAAACGTTTTATCTCTATCCCGGACGGTGGGAATCACAGCGGGAAAGCGCTCGCCTTACGATCAATTCATGCTCAAGTTTCATGATTTCCTGAAAGAGAATCAGCGATTTCAGGAGGCTTGCCCGAAGGTAAGAACCGAATTCCCTCCGGGATCGTGCTGGTTGGTCTTCACCGATATGGTTAGTCATTCAGTATTGTCGGGGCAGTTTGCGTTAGAGCAGACATTCATTGTGGCCCGGGAATCTCTGGTCAACGTGGCGAAGGCACCGATAAATATTCTTGAAGACATCTGCGGGACTACATTGAGCGATCCTCTATAGCTCAATCGACCAACGACAGGAACTGAGTCAGTATCCGTTCTGTCAATCCCCATATCGGACCATAAACTGAAGGGTAAGCCATCCATTCGTATTTGTGATCTTCAACGATATGACTGACAGTATCAGAGCGGCCTTCCTTTTTAAGGAAGCGCACGGGGATCCAGAATGCGGCCGCCACCTCGTGATTGATATTTAATTCCCGCTCTTCGACTTGATCACTGAATGAGTGATATTCAGGAGGAGCTATCGCAACAAAGGGAGTAACAGAGATGGTCGGAACGCGTTGGCTGCGAGGCGTGATAATATCCAGTCGTCCCAGCACCTTTCCGCCATCGGCAAGATTTATTCCGACTTCCTCGAAAGTCTCTCTGGTTGCAGTGTTCAGAAGATCCTTGTCGTCTGCTTGTTTGCGACCTCCGGGCAGTGCCAGATGTCCGGACCAATAATCGTTTGGATTTGGAGCGCGTTTGATCATCAAAATCTCTGCCAAATCTGCATGGTTGCGCAGAATCAAAGCCACCGCCGCTTGGCGAAGATTCGAATCGATCTGGATGTTGTCCCGCGGCTTTAACCGACCAGGCAGCATTTGAGTGATAGCGTCAAGTTCCGTCATTTGCGAGGCGAAGAGATCAGTTATCAGTGATTGTGGTTCGCGAATCGCGGTCGATTCGTCGTTTGAAATAGAAATGCGGCTCGCCCATATATGCGTTCTGAAATACTTGAACTAACTCCCATCCGTCAGCGCCCAGAACCTGAAGACAATCCTGAACATCTTCAGGCGATGGCGCGCCGGTCAGAACGCTTTTGCCGACGTCTTTGTCTGTATGCCGCCTCAAACGTTTCAGATCCAATACAAGGTATGTCCACTGTTCCATAAATCAAGAATAGCGAAGCGCGTTCACTCCTTCAACCGCTCAACGTGTGTACGCTTCTATTAGTTTGCTATATTAAGCCGGATGGAGAATTTTATTGTTCAGGCCGTTTACGAAGAATTGAGACGCGAACTGGCTGGAAAGCGGCTGGGAAAGATTTTTCAGCTTAGCGTCACTGACCTCGCTTTCGATTTCCATTTGGAGGACGGAAGACTCCTTTTAATTTCAGCGCGTCCTGACGATCCGCACGTTTATTTGACGAATAGATCGATTAAATCTCTGGAAAAGCCTGACAGTGTTTCGCCGCAGTTCGCGCTGGTCTTGAGAAAGCATTTAGGCGGAGCATCGGTAATTGGCTTACAAAAGCCTCAAGAGGAAAGAATTATTGAGATCGAACTATCAAACTATGACCCGTCAGGGGAGACCAGGAGATTCTTTCTATTGGTGGAGCTAACTGGCCGTTCGGCGAATCTCTCCTTGCTTGACGGAAATCGTCGTCTGATCGAAAAGCTGCGCTATAAAAAGGACGAATCTCTTGTTTCCAGCTTGGGAATGCAAATCAATCCAATCGAATCAACCATTTCGATTGAGCATTTTTCTAATGCGGAGTTAGAATCGCTGGACGGTGTGCCTGGTTTCGGTCCGCTACTCAACGAAGAACTCCGTTATCGCGTCCAGCACGAGCCAGTGGCAAAAGTCATCAGAGAAATATTTTCAGAGGTTTGGCACCAGGCTGCTCAGCCAATTGTCTATTCTGATTTCAACAAGTCGCAAACACTCTCATCAATTATATTGAAGAGCAGGGAGGGCCAGTACGCTCAGCGATTTTCAGACATCAGTAAAGCAGCGCAATTTTATTATGAACGAAAAGCAGAAGCCGCTGAGCTTTCATCACAAGTCAACGCAGTCAAGGCGAAACTCAATGCTCGATTAAACAAGCTAAAGAATCTCGAGTCGAATCTGCAATCTGATTTGAAAAATCTGGGAAACGAAGACGAATTGAAAAAATATGGAGAGTTGCTTCTTGCCAACTTAGCCAACATTCAGCGTGTCGGAGACGTCGCCAAAGTCGTAGACCTTTACGACCCGGAGCAAAAAACCATTGATATTCCACTGGAATCGAATTTAACGCCTCAAGCAGGCGCCGAGCACTATTTCAAGCTCTATCAAAAATCTCGACGCGGTCGTCAGGAAATCGAAAAGAGACTGGCTGTTATTGATAGGGAAAAGCAGAGGCTCAGTTCGTTATTAGCTATGGCAACGGATGCTTCTTCGGAGGAAGATTTATCGCGCGTCAGCGACGCTATTACTGGAAAACCGAAATCGTCAAAATCCGCCCCGAAGCGAAAAGAATCCTCAGAAAAAGTCTCTGGCGTCAGAACGTTCCTGTCATCTGATCACTACGAGATATGGGTTGGCCGCGCCAGCAAAGATAATGATAACCTGACGTTTAAACTTGCTCGATCATCCGACACGTGGATGCACGTAGCAGATTATCCCGGCTCGCACGTCATCGTACGCAATCCTGATCGAAAACCCATCCCGCATAGAACTATAGTAGAGGCGGCACAGATCGCGGCCTATTTTAGTCAGGCCAAGAAAGAAGGGAAGGTCGATGTACGCTATACCGAGCGAAAATTTGTTCACAAGCCAAAGGGAGCTGCGCCAGGCCTGGTGAGAATAGCTTCGTTCAAGTCGATAACGGTCAGTCCAAAACTTCCTTCTGCGGAAACATTCTAAAATTTTTGTTGACTACAACGTATTTATACGTTAATGTCATAATTAATGAACGTATAAATTAGTTTACAGGACTTTAAAGGCATGCCAAGAAAACCTTCGGAAGTGTTTACTGACAAAGAGCTGCAGATAATGAACGTAATCTGGCAAGTAGGGGAAGCTACTGTTAAAGACATTCAGGATCGATTGCCGGGAAATCCCCATTACAACAGCGTGCTCACGATCATTCGAGTATTAGAGCGAAAAGGACATCTCATACACCGGTCAGAGGGGAAGACCTATTTTTATCGCGCCAGCGAGACGAAAGAAAAGGCCGGAGCGCGGCTTCTGCAGAGGCTCGTGGATCAAGTGTTTGGCGGATCGGCGGCATCTGCCGTTCTCAATCTGGTCGAAGCTGGTGATTTGAGCAAAGAAGACCTGGACGAAATCAGGAAAAAGGTCGCGAAATCACGCAAGGAAACGAAGGAGAAAAGCGATGGCCGCAACAGGTAATCTGCACCAACTTGTTTTCGTTTCCAGCCGAGTGATTCATTGGCTGTTCACCTGGAGCTGGCAAATCCTGATCGTTCTCTCCGTTGCCTGGATGGCGATTAAGCTGGACCGATCAAAGAGCGCTGCTGTCAGATATAGGATCTGGCTACTGTCTGTTCTGGTGGTTTCGATACTTCCGTTGCTAAGCGCAATCACCCAGAGTTTTCATTTCGAGGGAGTTGCGACTCCGATTAACTGGCCCACCGCACGATTTGAAGATTTCGGCGGGACACCGCCAATCAACATCAATGCGCCAGCGCCATCGTTTTCATGGTTGTCGATGGGATGGATAGTCCTGCTCGCAATCTGGGCGGCCGGAGCGATCTTTTCGACTCTCAAATTTTGCGTTCGTTGATTAAGGTAAACCGGATTCGTTCTCGTGCAGAGCTCGTATCAGTGACAGAACTCGGCTGTTCATACCCAGAGATTTTTCCGCTGGACACGGGAGTAGTTTCGATAAGATTGTCGAACGAGATTCAAACACCGGGACTGGCCGGATGGCTGAATCCGGTTATTTTATTACCCGCGGATATTAAGTCGTGGACGAATGAAGATGAAAGAGTATCCATACTTCGCCACGAATTTGCACATGTTAAAAGGAACGACCATTTAGCCGGACTATTTCAGTCGATCCTGAAGGCTCTCTTCTTCTTCCATCCAGTGGTGCGCTACGCGTGCAATCAACTGAGTTTGGAAAGGGACCTGGCCTGTGATGATCAGGTTCTTGGACTTGGCACCGAGCCGAGCGCATACGCCGAATCAATCTTGAAAGCAATCGAGCGAAGCTTTCTAGCGGATGTTGTGCATCAGACGACATCGTTTGCAACGCGGAGAAAGCTTGAAAAGAGGATAGATATGATTCTAGACACAAACCGCGTGATGAGACCATTGAAGCAGTGGCGGTTCTTGCTGCTTCCTTCATTAATGACCATTACGGTGGTAACGCTGGTGCTGCCAGCACCGGGCAGAGCGACAAATAGGGCCACCAATGCTTCGGTAAAACAGGTCGTTCCAATTACGCCCGCTCCAGTTCTCTCCGGTATAGATCAAGATCTGCCTGTCGTCGATAAAGGCATCATTTGGGTGGATGAAGTAAAGAGAGGAGAGATGCAGCTTCAAGTACGTGGACTTGGATACCTGGCATCTGATGGTGGCGAAAAGCTGAAGGCTCGCGTGATTCTTCCCGTTGCTGCCATGAATGATGTTGAACTAGGACAACCTGCTGCCACCGTTGTCAGTGGCGGCACAATTGGGGGAAAGGTATATCGTAAATACGGGATCAGGGAAGATGGCGCAACGTTTCAAGTGGATCTGCCTCTTGATGGGGAGCTTCCAGCAGGCGCTCAAGACGGCACTAACGTTGATGCCACGATACAAGTCGGACGGCTCGACGATGTTCTATATGTGGGCCGTCCTGTAGTCGCCGGGATAAACAGCACGTTGAGCGTTTTTAAAATCAATGATGGCAACACCGCATCAAGAGTGACGGTAAAATTCGGTAACGCATCGATCAACAATATCCAAATACTGGATGGGCTTCAGGTTGGAGACAAGGTGATTCTGTCGGATATGTCTCAGTTTGACGGCTTCAATTCAGTTCGATTGAAGTAACAAGAATTCGTGGTTGCTGTTTGGTGAGGGCCTCAAAAACGGGCCCTCAACCTGTCTTCAGGACGCCGACAAAAACATCCTCAGCATCATCTGCGTTCCTCTATCCAGTTTGATGTTCTTGCCTTTTGTGGAAAAGATTGTCTCCGGCGGAGGCGATTTCAATTGCCACGACATCGAAACACCGTCAAAACCGATAGCGCCACGCGAATTCGAGTTCAGCAGCAGTCCGCTGATTTTGGCCTTAACGCCAAGATCAGCGCTGTTCGACGTGTGATTAAGACCGCCTTGAGAGCCCTCTGCATTCGATGATGATAAACCGTTGGGATTAGACGAACCACCAGCCAATTTGGGCATGTTTTCTGTCGTTATTCCATCCCGCGCGGCAGCGACGGCGCCTATAATGCCCTGAACCGGCTTTTCGGATCCGTCTTTTTGTACGACTTTGTCTATAACAATCGATAGCTGCGATTCCGCAGCCCCATTGCCTTTTTGAGTTACGGCTGAAATATGGCCGATCAAACTCGCGTCCTTCGAAATCACTACCTTTCCATCGACTGCAATATCGGCCATTACACGGAGATTGACTTCCTGTCCTACCGTTGCGTTTTTAAGTTCGACAGCTTTTGTCAGGACTGCATATCCAGTGCTTATGCCCTTGTCATCTGATTGGGCATTGACTTGAGCGCAAACCAACAAAAGAAGGGCGATGGCCAGACAATATTTGATCTTCATAGACTTTTCCTGATGATCTGAATTGATCAGAGAGTTTCGTGGATTATAACAGGATAAGTTCGGATCAATACAAAAAATTGAAAGGATTACAGTTCCGAATTGAGTTAAAGGTAAGGCAGGGCTCAGGAAATAGAAAAAACCAAAGCCCTGCTTCAATTAATTAACTGCCGATAACTAACTGCCGACCTTCTGACCATCGATGCTGTAGACTTCAACATCGCCGTATTTCTTCAGGATGTCTTTGATCTTGTTGCCGTCACCAACAGCAACAATTGTCATGTGATCAACAGCAACGTACTTCTTAGCAGCGCGCTGAACGTCATCGGCGGTGATTGCCGCGATTTTGTCGGTATAGGTGTCCCAATAGTTTGCCGGAAGATGATAAATCTTCGAAACGATTGCGTTGCTCAATGCGGATTGCGGATTTTCCAGTGAAAGAGCGAAACTGGCAATTAACGAGCGTTTTACCTCTTCCAGCTCTTTCTCCGGCACTTTCTCGTTCCGAATACGATTGAGCTCGTACATAAACTCTTTCATCGAACCGTCGGTTACATCGGTTCTTACCTCAGAACTTGCAGACCATGTGCCTGGATACTGCAGGGAAGAAAAGCCCGAATACGCACCATAGGTGTATCCTTTATCTTCGCGCAGATTCATAAACAGACGCGCTGTAGCTCCTCCACCAACGACGCGATTCATAACCAGCAACGGGAAGTAGTCAGGATTCGTTCGCGTAATCCCCAAATTTCCCAGAACCAGGTTGGTCTGAACCGAATTCGGCCGGTCGACCAGATAAATCGTCGATTTAGCCGGTGTTGGCGGCTCCGGCCATTTCATATCGGGCGATGTGCCTTTTTCCCACGATCCGAACGCCTTTTCGATTTTTGGCATTACATCTTTGATATCCACATCGCCAGCAATGGCCAGGATCGCATTTCCGGCCCAATAATGTGAATCGTGGAAGGCTTTCAATGTCTCAGGCGTAATCTTCGCTAACGCATCCGCTGAAGTGGTCCTGACTGATGCCGGATGGTCGCCGTAAACCGCCTTATTGAACCGCTCATTGGCGAGAAACGCAGCATTGGTGCGCAGGTTTTGAAGTCCAATCTTTTGATTAGTGAGTTGTCGGGTCAATTCTTTTTCCGGAAATACGGGGTTTAGTGTTATGTCAGCCATATAATCGAGCAGCATATCGATGTTGTCCGATATACCTGACGCGGTTACTGTCGCCGCGCTTGACCCGAATCCGGCGCCGGCTCCGAGCGATGCGCCAGCTTCGTCGATCGCTGCAGAGATTTGATCTGACGTCCTGGTCTTTGTGCCCTCACGCAGCATGGATGCCGTAACGCTGGCCAATCCAGGTATGTCTTTCGGGTCAAATAGATCACCCGCGCCTGCTATTTGGAGTTGCATCGACACCGTTGGCAGTTTTGGCGACCTCGAGTCCTGTAGAATCAGCACCGTCAAACCATTTTTGAGAGTAGCCTCATAGGGTTTGGGAAGAGTTACCTTCAGGACGTCCTTATTGACCGGAGCTTTGCCCTTGATCTTTGTGTTCTTACCTGTGGTCTTCTGACCTGGAACGGCCTGCTTTGCCGATACGGGCAGAATAACCATTGCCGATACAAGCAAAGTTACAATTGTTGTCATAAACAACTGGTTTGTTTTTCTCAATCGAATTGTTTGTAGCATTGGTTTACTCCCCCTATTGATTTCCTGCCGGTTTGGCTTTTGGCTGCGTTATGACAACGGTTCGGTTATTGTCCGTAAAGTATTTGTTGGCAACTCGCATGATGTCTTCCTTTTTCACGGCCAACAGCTTGTCCACCTCAGTGTTGATAAGATTAGGATCGTTGAAATTCACGGCGTCATCGGCCAGATTTACCGCAATGCCGAGAGAGCTGGACATTGAGCTGATATGACTTCTAATCGCAAAATTCTTCGCCTTCTGAAGCTCTGAATCCGTCACGGGCTCTTTTTTAAACCGATCAAGCTCGGCGTACAGTGTCTTCTCAATTTCGCCTAAATCTTTACCTGGCCGAGGTGAAACTGAAAGCTGGAATAATCCAGGTCCCCGTTTGTCTTCAGCAAACCCAAATGCGCCTGTAGCCACCTGATCCCGCTTTACAAGCTTCGTATATAAACGTGAGCTTTGACCGCTGGAAAGAATCGTTGACAGTAAGCTCAGCGCGAAGTAATCGTCGGTTTCGCCCTGGCTGATGTGATAGGCGACGCTTATCCTGGGCAGCCTTGCCAGCGGATCCTCAATCGTTGTTCGCTTTTCTTTCTCCTGAGTCGGCTCGTCCATATCAATCTGTGGTGGAGCGGTATTCGATTTGATTTTGCCGAAATACTGCTTTGCCTTCGCCAGCACCTCATCGGTGTTTACATCA
Organism: Blastocatellia bacterium; assembly: GCA_035652355.1. Lineage (GTDB taxonomy): Bacteria > Acidobacteriota > Blastocatellia > DASRDY01 > DASRDY01 > DASRDY01. Next base: position 33,702 of record DASRDY010000225.1, read on the forward strand.
CCGACGATGGCCACGACAGCGTTGTTAGGCGCATAATAAACGCTGAAAAACTTCTTAACGTCATCAACGGAAGCGGCGTTCAGATCGTCCATAGATCCGATAACTGAGTGCTGATACGCGAAGTTTTCATAAGCGAGATTGCTAACTGTCTCGAATGTTTTACCGTAGGGCTGATTATCCACTCTCAATCGACGCTCTTCCTGAACTGCGTTCCGCTGGTTATCCAGGCTCTCCTGCGTGATGTCCAAACCGGACATCCGATCGGCTTCCAGAAACATACCCAGGTCGAGCTGGTTCTTAGGCAGAGTCTCGTAGTAGAGAGTGCGATCCTCGTCGGTTGTACCGTTGTCCCCGCCGCCGTTATTGGCTATCAACAGCGAGTGTTCCCCGTCGCCAACGTTGCCAGAGCCTTTGAACATCATGTGCTCGAACAGATGAGCGAAGCCCGTTCGACCTCGACGTTCATCACGCGATCCGACGTTGTAACTAACGGCGATTGAATAAACCGGAGCGTGGTGGTCTTCGGCAACAATCAACCGCAACCCGTTTTCAAGTCGGAATTCCCTGAACTTTACCTGCGCTTTTTTTGCTGCGCTCTCGGTCTGCGGCAGCGCCGCGATTAACGAGCAAAGACTGAGCAGTACGACGGCTGCACTGCGGACGACTATTCTCATAACCGAACTCCTTTCAAAACTCATGCGGCAAAAAGGTATTTTGAAGACAACAAGAGCTATTTAGGACGCATTGTACTGATTCGCAGCCACCCAGGAGGATGCCCCCAATCATTTGATTCAAATTTCAAAAGAGATGCAGTCTGGCTTTAAAGGGTTCCTAAACAAACTCCTACAATCATTTATATGCCGGATACGGCAGGTTTGTTCCAAAAAATATTGCCGACGACAAAGAAGCTGCGATTGCCGACTTACCAAGACAATCGAGCTCGACCACAAATATGCCGAAGCTTTCGGTAACCGGGCTTTGGCGTTGCTGTCGATTAACAAAGACGCTGACGCCGATCGCGATTTCGATCAGTGCTTTAAGTTGAATAAAGCGTTAAAGCCTGAATATACCCGCCAGGCAGATATAATCAGGCATAACCGCGCCGTGAAACAGCCCTAGGGTTTAGGGCTATTCGATTTAATCTGATCTTCCAATCTCTTTTGAAATTGCCCCAGGAACCGCTGTATTTGCGGGCTGTCCGCCAGCTTGTTCATCCGGGCTTTGAATAAATCGACTCCGCGCGGATCACCCAGGGAAACAAGCGCGGTCGCAGCAGTAACGACGAGCTGAAAGTTGTTAGTATCAAAGCCTTGGTCAAATGCATCAGCAATAAGCTGATAAGCTCTTGGATCGTTCTTCCCAGCTGCGCCAAGTATTTGAACCGCGGCAGTCCGTGTCTGTATAGGATTGCCTCTTGCTGCATAGCGAACCGCAACGTCCAATGCTCGCGGATCGCCGAGAGCACCCAGACCGATCAGACCTGAAATTCTGACGCTGTCACGCCACGACGGTTGATCCAGGAGCTTGTTCAGCGCATCGTAAGCCTTGTCGCTCTTGGTTTCGCCCAGGGCGCGGGCGGCGGCGCGAACGACGTTGTAGCTTTGATCGTTAAGAAACGAAAGGTAAAGGCTTGCCAAAGCAGGATCCTTGGTCGCCTCAAGCGAATTGATTGCTTTCGCGCGCACTCGTGGATTCTGATCCTTTGTCGCAGCAATTAAAGCTGTTTTGGCGTTCGAATCGGATGAACCACTCAATGCACCGGCAGCGTCTACACGCATTCCCCAGAATTTGTCGGCGGTAACAGCAGTACTGATCGCTTTGGTTATTGTCGATTTTTCGCCAGTATCGGTTTTCGAATCTCGCATTCGCTTCGACAGATTATCCAGGGCGAAGATTCGGCCCATTGAATCTTCGTCGTGGGCCAGTTGATATATCAATTGGTCTGTCGGTTTGTCGAAGGTTAATTCTTTGATCATCGTGTCGCCGTAATCAAAGTTAACCAGCGTGGGTTCTGCGTCGACCTTGAATGTCAGATTCTGGTCTTCCTTAGCATCGATCCATCCTCGTTCGACGTGTGTCCCGGACGCAGTGCCGACTTCAACATCGACTGGCATTTGGAAGAATGTGACCTGCGGATAAAGCCAGGTTGGATCCGGCTTCTGTTCCTGTTTTACGTTGAGAGTCAGAGTCTTCGATCCAGCGTCATAATTCTGAGTGACACGGAAGATCGGGTGACCCATTTTGTAGAGCCACTCGTCAAAAAACCAATCCATCGATTGCCCGGTTGCTTCCTCGATTGCGATGCGGAACTGCTCTGTATCGACGGGAGTATGCGCGTATTTCGTCAGGTAGTGATTGATCGCTCGCCACCAGTTGTCTTCACCCAATGTCTTCCGCAGCATGTGAAGGACAGCGCCACCACGAGGATACGCGTATGTATCGAACACCGCGTCGGGATCGGCATAGTTTTTCGTTACAATCGGTCGACGTAACCCCTGGCGCCACGCGTTGAAATACTGATCCTGGTTCGACTTTACGTCCAGATAGAGGAAGTCGTCGCGACCGACGGAATGCTCGTCCCACATTGCCTGAAAATATGTAGCGAAACTTTCGTTCAGCCAAATATCCGACCACGAACGGCAGGTGACGAAATCGCCGAACCACTGATGAGCCAGCTCGTGCGATTCCAGGCTGTCGGCAGTCTGATCGATATCGCTCCTCGCATCATGGATCATAATGTCGTACATCGTCGTGGCAGAGATGTTCTCCATACCGCCGTTAAAATCGTGGGTCATAGTCTGGGCGTATTTGTCGTATGGATATTTGACGCCTGTCTTTTCTGAAAAGAATCTGACCATATCCGCCATGCGAGCGGCTGTGATTCGGCCTTCCGCGACCTGATTTGGATAGACGTTCGTAATAACCGGAATACCCGCATAATTCTGTTCGATCTGAGCGTATTCGCCAACAACTATCGATGTCAGGTAAGTCGCGTGCGGAACATCGATCTTCCAGTCGAATGTGCGAGTGTTGTCGCCATTGTCTTTAGTGCTGATCAGTTTGCCGTTGGAAATGACAGTAAGCGGTTTGTCAACAGTGGCGACGACTTCGGTAGTCGTGAAGTCGTTCGGATGGTCATAGCAGGGAAACCAGTAATGGTTATATTCGCTCTCGCCTTGTGACCAGATCTGGCGTGGCGCAGTAGGATCGTCCTGAGTCGGCTTAATAAACGTGAGCCCGCCACCGCCGTTCACGCTGCGATTGGGCACCGGACCGTTTGTATGGTAATCGACAATTATCGTCAGGGTATCAGAAGGCTGGTACGTCCGATCAAGTGAGACAGTCAGCTTCTCTTCCTTCATATCCGCATTGAATTTCAACGCAGTGCCGGAAGCGAACTTGACGGAGTTGATCGTCATATCCCCCGCATCAAGCTCGATTTTATTCAAGTCCTTGACGAGGGGATTAAATGTTATTGTCGCCGTGCCGATAGCCCACTCTTTCGTGAAATCGAAATGCAGATTCAGTTTTATATTCTGAGTATGGAAATCATGACTGGGAATATAACGAGGTGCCGGTAGTGGGTGCGGTGCTTGTTGTTGCTGAGCAAAGGCTGAGGGCGGCAGACAAAATGTCGCGATTATTAAAAGAGCGAAAAGTCTTTGCATCAATACTGGAACTCGACTGAATCTCATTGTTCTCTCCGATGTTGGTTTGGTTAGGTGCAGCGTAAAGAGATGAGATTACACTTTAACTGGTGAGAGGCCAAATAATTCCTGTGGAAGATTTAAAGAGGAAAAGCGCAATAAGCCGATGATCGCGCCGCTTTTCAAGTGAAGGCTTGTCTGGGTGAAACTGTGACATCATTTGATCGCGAATTTCCGGCGCGACACTTGGTGTCACGGCAGTAATTACAGACAAGGAAGGTCTTATCGGCGGTGTGACAGCGTGACACCAGTTGGCCAAAAACGGAGTCTTGTGCGGTATTGTGGCAAATTGTGCTACGGTTATATACGCATCTCTTGACGGGTATTGACCTTATACCTTAGTGTAAGGTGCATACTTGGCTGATAAACCGTTCATTTGGGTGTCAAAAACAATGCTGCGGAACGCGTCCGCATGTAGCGTAGGCATCTTGCCTGCGTCCATTTTGAAGGGGGCGATTCAGTCGGCAAAGCACGGTTAGTGAAGTGGGCGATTTCTGTAGGCAAGGCAGGTCCATTGAGGGACACAGACTGGAAGTCCGTGCTACATGCCGAAAGGAGAGCTGATGCGAATCGGAGAGGTAGCCAACGAAGCCGGAGTTAACATTCAGACCATTCGGTTCTACGAGCGCAATGGGCTGCTGAGAAAACCGAGGAGGCTTTCTTCCAGCTATCGCGATTATACGCCGGAAACGGTCCAAATCGTCAAATTCATTAAGCGCTGGCAACAGTGGGGCTTTAAACTCAGAGAGATAAAGCTGATTCTTGAAGGCCTTTCTAAGGCAGCGCCGAACGCGATCATCGTCAGAAACAGCATTGAAGAGAAGATACGCGACCTCGAAGAACAGATTGTCACCCTGCAGGCAATGCGCGATGAATTAAGCGCCGGGCTGAATACCTGCCAGTGTAAAGATACTGAAACAATGTGCTCCGGGGTTCGGCATCTGGTTGATGCGCTAAAGCAACGCTAGCGTACTGACCAATTGAAGAGAAATGCTTTATTAGCGTGTTGCAGAAACCGTGCGAAGCACGCCACCCAGCACTCGCACCGCCTGAGATATTTGCCTTGGAGTATAACCGGTATAACCCAGCCTCAACCCACTTCGAGCCGGTGGTTCAATGAAATAAATTGAGAGCGGCGTCACTTCGATGCCTTGATCTTTCGCAGCTTTTGCCGCAGTGCGATCGTTGACACCATCGGGCAGCCAGCCCATCAAATGCATCCCCGCGTCGCTAGGCTGGACCTCGAGCATCCCTGTTAATTCGCGCGCGGCGGCTTTGACTAATGCGTACTGTCGCTCGGCGTAAAGCGTTCGCATTCGACGTATATGACGCGCAAAATGGCCTTCAGCTATGAAATCAGCCAGCACCGCCTGCTCGAGGGTTGGACACTGATGGCCGGCCAGCCTGCGAGCTCCAACAAATGCGTCAACCAGGTCGGGTGGAGAGATGATGTATCCGATTCGGATCGAAGGGAACAATACTTTGCTTAAGGTTCCCACATAGATCACCCGTTGTTCATTATCCAATCCTTGAAGAGCCGCCAGCGGTCTTCCTACATAGCGAAATTCGCTGTCGTAATCGTCCTCTATGATCCAGGCGCCGGCATCGCTTGCGAATTTCAAAAGAGCCAGCCGTCGCGCAAGACTCAAAGTCATTCCCAGCGGATACTGATGCGAGGGCGTTACATAAATCAGGCGTGGTTTTGGACAATGTCGTTTTCCAGCCGCGACGTTCAATCCTTCCGAATCAACTGGAACCGGCGTTATCCGAGCGCCGAGAGCTCTGAACACAGCGCGAGCGCCAAGAAAACCGGGGTCTTCGATCCACACCTTGTCTCTTTGATCGAGTAAAACTTTTGTGCTCAGCTCAAGGGCGTGCTGCGATCCGGAAACTATTATTATCTGCTCTGGCGCACAACGGACTCCACGCGTTGCGTTGAGGTAAGACGATATAGCCGTTCGCAAAGGAAGATAACCGGCAGAATCGTTGTAGGGGACCAGATCTCTTCCGCTTTCGCGCCAGCGACGAGTCAATAGTCGTTCCCATAGTTTGTAGGGGAACTCATCAAAAGCCGGAGTGCTGGTGCGGAAGGGACGAGACTTGCCCGCGTAATTGCCAGGCATTGTGCGTACGGATACTGCTTCTGTACCCCAGCGTGACAACGATGGCCTTGTGCCGCTCTGGTTCTGTGAGACATGTCCATCAGATTCGGCCCGCAACAGATCATCCGGCAACTGACGCGAAACGTAAGTGCCATCGCCTACACGGGATTCGAGATAGCTCTCTGCAAGTAATTGATCGAATGCGTTAACGACAGTGTTTCGCGCAACACCGAATTCATCGGCGAGATCGCGCGAAGAGGGCAATCTGGTTCCAGGCATTAGCCGGCCCGACAATATCGCCAGTCGTAATTGATCGTATAATTGCCGGTAAAGCGCGTCGTCGGATGATTTGTCCAGCGATACGGCAATGTTGGGTAACGATGTGGCGACTTTGGTCATACTTTCTCTGCGGATAATAATAGATTGGTTCTATGCAAATACGCAATAATGGCACTTGTGCGTATGCCAATACTGAACTACTTTATCTGGGCTTAGTCTGGGGAAGGATTACTATGGGGAACAATTTCAGGCGCGCGTTTATTTTGGTTTCGCAATTCGTTTTGATCTTCGCTTTGATCTCTTCATTCGTGATCACACAAGGATCATCGGGGACTAAAACACAATTACCCACGGGAGTATCGCTGGAACCGGCGGGGCGATCAGTTGACGTGGGGAATATGCCGCTTGCGATGAAGTTTTCGCCGGACAAGAAATATGTTGTGCTTGCGTTGAATGGCTGGCGGCAGCAGGGAATTCAGGTCGTTGAACTTGCGACAGGTAAAGTCGTGCAGACCCTCGAGCAGCCTTCGGCTTTTCTAGGTCTCGCGTTTTCGCCCAGTGGATCAAACCTGTTTGTTTCCGGAGCAAATGAAGATGCCGTATTTCGTTACAAGTGGCAGGATGGGCAAGCAACTCTCCAGGACAAAATTGTTCTGGCTGACAAGCAACCAAAAAAAGACGGAACGCGGTTTCCCGCAGGACTTGCCGTTTCACGTGACGGACGGCATTTGTATGTGGCGGAAAATATTGCCGATACGGTCGCTGTTATTGATTTGGACAACAATAGTATCGTTCAGCGGCTCAAGACAGATCACTACCCTTACGAAGTGACGGTTGCGTCTGATAACAAAATTTACGTTTCTTCGTGGGGTAGTCAAACAGTCACCGTCTTCAATTCGAAACATGATGGTTCGCTAACAGTCTCAGGCAAGATCATCGTCGGACGTCATCCATCGGCGATGTTGCTTAGCGACGACGGCAACAGGCTCTTTGTAATATCGGCCAGCACCGACCGCGTTGCCGTCGTCGATACCAGGACGAATCGTGTTATCAAACACCTGGCGGATTCACCTCCGTCCGGAACACTCGAAGGCAGCACACCAAATGCTTTGGCGCTCTCTCCCGATGGAAAGAGATTGTTTGTGGCAGAAGCGGATAACAACGCTGTCGCGGTATTTGATCTGGGTCGAGTGACAGCAGGTAAGGCGACCGGGCGAACCGTTGACAAGATGGTTGGGCGCATCCCATGCGGATGGTATCCGACTGCGCTGCTGACAGCAGCGGATTCTTTGATTGTGGCGAATGGGAAGGGCCGCGGAACTGCACCGAACTCGACGATGCGGCAGCCGAACGTTAAGCTCAGCCCTAACGATACTGATTACACGCTTGGACAACTTAACGGAACACTGACTTTTTTGCCTCTGCAATTTTCAGCCGCTGAGCTGCAGGATTTCACGCGACAAGTTGCGGAACTGAATAACTGGAACCGCACGCGTACGGTTCCGAGCTATCCGCCGTTCAAACACGTCATCTATATAATCAAAGAGAACCGAACCTACGATCAGATGTTCGGCGACATGCCCGAAGGCGACGGAGACCGCAGCCTTCTTTACTATCCGAAAGAAGCCAACCCGAACCATCGCGCAATTGTTCAGAGATTCGGATTATTCGACCGTTTCTTCGTCAACGCTGAAGTGAGCCAGCAAGGCCATCCGTGGAGCACCTCTGCATACGTTACTGATTACACCGAGAAAACGACGCCCGCTATCTATTCGCATCGGCGAGCCACCCCTGATGATGAAGGCGAGACTGACGATCCGGTCGCAGGGTTTTTGTGGGATTCGGCGATCAAAAAAGGTCTCACCTTGCGGAATTACGGTGAGTACGGCGAGCAGGTGCCAGGCACTGGTCAGGGACCGGGTGAACCGGCGCGATACCGAGCGACAAAGGCTTTGCTCGACAAATACACCAATCACGAATACCCGTCGTTTGACTTGAATATTCCCGATCAGACACGTGCCGACGTCTGGCTGAAAGAATTTCAACATTACGTCGAGACCGGAACCATGCCTTCCCTGGAGATCATGCATTTACCCAGCGATCATTCTGCCGGTGGACGCGCGGGTGAGAAAACACCGCGAGCGTATATGGCCGACAACGATCTCGCGCTCGGCCGACTTGTCGAGGCCGTTTCGAAATCGCGTTATTGGCAGGACACGGTCTTTTTCGTGCTTGAGGACGATGCTCAGGACGGACCTGACCACGTCGACTCTCACCGGTCGGTGTTGATGGCTATCTCCGCATACAATCGAGGCGGCACGCTCGATCGATTTGTAAACACAACCGATGTCGTGGCGACTATTGAAGAGATACTGGGAATGCAACCTCTTTCGCAGTTCGATCGATTTGGTAAGCCGTTGAGAGAAATATTCGCGGACAAACCGAACTTAAATCCCTACGTGGCGATTACTCCCGCTCAGTCGATGACGGAGAAAAATCCAGCCCAGGGCAGCGTTGCGGAGGATTCCAAAAAGCTGGACCTGCACAAAGAAGACATGGCCGACATGGATTTGTTCAATCGCATTCTCTGGCGAGCCATCAAGGGGGAAAGCGTTCCGTACCCCGGAACAAAACGGATGACGTCTTTGGATTACATCAGATCACGGTAAATTCAAGTATGGATTTTAAGATCAGGCCGGCGACCGCAGACGATGCTGAGTGTCTGGCGCGGCTCCGCTATGAATTCCGCGTCGGGTTTAGCGAGACCACCGAATCAGAGCCGGAGTTTCTTGAGCGTTGCGAGCAATGGATGGCGAATCGTCTATCCGACAAGTCGCAATGGCGATGCTGGGTGGCAGAATACGAAGGTCAATTCATTGGAAATGCCTGGCTGCAGTTGATCGAGAAGATTCCCAATCCGGCAGTCGAGCCGGAACTTCATGGTTATCTGACCAACTTTTTTGTTCGCGAAAAGATGAGGAACCGAGGAGTCGGATCAAAGCTACTGAAAATCGCGTTGGATTACTGCAACGCATCAGGCGTCCATGCTGTTTTCCTTTGGCCAACTGATGAGAGCCGTACTCTATACATAAGTCATGGCATCGGACCGACGACTTTAATATTCGCAAAACATCTAAGTCCGGCGGAACAGACTAAAGGGAAGTGTGATGAATAGTCCCCTGACCCGCTGGGGTCTGCTCGGCAGAAACATATATGGTCTGACGATGGTTGCTTTGGCGTTGAGCAGATTATCTTCTCGAACTTTAATCCTGCTTTGATTCTTGTACCAGTGTCAGTTTCCGCTCATAAAAGCATCGTCTATCTGCTGAGCGCGGGTTTAATTATCACTGGTCTTTGTATTATTGCCGGGATAAAGGCCGGCCTATCGGGGGACATTCTGGCGACGTTCTGGTTTATTTGTGTGCTGCTGTTTCAAATACCCAAACTGGCAGTTAATCTAAACAGCGGGCCGTTGTGGACTACAACTTTTGAATCACTTGCGATTTGTGGCGGAGCTCTTTTAATAGCTGGAATGTCATCCGAAGCGGAGGCTACTTTACCTGATCAAAAGAATCTCAGCCGCAAAGCTATTAACCTGGGCCGAATTTTCTATGGTGTGTCGCTGCCGGTCTTTGGAGTCCTTCACTTTGTCTTCATAGATTATGTCGCGCGCGTACAGCCGTCGTGGATTCCTGGGCACGTTTTCTGGGGATATTTTACGGGTGTGGCGCACATCGCCGGCGGCCTCAGCATCGTCACCAAAATAAAAGCGCGCCTTGCCTCTTCATTGGTCGCACTAATGTTTGGATTGTGGGTGGTGCTTCTTCATATACCATTGGTAATGGCAAACACACACAGCGATAACCTGGTATCCAGTTTAGTTATCGCCGCGACAATGTGTGGAGGAGCGCTGCTGGTTTATGGATGCTTGAGGCAGTATTCAGAAGAACAAGTTGAGCCTCAGTCAAAGGAACGCCAGGCTACCGCGCCTCGGCAATCGGCTTCGACATAACAATAAAGTGGCAGGGCATCTTTGTTTTCACGTGCAAGGGAAACGGCGCGGTGCCTGAATCGATGTAACCGAGTTTGCGATAAAACGGCGGTAGCTCATGTCGAACATTAACCGTTTGAAGTTCGATAGCTTTGCAGCCGGCGGTTTTGAAATGCTCTTCCGCAAAACTTATTAGCTTTCTGCCTATCCCTGCGCGCTGCGAATTAGGATCGACCGAAAGCAATCCGAAATAGCCAACTTCGCCGCGCAATTCAAGGTAAATACAGCCGACAGGTTTCTCTTCATTTTCAGCCAGGAAGAATTTTCCTGATTGAAAGCGATCTCGGACCTCTACGGCATCTATTCGGTTGCCGTATACGAAGAATGCTTCGATAGCGAAAGCAGTGTTGATCAGATTGACGATTGAATCAGTGTCTTTCAGGAGAGCTTCGCGAATTTGAATCATATTTAGTAACGCTGTTCGAATGATGCGTGATTGCAGAAAAAATGTAGGGGCAGGGCTCGTCCCTGCCCGGATCGTGCGTAGCACGATGAAATTGTCTGGTCACGTAACGTTTAATTGCCTTTCGGCAATCCGGGCAGGGACGAGCCCTGCCCCTACAGTGTAATTAATATTTTGGTGTAACACCAAGATTGTAGAACAGGAACGAATAGATATCCGCCGCCTGCTCTATCTGCTTGGTGGTGTTACTGGCGCCGTGGCCGGAGTTGGTATCAACCCGAAGCAATATCGGCGCGGGGCCTTTTTGATTCGCCTGCATCGCAGCCGCGTATTTGAAGGAGTGCGCGGGAACGACACGGTCATCATGATCGGCAGTCGTTATCAGCAGAGCCGGGTAATTCGCCGGATGAGCATTATGAACCGGCGAATACGCCCGCAAAGCCTCGAACTCCTGCTCGTTGTCGCTTGAACCGTAATCGGCGATCCAGTTCCAGCCAATCGTGAATTTATGGAAACGCAGCATGTCCATGACGCCGGCCTGGGCCACGCAGGCTTTGAATAGGTCAGGTCGTTGATTCATTACCGCGCCCATCAGCAACCCACCATTCGATCCACCCTGGATTGCCAGTTTGTCTTTTGATGTGTATTTCTGTGCGATCAGATATTCACCCGCAGCGATGAAATCATCAAAGACGTTCTGCTTGTTCAGTTTCATGCCTGCCTGATGCCATTTTTCGCCATACTCGCCGCCACCACGAATGTTGGCCGAAGCATAGATGAATCCCTGTTCCAGCAGCGCCAATCGCAGAGAACTGAACGACGGATTGGTCGTAATGTTGAATCCGCCATAGGCATAGAGAAGAGTCGGATTGTTGCCATCGCGCTTAATCCCTTTCTTGTGGACAAGGAACATCGGAACGCGCGTTCCGTCTTTGCTGTTATAAAAGACCTGTTCCGTTTCAAAGTCAGATGATTTGAATCCGGGAATTTCAGGCGAGCGAAATACTGCGCTCTTCTTCGTCGCTATATCGTAACGGAAAATAGTCGGTGGATAGTTGAACGAATTGAAGGTGTAGAAGACTGATTTGTCGTCCTTCAAACCTCCAAACCCACCAGCCGTTCCAAGGTCGGGAAAAGCGATTTCGTTTTCCAGCTTGCCGTCCAGGTTGTAAACGTACGCTCGCGTTGTCACATCTTTAAGATACGTTGCGAAGAGCTTACCCCCGGCACTGCTGACGCTTTCAAGAGGCTCTGGTTTTTCAGGCAATACTTCTTTCCAGTTACTTTCGGCGGGATTCTTTGGATCGATCAAGACAACTTTGCCGTTTGGCGCGTTCTGGGTGGTGTGAACAAGGAGCTTGTCGCCGACATTATCGACAACGTTAAACTGACTGTTGCCGATTTCCGGGACCAGCGGTGTGAAAGTTTTGTCGCCTTTGCTCAGATCCCGGACAAACAGCGCATTGCCATCGTTGCCCTTGCCGCGTTCGGACACGGACAGAATCGCGAACCGCTCGTCTTCAGTTGTGCCGACAGTGTTGAAGCGCTGCGGGTTCGCCGGATCTTCATAGACAAGCGTGTCATCTTCCTGTTTTGTGCCAAGTTTGTGGTAATAGACTTTATGGTTTTCGTTCTTCGACGACAGCTCCTTGCCTTTTTCCGGAGTAGGATAGCGACTGTAATAGAAACCGTTTCCTTGCCAGGAAAGTCCCGTCACCTTCAACCAGTTGAGGGTATCCGGCAATTTGTTTTTCGTAGCGACATCCATGACATACGCGTCTTCCCAGTCAGATCCGCCGATCGAAACAGCGTATGCGGCATACTTGCCGTCTCTTGAAAGAGAGAAGCCGACCAGTCGCGATGTGCCGTCGGCAGAGAGCTTGTTTGGATCGAGGAAAACTTCGGGTTTGCCTTCCAGTCCTTTTTGAATATAGAGGACGCTCTGGTTTTGCAATCCGTCATTCTTTGAAAAGAAGTAGTTGTCGCCTCGCCGGAACGGAGCGCTGAATTTTGGATAATTAGCAAGTTTCGTCAATCGATCCTTAACCTGAGCTCGATATGGAATTTTGCCAAGGTAATCGAACGTAACTTTGTTCTGCTCTTTAACCCATTCCATTACTTCCGGCGAATTATCATCTTCAAGCCAGCGATATGGATCGGGAACCTTGGTTCCGAAATAATCGTCCACGTGATCATCCTTTTTGGTGTCGGGATATTTCAATTGCTGAGCGCCCACGGGCAGACATAATGAGATTAGCATGCTAGCGGCTACCCCCAGCGCAGCCAGCGCAGAGGCGGTTTTTTTCATATTCATAATTCTCCAGAGACATAACGATTAAAAACTGCGGCGTATTGTAATGTACCATTTGGAAGATTAGGTCACGAGCACTAAATTATACGCGCAAAAACCCAACCAGTTCCAGCGACTGCTTTATTTAGATGCGGTGTCATGTATGGAAATCTGTGCGCATAGCACTGGAATCTGCTAACGGATATCGAATTTCGCAACAGATTCCGGGTTATCGGTGCACAAACGCCCGCCCGACTGGAAATCCATCGCACAGAGAGAAAGGAATACTGTTTGCCTCAATTAAACCGGTTCAAATTATACGATTTGAAGATTAAACACTCCGGAGGAAGACATGGGGACCGCAAATACAATAAACCAACATACGAGCAACCCGCCGAACGTGGCAAACAAGGCTAATGAGAACACAATTACGCCAACGAACGGCAAAAGCACAGATGGACATGGACTGACCGGTACGATCGGAAACGCTCTCAATCAAACTAAACATCTTGTGGCTGATGGCTACACCAAGACGACCGAATTTCTGGGAAATACGGCCGAAGGCGCAATCAACCTCGGCAAGAAGAATCCCGGAAAAACCGCGCTGATCACATTCGGGCTGGGAATTGGCGCGGGAATGTTATTGATGAAAGCTCTGACGCCGAAACCGAGGTCGCGTTTCTGGTTATGGTAAGTTGCGAGAGTTAATGGGAGTTCCGCCGTCCGGGCGGAACTCCGTATTTGATCAGATCTTTAATCGGCTTATCATCTTTGACTGCCATTTCGTGGATGGCATCTCGTGCGCTGTGAACTGCTCGATCGATTCTCTTATTCCTTCGCCTCCCGCCTGACGTGTTTTCAGATAAAGGAGCGAAATCATTGTCGCCGTCAAAGGTGTAATCAGAATAATCAAAAGCTGTGACAGGTTGCCGTGCTGCACGAGATTGAAGTCGAAGCTGTTAGAGCTCGCATGGTATTTGAGATCAATTGAAGCGCGATTAACCAGCATCGGCAGCGACATCTGAATAAATGTGATAATCAATACCGTCGTCCACGATCGTTTCATCAGACGGTATGCGCGTTTCAGCGTATTCCGGACATTGAGCCCTTCCATCATAATTACCGGGGCGTACAGCGCAAACGACATGTGGACCAATATTCCTGGAATAAACAACAGAAGAAATCCAATAATCGAGCAGATTACCACAATCGCGGAAGTAAGAATGAAGACTCGCCATCTGCGCAGCAAAGCAGCAGCCACCGGGCGAATACTAATCGGACGCAGCGGCGCAACTATCGACTGAAGCACAATTGGGACGGTCATTGCGTTAATAACTACGGCAGCGCCGAGCTGCGATAGCATCGTAGATAAAATCAGAAATATCGCGACCAATACCGGCAATGCCGAGCCGTGTTGCCCCAGCCATTCCCAGGGAATGATTTGTTTGTCGAATTTATTTAGAAGCACCAGCAGGATCAAAGGCACGTAAACAATCAGAGATATCTTGATGAAAATAGGAAATCGTTCGGCATACAGAGAAATCGCCTGGCGGAGCAGCGTGCTGGTCTTTTCCGAACCCGCTTTTAACGCCGAGGCAAATCCGTTTGCGGTCTGTGGACGATCGGCTGGCTTCTTTGCCAAAGCCGACATTATAACGCGCGCCATCCTTTTCGGAACCTTTTTGTTTTTTTGTCGAATCGGAACTGGGTCGACGGAAGTATGCTGTTTTATAAGATCGATCACTTTGCCGGTGAACGGTGTTTCTCCGGCCAGCATTCGATATGCGATGACGCCAAGGCTATAGATATCGGACCGACTATCGACAACGTCACCACGACATTGCTCAGGCGACATATAGAGCGGAGTTCCCATAACGGAGCCGACTTGTGTTAACGCCGCAACCGCGCCGCCCGTGACGTTGTTATTTGAGGACTTGTCATTAGAATTGGTAACCTGACGTTGAATTACGGCTGTTTCCATCTCACTTGCATCAGCAGAGATCGGCGGTGCGGTATTTCCATTCGATGATTCGGTGTCGGCAGGTTTTATCAACGTCGCAGCTTCGTTGTCGACCGCAACCGGCCGAGACGATGGTTGAATAAGAGTAGCCGCTTCTGCAACAGCGCCGCTTAAGACAAGAGGGGCAGGTTGATCGGCGGAGACGGCTTCATCGGTTTTTCCGCCGCCAAGTTTCACCAGACCAAAGTCCAGTACCTTGACCGTATATCCGCCTCTGCGGTTTGGCTCCAGCCATATGTTATCCGGTTTCAAGTCGCGGTGAACAATGCCTAATTTGTGCGCGGCATCGACAGCCGAACAGACCTGCTCAAGTATGTCCACGACCCAGTCGATACGCAGGCTCTTTTCTTCTGCCAGGATCTCTTCAAGGGTGCAACCATCCAGATATTCCATCACAAGGTAGGCAACGCGACCGATGTCCGACTGAGCAAAACCAAAATCAGTTACGTCGACAACGTTGGGATGGCGGAGCCTTCCGGTTGCTTCGGCTTCGCGGCGGAACCGCGCAACAAACTCTTCGTCGTTTGAGTACTGCGGATGAATGACCTTGACGGCGACCATTCGTTTTGTCCCCAGGTGAATCGCCTGGTACACCGCGCCCATTCCGCCCTGTCCGAGCAATCTCTCTATCTGGTATTTGTTGTCGAGCAGCTCTCCGGTCTGAAATTCCTGTCCTGGCAATCATCCTCCTAACTTACCGGGCTTGTGCGTAAAATAGGCCATTCGTGAATGAAGAAGCTTATTCTACCACTATGAACGGACCTCAATCCATTTATATGACATTCAGTCCGATCTTGGGATTCTTCAGTCCCACGAGCGGAAACAAATTGCCCTTGTTTTCTTATCGATTCCGTAGCTAAATCTCTGTAAAAGCAAATCTTATCTGGTCAGATGCCGTGGCACGAAGTTTGGCTACACAATTATGAAATTCGTTATGTAGAATACGTCGATCTTATCTATGGCCGGTTCATCGGGGGGACGAATTTTGGACACATTATGGCAGGACTTGAGATTCGGCGCTCGGACTCTGCTAAAAAATCCGGGTTTTACCGCGATCGCCGTGCTGACTCTTGCGCTGGGTATTGGCGCGAACGCATCGATCTTCAGCGTCGTTAATGGGATTCTTCTACGACGACTCCCGTACAAAGACCCGGATCGCCTGGTGACATTTCACACCGACTTTCGAGGAGTCAAAGGACAACCAGGCGTCAGTGGCGGCGAAGTTCAGGATTTTCGTGAACAGTGCCATCAACTCGAAGATATTGGGTTAATCATTGTCGTCAGCGGAAGCCTCACCGGCGAGAAAATGGAGAAACTTCAGGCCGCAACGATCAGCGAGAATCTATTGCCGCTGCTTGGCGTTTCACCGATGATCGGCAGAAATATCAATGCTAAGGATGACAACGTAAAGGAGCATGTCAGCGGCGTTCTGATTAGCTACGACCTCTGGAAAAGAGATTTCAATTCGGACAAGACGATTGTCGGGCAGTCCATCGAAGTCAACAATTTCAATGCGACTGTTGTCGGGGTTATGCCGCGTGATTTTCGTCTCTACTTTGGCGCCGGAGCCAACGTGCCCCCTAACATTGACCTCTATTTTCCGGGTAATTTGAACCCCGAGTCATTAGGAACCGGTCGAACCAGTCACCAATTGACGATAGTGGCGCGGCTAAAACCCGGCGTAACACTGGAACAAGCGCAACAAGAGGTTGACGAAATCGCGGGCCGAATGATCACGCAGTTTCCCCAAGTATACGAGCGAGCGAATTTGAAATTCCATTTGATTCCGCTGCACGCAGATGTAGTCCAGGAAGTTAGACCGGCAATCCTGGCTCTGCTTGGCGCAGTCGGCTTTGTTCTACTGATTGCCTGCAGCAATGTTGCCAATATGCTGCTGGCGCGCGGAAAAGCGAGAGAGAAAGAACTGGTGATCCGTGCTGCTCTTGGCGCGGGCAGAACGCGGATCGTCAGACAGCTTTTGACTGAGAGCCTTCTCCTTGGACTGCTCGGCGGTGCTGGCGGATTGCTGCTGGCATCGTGGGGAATCAGCTTTTTGCTTTACCTGCGGCCGCCGAATCTTCCGCGTCAGGAAGACATAACGATCAATAGCACGGTTCTTGTCTACGCACTCGCGGTGTCATTAGCGTCAGGGTTGATTTTCGGACTGGTACCAGCCTGGAAGGCAACAAGGTTCAATATTAACGAGACTCTCAAAGAGGGTGTCCGCTCAATCGGATCCTCGAGTGGGGAACGACTTCGTGGGGCCCTGGTCGTTGCTCAAGTTGCGCTGTCGCTGATTCTTTTTGTAGGTGCCGGGTTGATGATCCGGACGTTTGCGAAGCTCAACGAGGTTAATTTCGGTTTCAATCCAACCAACGTCCTGACCTTCTACGCTCCGTTGAATCCCTGGAAGTTCAACAAAGCGGAGGAACGATATGCGATATATAAAGAGGTGATAGACAAGGTGAAAGCGTTACCCGGTATTGAATCCGTAGGCGCAATCAGTCCACTGCAGATCAACGGGCCGCAGTTTTTCAGCTCGTATTCTTTAACCGCCGGGACGAACGATATTCGCTCTGTGCCTTACTACGTAGTTATGCCGGGTTATTTCGAATCTATGCAGATCAAATTGCTGCGCGGCCGGTATTTCACCGAAGAGGACAGCCGGCAGGAACGAAGCATCGTAATCGTTGACAGTAATTTTGCAGCGAAAAACTGGCCAGGGGAGAATCCGGTCGGTAAGAAATTATTGTTGAATGCTAATAGTAAAACGCCTAATGCGGCCGAAGTCGTTGGCGTTGTCGAACATGTGAAGATCGACGGTCCGCGTAAAGAAAGCAAGGAGCAGATTTACCGGCCGTATTTCAATGAACCTGATTTCGAAATGTATTTCACCGTTCGCGGCAAGAATAACCCGTCAAACCTGGCCGGGATTATTAAAAAAGAGGTCGAGGGGTTGGGTGGCGGCCGTCCGGTCAGCACGTTCAGAATGATGGACGAATACGTTGCGGATTTAACTGCAGATACCCGTTTCGCCACGCTGTTGTTATCGATTTTGACGATCGTGGCATTGACTTTGTGCTCTGTCGGCCTGTTTGGCGTCATTTCGTATTCGGTGACTCAACGACGAGCGGAGATCGGCATCCGCATGGCGTTGGGCGCTCGGCAGAAGGACATATTGAGGATGGTCATTCAGCAGGGTCTTCTGCTGACAGGCTTAGGTCTGGTAATTGGATTGATTGGATCGGCGATACTGACCAGATGGATGGATAGCTTGCTCTTTGGCGTTAAGCCCACCGATCTTGCGACGTTTGCAGGAGTATCACTGTTGCTGGCCACAGTCGAGCTGGTCGCATGTTATATCCCCGCGCGTTCCGCAGCTAACGTGAATCCAATGGAGTCTCTGAGGTGAAAACCTGGGCCAGACCGCGCTTGACATTCTCTGATTCTAGAGCATTTTCATTTTAGTCGTATACAGCGTCAGTCATCGGCTCGCCGTGCTCACGTACCAAAGCGTACGCTCCGCGCGTCTCGCCTCGACATCCTTGTCTACGACTAAAAGCAAACCGCTCTAACCAAACGTGCGCTCTTCTATATTGCTCAGTCGAAACGATTTCTTCATTTCTCCCACACTTTGGCGTCTTTTATACAGATTAAACACTTTTTTCCACTCGATGTTGCTGCCGAAAAGTCCCAAAACCGTTGTATTATCGAACACCCCGACAGTTCGAGGAAGTCGTTCGATGAAGATATTTGTGTCGAATCTTTCTAGCAAGGTGACCTGTGATCATCTAAAGGCGTTCCTGTCCAAATATGGGATGGTGCTGGTGATTGAATTGAGTCAAAAAGAAGTGGCTGGTCAGCTGATTGGTTCGGCAATTGTCGAAATGCCCGACGCACACGCATTGACGGCGATAGCCAAATTGAGCGGAAAAGCGCTCTGCCATCGGCGGGTATATCTAGCCAAGATCGAAACCGACATGGAGAAGCGAGCCGGACGTGCTCGCGGCGCGCACGCCTGACAATCCTCATTATTTAATTTTACACGCTAATCAAATTTTCCTTGACACCCTATGTAGATATCTTTATATGTAGATCAGAGATAAAAACATGGGCAATAAATCATATCTGTCAACTTCAGCGGCGATCATTCTTCAGGCGGTCGATAACGGTTACAAGTATGGCTTTGACATCATGGATATGACCGGATTGCCGAGCGGAACGGTCTATCCGGCGCTCCGTAAATTGGAACAGTCAAAGTTTCTGACTTCCAAATGGGAGAAGCAATCCGTTGCCAATAAGGATCAACGGCCGCTTCGCAAATATTACGAAATCACAGTGACCGGTCGCGAAGCCCTGGCAGAAGCAGTGAAAAGGTACCGG
Source organism: Blastocatellia bacterium (assembly GCA_035652355.1). Lineage (GTDB taxonomy): Bacteria > Acidobacteriota > Blastocatellia > DASRDY01 > DASRDY01 > DASRDY01. Next base: position 52,937 of record DASRDY010000225.1, read on the forward strand.
TTCCTCAGTGGCTCGATTCCGGAAACATCAGCCAAGCCGAGGCCATCTCGCGGTTGAATGGAACACTATGAAGAATGCCGGCGATTCCAAACCACGGCCAAGAGGCTACATCTGGTTGATTAAAGCGATCAGCCTGTTTGTTCCTTCTCGTCTTCGGGCCGAATGGAAACTGGAATGGCAATCAGAGGGTGAGCATCGCTGGGCGTTATTGGATGAGTGGCAACGATTGAACTGGAGAACGAAACTGGATTTGCTCAGACGAGGCGCGGGCGCGCTTCTCGATGCGTTGTGGCTTCAGCCTTACCGGTGGGAGGACGAAATGACTCAGGATCTTCGGTGTGGATTTCGCTCGATGTTAAAGAATCCGGGATTTACGATTTTTGCCGTGATGTCGCTGGCGCTCGGAATTGGAGCTAATACAGCAATTTTCAGCCTGGTCGACAGAGAATTGGTTCGGCCGCTGCCATATGCGAATCCCGACCAGCTATATACCGTCTGGGCCGCCAATCCGCAAAAGGGAATTCGCAGGGTGTTGGCATCTTTGCCGGAATATTACGATTGGCAAAGCCAAAACAATGTATTCGATCAAATGGCGACATTGACAATTGGCCGTTTGACTCTGACTAGCGGTGACGTTCCGGAATCCGTCCTGGTCGAATACGTTTCTGATAACTTTTTTAATCTTTTAGGAAGATTTCCCGCGCAAGGTAGAGCTTTCCTGCCGAGCGACGATAAACAGGGAGCATCCGGAGCAGCAATAATCAGCTATAGGTTATGGCAAGGAAGATTTGCGGGCGCGAGCGACATCATTGGCAAACAAGTTATTTTCGGTGACAAGCCATATACAATTATTGGGGTAATGGCGGCAGATTTTCGCAGCCCTATATACACAGCCTCTGATCTATTCTTAACCAGTTCAGCCGATCCAGATCTGCTGAATGCCAGAGCGTCGAGACGCCTTTTGGTCCTTGGGCGCCTCAAACAAGAAGTCACAGAATCCCAGGCGCTTTCCCAGATGAATGCCATAGAGGAGCGAATCGGAGCACAAAATTCAGGTACTGGCGCAGGCTGGGGAATAAAACTGTTTTCTCTGAAGGAAGAACTGACCGGAGACATCAGAACGGAGCTTCTGATACTGATGGGAGCAGTAGGTTTTGTCTTGTTAATCGCCTGTACAAACGTAGCGATGTTGTTGTTGACGCGAGGAAAAAAGAGACGCAAGGAGATGGCGGTTCGCGCGGCTCTAGGCGCGGGTCGATTTCGTCTAATCCGACAGCTTCTAACCGAAAGCGCGCTGTTAGCCGGAATTGGCGGCGCCATCGGACTTTTGCTGGCCTGGCTGACATTAAAACCGTTAATGTTGATGTTGTCCGTATTAATCGCAGATACAAACGATGTCTCGATTGATGGAAGAATACTGTTTTTCACATTGATAGTTTCTATCCTGACCGGGGTGGCTTTTGGGATCCTGCCGGCGATAATCGCTTCAAGGACGGATATCAGCGGTTCTTTAAAGGATTCATCGAGTGGAGGATTTTACGGGCTTCGGCATAACTGGGCCGGAAATACATTGGTTGTGGTCGAAGTTTGTTTGACGCTGGTTTTGTTAGTCGGTTCTGGTTTAATGGTAAAGACCTTCCTGGGATTACGCTCCGCGGATCAGGGATTCGATTCTTCGACTAAACTGACGCTTTCATTCAATCTTCAAAAACCTCGTTACACTTCGGAACCACAATACACGAACTTCTTTTATGATCTGCTTTCACGATTAGAAAAACTTCCAAATGTGCAGTCTGTTGCAGCCACTACCAGTCTTCCGCTGACCGGCAGCGTCGGCGTTGTCTATTTCTCGATCGGGGGAAGACCGGAAGTGAACGAACAAAAGCCAAGGGCGTTTTACAGCGTCGTGACGCCGAACTACTTTCAGGTGATGGGTACTCCAATAATAAGCGGCCGTTCGTTTTCAGCGTCGGACAATAAAGCATCGCAACCGGTTTTTATAATAGGACAGGAAATGTCCAGGAGGTATTGGCCCAATGAAAATCCGATCGGAAAGCAGATAACCTTTAATGACGGCAAGAAGCAGTTGATCGGCGTAATTGTTGGTGTGGTAGGCGACGAAAGAATCATCTGGTCCGATACCAAAGCCAGGCTGCAGATTTATGCTTCTTTTGATCAGTTGCCGACCTCATATTTCTCTTTCGTTCTGCAAACGCAAAATGATCCAATTAAATTGGCCTCGAATGTAAGGCAACAAGTAAGGGAAATCGATAAAGATCAGCCAATCGCGGATCTGAAAACAATGGATCAGGTAGTGGCTGATTCGGTCGCGTTGCCGAGAGATTATGCTTTGCTGATGGCGATTTTCAGCGGCATAGCATTGATCCTGGCAATCGTGGGAATATACGGCGTGATATCGTATTCCGTCTCGCAGCGCACTCACGAAATCAGTATTCGCATGGCACTGGGAGCAAAGCCATTGAACGTGATTCGGTTGATAGTTCAACAAGGATTGTGGCTGATTATTATAGGGCTCGCATTGGGAATAGCCTCTTCGATCGCGTTGACGAGGCTTATGACCAGCGTTCTGTATGGAGTGAGCGCGACCGATCCACTAACATTCGTGATTATTTCTTTGTTGATGATATTCGTTGCTCTCACAGCCTGCTTTATTCCAGCCCTCAGAGCGACTGAGGTGGACCCGATGATGGCGCTCAAGGCAGAATAACGTACAACAGGCTGGCAGCCTGTTGTACTCGGAAAATTAGTTGGCTAATCAACGCGGCAGGCGGATAATGTTACATTCAAATCCAAATCAAAATCCGAGGTCGCGCTATGAGGAATAAACGCCCATTCGTCTATCTATTTATCTTCCTGTTTTCTGCCGTGGTGTTTGCTTTCGTCCATACCGACAGGTCGTCTGCTAACGGAAGCTTTACTCTTGAACAGATAATGAGCTCACCCTTTCCGACAGAGCTCACTGCCGCCGCCAGCGGCGGACGGCTTGCCTGGGTATTCGATGCGCAGGGAAAGCGCAACGTGTGGGTGGCTTCTGCCCCGGAATTTAAAGGACGACAGTTAACGCAGTATTCGAAGGATGACGGACAGGAGATCACGCAATTATCGATGAGCCGTGATGGCGCCGTCATCGCTTATACGCGCGGAGGTGATAAGAACACCGTCGGTGAAGTACCCAATCCGGCAGACGATCCGGCGGGTGAAAAGCAGCAAGTGTGGGCGATTCGATGGAACGAGACAAAACCGCACCTGATGGGCGAAGGTGACGCTCCGGCGGTTTCACCCGACGGAGAATGGGTCGCCTTCGTCAAAGAAGGGCAAATATATTTGTCGCCGAGCACAGGAGCGGCTGAAGGAAAACAGGCATTCGTCGGCCGCGGCAACAATGGGTCCGTTACCTGGTTGCCAGATTCCAGTGGTTTTGTGTTTGTCAGTAATCGTGGCGACCACAGCTTTGTAGGCGTCTTCTATCTGGAACAATCAGGCGCGAAGCGAGTCGCGTCCAGCATGCATTGGATTTCACCGAGTCTTGACCGCGACAGTATGCCGCGCCTCTCACCTGATGGCCGACAGATCGCGTTCGTTCGCAATATCAACGCTGGCGGCGGAAATGGCGGTGGAAGAGGCAACGGCGGTGGAGGAGGATTCGGTGGCGGCGCTGTGTGGGAAATTATGGTTAGCGACCTTGCTAGCGGTAAAGCTCACGAAGTATGGCACAGCGACGGCAAAGCCGAATCCGCGGTGGATCGCAGGCTCGGCGAAAATGCCTTTATGTGGGGCGCGGATAACAGGTTCGTTTTTGCTTCGGAGCAGGATGGATGGTCGCATTTGTATTCCGTTTCAGGCTCAGGCGGAGAGCCTGTGTTGCTGACTCCCGGCCAGTGAGAAGTGGAACACATAACGATGACGCCGGATCGCAAGACGGTTGTTTACTCATCTAATTGCGGTGATATTGATAGAAGGCATCTCTCTAGCGTTTCCGTCAGCGGCGGTCAACCAGTTGCAGTCACATCAGGCGACAAGCTGGAATGGAGTCCCGTCGTAACGGGCGACAGCGATTTCATTGCATATCTTGGCTCCGATGCGCGGATGCCCGCAATGCCATACGCGCGATCGTTTTCGGGCGGCACGGCCAAACCAATAGCGGCGGATGCTCTGCCAAAAGATTTCCCGACATCTCAACTGGTCGTTCCGCAGCAAGTGATTTTCAAAGCTGAGGACGGAACAGAGATTCACGGCCAATTGTTCATGCCGCCAGGAGCGACTGGACAGTCCAAACTGCCAGCACTCGTCCACATGCACGGAGGTCCTCCGCGTCAGATGCTGCTTGGTTGGCATTACCTTTACTATTATCACAACGCCTATGCGATGAATCAGTATATGGCCAGCAAAGGATATGTAGTTCTGACAGTAAATTATCGAACGGGGATCGGCTATGGTCGCGCTTTCCGAATGGCTCCGAAAACGGGATCACGCGGCGCGGCGGAATATCAAGATATCGTTGCAGCAGGGAAGTATTTGCAAAACCGGTCTGATGTTGATCGCTCGAAGATCGGTTTGTGGGGTGGTTCTTACGGTGGGTTCCTGACTGCAATGGGTTTGGCGCATAACTCTGATATTTTTGCAGCCGGTGTCGATATGCACGGCGTTCACGACTGGTCTGTGAGAGTAGCCGGCGCTCCGGGATTTCAACCGCAATCACCTGAGGCAACGAAGCTGGCATTGGAGTCTTCGCCAGTATCGGCAATTGCCACCTGGAAATCGCCGGTTTTGTTAATTCACGGCGACGACGACCGTAACGTGGCATTTAGTCAATCGGTAGAATTGATAAGATTATTAAGAGCCCATAACGTCTACGTTGAGCAGTTGATATTCCCCGACGAGATTCACGATTTCCTGATGCACAAGACATGGCTCGCTGCGTACGCGGCGACGGAGGATTTCTTTAACAGGAAATTAAAGGGTGCGGAAAGATAGCCCCAATGGGTCGACGAATTCATGCCAGGCCGCTGAAGAGCTGACCTGGCATGATTAACAACAGCTTTGCCAATGTTCTAATCTGACTTATTATTTACATAGAGTTTTTGTTGAAGAGGATCAGTAATGAACGTAACTGTTCACATTCCTGACGCAATACAGGAGCGATTGGGGAAGAGAAGGGATGAAATTCCACGATGGCTTCTAGAAAAAGCCGGACTTGAGGCTTACAAATCCAAGGAAATCTCTGCCCAGGACCTGAGGTTGATGCTTGGCTTCAATACCAGAATGGAGCTTGACGGCTTTTTAAAATCCAATGGTGTTTTTCTTGAGTACGATGATGAGGAGCTTGCACACGAAGCGGAAACAAGTCAATTCCTAAAACGGACATCGCACTAATAAACGTCATCGCTTGCGACTTACTTTTTGTGAATGCCACCAATTAACGAAAAGCTTACTTTAAGCTTTTGAAAAGTCGATATGGGCTTTCCGCTTCTTGTGACAGGCTGGAATGTAATTCCTGAAGCAGATTTGAGCGCTTGTTCGTTTAGTCCGAACGGGAGGCCCTGAATTACGATTATTGAGGATATTTGGCCGTTGCTTCTGAAAAGGGCCTGAAGCATGACAACCCCCTGAACATCTTTATCCGATGCTTCCCGCGTGTAGTTCGGACGTGGAGTAGTTAGAATCTGGAGCCGGGTCCATTGTTCGCTTGATTTTGATTCGGTGAGTTCATTCTCAAATCGTAAGGCTTCGATCTTGTCGAATAGCTCTGCAATTATGTCATCATCGCCGTCCTTTAACTCAAGGCCCTTTTGATATAACGGAATTATCGTTCCTTCGAAGAAAGGCTGTTTCTCCTTGGCAAGCGCGTCTTTTTCCTGATCTGACGGAAACGTTGGTAGTATAGTTTTCGGTTTATAGAGTGCCAGTTCAAGATCTCCCATTAGAGAACAGACACGAGCAGACTGGCCTCCCTGGCTCAAAACAGTCTTCACTTCTTCGTATGATTCTTTTAGCCGACCATCTTCGGCTAACAGTAAAGCCTTTATGTAGTGGGCGTCCGGATAGACGGTTTGAAGTTTGATTGCAGCATCGACGTACTGCATCGCTTCAGTTCTTCTAAAAACTTTTCTGTGGAGGATCGCGAGCATCAACTTAGCTTCCGGAAGCCTCTTATCCAGGAACTCTGCGGATTTTAGCTCGTTAATAGCCGTTTCATAATTACCGATCGCCATCTCTTGCTTGGCCTTTTCTATGCGAGCCTGGGCCGTATCAATTTGTTGAGTTGCTTGGACACGGAGAACAGGCTTTGCGAAAAGGCAAAGCAATAAGCTCGAGAGAAACGTAAGTGTTAACAAGAATCTAGCTATTAGCATATTCCTTTTTGAGGGCGCTTAATTAATGGAGTGGGAGCAACTGGTTCGAATTGCTCCCAGTTTATGAACAATTTTCAATTTCGGCCCGGCCCGTTCTGAGTCTGAACCTGATGATGCGGCAGAGCTTCAGTCATCTCTGACGTATTCCAGGCCCAGGCGGCCAAAAATGCCGCGCCCTGATTAACCTGGTCCGGAATCACTTTGTCAAAAGTATCTGTCTGGCTGTGGTGGTTCTCGCGATAATGCGCCGGTTCCTGCACGCAGAAATACGCCGGAATTCCTTCTCGCTGGAACGCGACGTGATCGGACGACCCGAAATATCGAGTGCTGAGCGGTTGCAGATTGAAAACCTCCTGCAATGGTTGATAAATCTGCGTCATGGTCGGTGCCGTCTCGTAATAATTTTCCAGAGCAATGCTCTTAACCGCGCCAGTACCCGTGTCGTGCACCAACACAGCGTCGACCTTTGGCATCTCTGCTTTGTGGTTGGTAATAAATGTTCTGACTCCAACGCCGCCTTGTTCTTCGCCTGTGAAGAGAATGAACGTGATCGTGCGTTTCGGCTTTAGACCAAGAGCGTGAATAGTTCGCGCGGCCTCCAGAACAGCCATCGATCCCGTACCGTTGTCGGTAGCGCCTTGACCAAGATCCCACGAATCGAGGTGCCCTCCGATGATGACTCTCTCGTCAGGAAATTCCGAGCCCTTGATTTCGGCGACAGTGATCGAGGCTTTTTGCGGTCCAGTAACATGGCTGGTGATATTGACCTTCATTGAAACACTGCCTGCGCTCGCAAGGCGATATAGAAGGCTGTAGTCTTCATGGGTAATAAAAGCTGATGGGAAAGGCGATTCATTGTAACCGCCACCGGCGCCGCCCATATTGAAAAGGCTGTCGGTCTTGCCGCTGTCACGAAGTTGAACGCCGACTTGTTCTGCTTGCAACGCCTGATTCAGGTTAAATCGCTGGCCCATTCCGCGTTGTCCCTGAGTCGGAACACCTCGTTGAGGCGGAATCACGGCATCGTAAGCGTTGTCAGGGATTTCATTTTCTGGTGCGAGTTTTGAAGGAGGCGCGGCCAAAATTATCGCATCTTTCAACTTGCCTTTGTATTTTGCGTTGAACTCTTCTTCGCTTTCCGCCTGAAGGATAACGACGTTGCCGGTGATTTCACCTGATGTCGATTTGCTCCAGCCTGCGGCGTGTATTCCGACGATCTTCTGAACCGGACTGACGATCATCGCGGTGTCTATGCCGCGCTGGAAACCGTGGGGAATCTCGGCATCTTCAAGATGAGCATCAATGCCATAATCTTTGAACCGTTGAAGTGTCCAATCGCTGGCTCGCTGCATCTGAGGGCTGCCCGTGAGCCGCGCGCCGATTTGCGTGCATAAATATTCGAGATTCTTCATCAGCTCTGAATGAGCTTTAACTTCGTCGGCGATCCTTTGATCGTCTTTCTCCATTGCTGTTCTGTAGGCCCTTTCGGCATCATTTCCCGCGTTGCCTCTCTGTCCACCGCGACCTGCCGGCGGCGTCTGGGCAAATGCGTAAACACCGAGGCTCAGCGCGAGAATGGCAGTAATTGCCACCGCTCTGCGCGCGTTGCATATTTTTTGAATGACCAGATCAAAGGTTCTCATATGCTCAACCGTTCCTCTCCTATAGACGAGTTGTACTTGTCTGAAATGTTTTTGGGAATATCCGTAATCAACCGAACCGTGGAAAATGAATTACAGTCTATCACAAATTTCTCTGAGTAAAACAAGATGAACAGTGCGCTTGCGCCGTCAGATGAAGCGATGCATTATAGCTTTGCGAGGAGATAAACAACAATCAAGTGGAAGAACCCGGTAAACAAGAAGATTCAAAAGGCGGCCTTTTAAAAGCTTTGGCGATTGATGTAAGGCCGCTGAAATACTCGCGAGAATATCGCCTTCTTTTCGTAGGACAGTTTGTCTCCTATTTCGGGTCGGCAATCAGCTATGTAGTCCTGCCATGGCAAGTCTATCAATTAACGAAATCGACCTTTGCCGTCGGCATGCTCGGTGTTGTTGAGTTCGGACCGATGTTTGTGATGGCTTTCGTTGGTGGATCGCTGGCAGATTACATAGATCGAAGACGATTGATCATCCTTGCGGAGACCGGACTCACGCTTTGCTGCGGATTGCTGATCGTGAATTCATTATTGCCAAAACCGCACGCCTGGATATTGTTCCTGGTGTCGGCTCTCTTTGCGGCACTCAATAGTCTGCACCGACCTGCGCTCGAGTCATTAACCCCGCGACTTGTAGACCCCGGGCACTATACGGCCGTTGCGGCGCTCAATGCATTTCGTTACAGCTTTAGTTACATCGTCGGTCCTGCGTTCGGGGGAATAATTGCAGCAAGCCTCGGCGCGGCCTTCGCCTTTTCAATAGATGCCGCAACGTTCATTGTCTCGATAATTACGGTATTGTTGATTTCGCCGGTTCCTGTACCGAAAGATCCCGATCCTGTCGGCTTTCGCTCCATCATCACAGGTTTCAAATATGCTCGCAGTCGGCAAGAGTTGTTGGGAACTTATTTGATCGACCTGAACGCGATGTTCTTTGGAATGCCGATGGCCTTATTTCCGGCGATAGCGGAAGGATTCGGAAAATCTTCGCTGGGGCTACTTTACGCAATGCCAGCGGTGGGGTCGCTGGTAGTATCGCTGACTTCGGGTTGGACTTCGCGGATAAACCGCCAGGGGCTAGGCGTTACGATAGCGGCAACGTTGTGGGGCGTCGCGATTGTATTTTTCGGACTTACCCGGAATTTGTGGCTGGCGCTGTTCTTTCTTGTATTAGCTGGCGGAGCCGATTGCGTCAGCGGTCTATTCCTAATGACAATCTGGAATCAAACCATTCCGGATCATCTGCGCGGAAGATTAGCCGGTATTGAGATGATCAGTTATTTGACCGGACCTTATCTTGGCAATGGAGAGGCGGGTTTGGTTGCAAGCAGATTTGGCTTGCGAACTTCGGTTGTGTCGGGAGGTGTACTGTGCGTGCTCGGCTCCGGAGTGCTCGCTTTATTGTTACCTCAATTCATCAAATACGATGGTCGCGAAGGCTTGGCAAAAAGACAGAAAGAAGAAGCTAAGCGCGAGTTGATTCAGCGGGCATAAACCAAGCTAAATTGAATCGCCAACAGCAAAACATTTGTGGGGGCAAGGCTTGTCCGTGCCCGGATTGCCGTAGGCAGTCAAACATTATGATACCAGCCGATTTCATCGTGCTGCACACGATCCGGGCAAGGACAAGCCTTGCCCCTACATTCATATCGCATTTGATCCATTAGATTCAGTTTGTCCTATAATCACCATGGACTTGGTTACCTATTCGTATCTCAACGCAGTTAGCGGATCGAGTTTTGTTGCCCTTCGCGCGGGTATATAACACGCCGACAGCGCAACAATCAGCAGCAACCCCGATACTCCAACGAGTGTAGTCGCATCCGTAGTCCGTACACCGAAAAGCAGGTTAGCGAGAAACCTTGAGAATGCTGCCGATGCACCTAGACCCAGCACAATCCCGATGAGTGTTAACACAAGTCCATGGCCTAATATTGATCGCATTATGTCCGCGTTTTGTGCTCCAAGCGCGACGCGAATTCCTATCTCTTGCCTGCGCTGACTCACCGAATAAGACATCACACCGTAAATGCCTACAGACGCCATAACCACGGCAATAACCGTGAAGATCGACAGCAGGATCAGATTTAACTGCCTGTCGGCCATTGTGCTTGCGATCATCTGGTCGACGGTTTTGATGCTGGTGATTGGAAGGTTTGGATCGACAGCCCAGATTTGAGCCTTCAAGCTCTGAAGCACAGCCATCGGGTCCGTCTTCGTCCTGACAATGATTCGAGCGAACGGAAAGGGCGATTGATAGTACGGAAAGTAGACGTAAAACCCTTTGCCCGTTCCCACAGGACTGGTTTTTATTGTGCCCGCTACACCTACTACGGTCGTCCACTGTTTGTCTTCTGAGAAACGGAATCTCTTGCCGACGGCGGATTCATCAGGCCAACATTGTCGAGCCAGTGCTTCGCTGAGAATCGCGACTGAATCCGATCCTATCTGATCTTTTTCATTGAATACTCGTCCCTGAACCAAAGGGATTCTGGTGACCTTAAAATAGTCAGGGCCGGCAATAGTCGCCGCAATGCTCGGAAGTTTTTCGCCAGAGTTTCTGCCTTCAACTTCGAGCTGACCGCCCATCACACCTGTCTCAGGTGGAATGCCGCTGGAGACTTCCGCCACTTCCACCTGAGGAATATGCCGGATTCTATCAACTGCCTGTTGAAAGAATTGGATCTGTTGCGGTTTTGTGTCGTAACGACTCTTGGGAAGGGCAAGGCTGAGTGAAATCGTGTTAGTAGTATCGAACCCAAGATCGACATTCTGTAATCGAATGAAGCTCCTCGTCATCAACCCGGCCGCTACCAGCAGCACCAGCGACAGAGCGATTTCAGCGATAGTTAAAAGATTTCTGATGCGGTTGTGCCTGATACCGGCTGAAGCCGACTGTCCCGCCTCCTTCAGTATATCGTTCAAGTTTGCTTTTGATGCGTTAAGCGATGGCAGGAAGCCGCAGAGTAATCCTGTCAACAATGAAATGCCAAAGGCAAAACCCAGCGCCACTGCATTCATACTTACCTGCGCAAGCTGAGGAATTTGGGTTTTTCCATAAGTAATTATGACATTCAGTCCTGCATAGCCAATCATCACGCCCAATATTCCACCAACCGCTGCAAGCAGTAAGGTTTCAGTCAGCAGCTGTCGGACCAGTCGAATTCTTGCCGCGCCAAGCGCCGTACGAATTGCCACTTCTTTAGCGCGAACAGTGTTTCGCGCCAGCATCAGGTTCGCCACGTTGGCGCAAGCGATCAATAAAACAAAGCCAACTGCAGCAAACAATATATATAGCGCCTGAGCCACGTCTGAACCCAGGTAGTCAAGGGGCGTAACCAGTGACGTCGTCCATCCCTTGAATGGAGCATCCGGCCTTTCAGCCTGTACGGACAGTACGTCCAGTTCTGCCTTGGCCTTATCCGGCGAAACATCCTTCTTCAGAATAGCTACTACACTTCTTAACGCAGGTCCACTACTTCGAAACGAAAGCGCGCTGGTATTCGTTTCAGGTTCTTTAGGTAACGGAAGCCAAAGGTCGGGATGGCGTCCATCCAGTTGAAATTTAGATGACATTACGCCAACTATTGTATAGCTCTTATCGGTCGTGGTTAGCTGGCGACCCAGCACCGCTCTGTCGGCTCCAAAGTGACTTTTCCAAACATTGTCGCTGATAATGACGACGGGCTGCGCACCTGGCTTCGCGTCTTCACCGGTGAATGGCCGTCCAAGTCGCGGCATCTCAGTCAAAATGTCGAACATCGTCGGAGCTATTAAATAGGCAGCCAGTGATTCCGGTTCGCCCTGCCCCACTATATTGATGGCGTCGCTGGTGTACGGCTCGATGGCATCAAATGACTTTGCGTCTTGCCTCCACTTCTCAACAATGTCTGCGGTCGGGGCGATCATCATTCCTCTTTGTTTCGGATTGGCTCGCCATACATAGACGGCGCGGTTACCGTTTTTGATGTTCAATGGATTTAGAATTAAATGGTATACGACGCTGAAGATGGCGGTATTTGCTCCAATCGCCAGGGCCAGCGTAAGCACAGAAACAACAGTGAAGCCGCGATGTTTAATTAACAGCCTGCAGCCATACTGAACATCCTTGAAGAAGCCTTCACGCAATTGATGAAGCTGTAAAAGGCCGGCATCACGAAACGCGCCGCGGCAACGATTGAACAGATCAAAACGGCTCTTCATATTCAAAGTCCTCCATTTGTTCAGCAACGACCACCGATAAATTAATTCCGCGTTCCATTCCTGTTTCCAGTCGGCGCGCTGACCGCGCGGGACGACCAAACTGGCCAAACTGATTAAAAAGCGATAAATTCTGCCTGGCGACTTTCCCTTTTTATCCCGCATTCGTCAACCACCTTTTACATTTCTTAAGCTCAAATCCGGATGACCGGCTAGGATTCTGAGAGCCCTGATTTGTTTAACGACGTAAACATGCTTTCCACAAAATGATATCGTTTTACCGCTTCGCGCAGCGCATCGTTTCCCAGTTTGGTAAGTTCGTAATAACGACGAGGCGGTCGCTGCTCAGCCTCTGCGACCTTTTCTTTTTCCCACTTCGATCGGACAAGACCCGCTTCTTCAAAACGGCGAAGGGCAGGGTAGACGGTGCCGCTGGGCAATCCTGTTATATCCATAACGTCAAAGCCGTACTGATAACCATTCGCCAGCGCCTGCAATATCATCGCGGTCGAAGCGCTTAGATTAACGCCGTAGCCCATATCGCGAACCCCTATGTAGTATTCTCACTATACACGAGCAGAATACTACATAGGTTCAAATCGGGCAAGAAGTTTTTTGTGGTTAAAGGAATTGTTCGCATTGCGAGCCTTAGAACGCAAGCTTATCGCTCTCCAGTAACTGAGACTGGGGTGATTAACCCTCAACATCATGCCGATAACAATTGTGTACGCTGACGGCCGCGTTGGTTTCGACGTTAAGATTGTGAGAAAACTGATACTATCCGTTTCATGTATAACGTTTTTGATCCTGCTCGTTTGTGGGTCAGCAGCCAAACAGCAGTCCACGCCGAAAAAGAAAACGCCTTCGCTAACCACCGAAGACGTTCAGACAGATACACCAAATGCGGCGACCATCGCTGACGCGTTAACTTTAGACGACGTAATGACCAAATTAGATAAAGTCAGTTCGTTCCGTTTAAACGCCGACTCGATTCAGGGCTCTACGAGTTATAAACGGAAGTTTGAGTTTTGTCAGCCAGATCGCATTCGAGGGACTATCGACATACACGTCCAAGCCGGAGGGCCTGATGAGGAGATAATTGTTGGTGACTCGCTCTATATCAAGGATAGTCAGACAGGTGTGTGGACCAAAACGGCTTCTCATCTTGCTGGAAGCGCTGTAAGGCAATTCCTGTCAAGCCAATTAAATTGGTTGTTTAACTACCCGCTCAAGAAAGCTGGCATGGACGAGGTCAATGGAGTCCAATCAGTAATATACAAAAAGGAAGAGACGGCATCGAACCACGGTGTAACCTGGACGATACGCGCAACAATCTGGGTCGGAATCTCGGATGGGCTACCTGTGCAGATTGAGGTAAATAACCCGGGAGATGCGGGATCAATGATCTATACTTTCTTTGACTACAATCAGCCAATCAAAATCGAGCCGCCAATGTGATCGTGACGTGGAAAGGCGCCTTTCATTAAGTTCTCAGCCGCTCCTCCAGTTTCAAACACTTCGAATCTTCAACTTCATGTTGACATTCTACCTGACTATATGGATACTCATGTAGAACTTCTACCCAAAGCGCCGCAAAGAAGGGATGAGGACCTGAAGCTATGAACTGGCTGCGAGAACTGACCTACACGTTGCGCAAGCTCAATAGAGCAAGCGCTGACCACGAACTGGACGAAGAGATCAAAGCTCACATTGATCTGGAAATTGAACAAAACATTAAAGGCGGAATGTCGCCAGCCGAGGCTCGATACAAGGCAATGCAGAAGTTCGGCAGCGTAGCTCTGGCGAAAGAGAAAAGCCGGGTACAGTGGGGCTTTAACTCAATAGAGGGCGTGGTTCAGGATGTTCGATATGCTTTTCGCATCCTGAAGAAATGGCCCGGATTCAGTTTCGCCATCGTGTTGATTCTCGCATTGGGTATCGGGGCTACGACGGCTATTTTCAGCGCGGTTAATGCCGTTCTGTTGCAACCGCTTCCTTATCTTCAACCGGAAAAATTAGTAATCGTTCTGCAAACAGCACCGGGTGCGGATTGGCAAAAGGTAATCGCCACTGTAACAGGCAAAAAGTTTAACGAATGGCGTGACAATAACCAGGTTTTCGAAAATATCGGAGCGTTCCTGCGCGGTTCGAATCCGGTAAGTATATCGGATGGCAGCGGGGCGGCTCGCGTTCGCGCGGCCAGGGTTACCCCATACGCATTCGCGACGTTGGGTGTACAGCCATTGCTCGGGCGAAACTTTCTGCCTGAAGAGAAAGGCAAATCCTTTTTTGATGAGCCTGGGAAAGGGCTGCCAGATACCGTTGTTATTCTGAGCAATCATATCTGGAAGTCGCGTTTTGCCAGCGATCCGGCGGTGCTCGGCAAGAGGCTGAGAATCGACGGAGACGATTGCGCTATTGTCGGTGTGATGCCGGCCGGATTTGATTTTCCCAGTAATACCGATATTTGGTTGCCGATTGAAGCGAAGAACGACAGCCATTTAAATTGGTTCTGTGTTATTGGGCGTATAAAAGACGGAATAACCCAGGGTCAAGCTAACGCCGAAATGAACACGCTGAACGCGCAATTGATTGATCGTATGCCTGCCAATATAGGACCGGAAAAGACCAAAAGTCAGGTCGTCCTGGTGGGGTTGCGGCAGTATATGGTTGGCGACGTGCGTTTATCTCTGCTGATTCTATTGGGCGCTGTTGCATTGGTCATGGCAATTGTATGCGCAAACATTGCTAATCTGTTGCTGGCGCGATCGGCGACTCGCCAGAAAGAGATGGCAATTCGCTTGGCCCTGGGCGCGTCCAGAAAACGCCTGATTCGTCAGTTGCTCACCGAGAGCTGTCTGCTAGCTGCGTTCGGCGCCGTATTTGGGCTGTTGTTCGCTTTTTTTGGCCTCGACATATTACTTGCATATATGCCCGAAGCTGTCCCTCGTCTGCATCCGATAGAGATCGATCGGTGGGTACTGGCGTTTGCCGTAACCGTCTCGCTATTAACCGGAATCCTCTTTGGACTGGCCCCAGCGTGGCAGGCCTCGAGATCGGATTTGAACGCATCACTGAAAGAGGGTGGAAGCAGGTCGACCGGCGGCCGTCAACGCCTTCGCAGCCTATTGGTCATCTCTGAAGTTTCTCTCGCGTTGATGCTAACGATCGGAGCCGGTTTGCTGGTTAAGAGCTTCGTAATGCTGCGATCTGTCGATCTCGGCTTCAATCCCTCGAACGCCTTAGTTGTGGGAAGCAGCCTGCCAGAGGCATCCTACAGGACCGTCGACCAAATGCGATCATATTATCAGCAGGCCTGTCAAAAGCTTTCAACGATTCCCAGCATCACGTCCGTAGGCCTGACAAGCGCGCTCCCCTTAGCCAGCGGAGGTGCAAGGATCCGCGGCAACGTTACCGTCGAAGGCGAAACAAACGAACGCGCGGGTTTGTGGGCAAGCAAAGTTGCGGTAAACCCGGATTATTTTCGCGCTATCGGAATACCGTTGCTGGAAGGCAGGGAATTCACGGAGCTTGATAACTTCCAATCCAAATCCGTTGTTATAATCAGCCAATCATTGGCTCACGCAGCGTGGCCGAACGAGAATCCTGTCGGTAAGCGATTGGACGTGGGATTTGGCGACAACTCACTGAGCGAAGTCATCGGCGTCGTAGATGATGTACGGCAGGATGACATGAGCAGGGAACGCGGCCCCGCCCTTTATCAGTCTTACCTGCAATTGCCATCCAATCGTCAATGGATGCTGAGCGAAATGAGATTCATCATCAGGACGTCAGGGGACTCTATAACGATTATTCCGGCTGTCCGCGATCAGCTGCAGAGCCTGGACAAAGACCTGCCGATCTACGATGTGGAACCGATGGAACGAGTCGTTGCGCAAAATATCTCTGACCCGAGATTTTATACCTATCTGCTCGGTGGTTTTTCCGCTCTTGCATTGATCCTGGCGATTGCTGGACTGTACGGATTGATCTCTTACTCTGTAACCCATCGAACTCATGAAATCGGTGTTCGTTTGGCTTTGGGTGCAAAGCATTCCGACGTGGTTCGCATGATTGTCAAGCATGGACTGAAGCTGACGGTCGTAGGCATAGCGATAGGCCTTGCTGGTGCTTACGAATTCTCAAGCGTGCTCAACTCTTTTTTATATAAGGTTAAGACGACAGATATGGCGACATTCGCCGCAGTTGCCGGAGTCTTCATGGTGGTAGCGTTTCTGTCGAGTTATATCCCTGCGCGACGGGCGACAAAAGTCGATCCGATGGTGGCGTTGCGATATGAGTAAGTAGCGGCTTTAACTATTGCGGATCCTGATCCAGCAATTTAGTTGTGTGTTCGACAACGCTTGGTCTTTCCACCATGTCTGCGGTGTTGCGACGAGGAGGTTCATACGTACCTGGGGTCGGGACCTTTGATAGCGGCAGAGCGGAATTTGGAGCAAACAAGTCCGGCGGCAAATGAAGCTCGGGCGGTCGGGACGGTGAAGGTTCCCAAAACAGCTTCGCGTAAAAAACAAGTGAGCCGCCGAATAAAGCGATCGTCGCGGGTATGATCAGCGGCCACGGATTACCAACCAGAATCCCAAGAGCAAGTGCGAGCGGAAATAAAATGACGCTGAGGAAGATCAGCTTTGCGCCGCCTCGAACGCCTTTCTGTTGCAGCGAACGTTTCGGTTTAAGTTCGGATTCCGGTGGCTCAATAATGCCGTCACTGGCGAGCAGCCGAGTCACGCCCGCCAGTATAAAGCGACATTTAGAGCAGAACCGGGCATCATTCACAATTTGCTGACCACAGCGTGGACAAAACATCAAACGCTCCTATGCCACTCTTAAGCAAAGCTGCCCGGCATCCGCCGCAGAACGTAATAATGGGAGAAGACCATAAAAAGTTACGACGCCGTGGCCTGCAAAGTTCTATAAATAGGCGACCAGCCGTTGGTGTCCTGAAACAGGCGTAGGCACTGAATATGTTTGCTCTCGGTGAGCATAAATCTGTGATTACGATCTTTGGGAACTATTATCAAGTCGCCCTTTTCGACTACGACGCGAATCCATTGATCGTTTAAGTCGCGGATATCGAATATTCCTGATCCATCCAGAACGAACCTGACTTCATCCGCGGTGTGGATATGTTCTTTGTCGAATTTCGCGCAGATGATGTCGAGGTCAGGAGTGTTTGGCGTTAATTCGACGACATCTTCCGCGACGTAGCCTCGCTCGGCCTTGATAGTTTCGATTTCTTTGCGGCGATCGGATTCAGCTTCGGGCAGGTGTCTATAGAAAATGCCGTGAGCCGAAAGTTCGTGAAGATCAATCGGTGACTGTTGCTGATCTAATCTATATGCGAGCATGATTTTCCCCATGTAGCGTAGGCGTCCCGCCTGCGCATATCACGAATCGTGAGACCTTATTTTATACAGTCGCGTTAACGAGCGGCGCGGGCGAGACACCCACGCTACACGTGCGCGGCCAAAGTATTTTCGCTAATTCCAAGTC
The DNA here is from genome assembly GCA_035652355.1 of Blastocatellia bacterium. GTDB lineage: Bacteria > Acidobacteriota > Blastocatellia > DASRDY01 > DASRDY01 > DASRDY01. The sequence goes on from DASRDY010000225.1 coordinate 70,682, forward strand.
GGTGCATCTCGACCGCCGCGCGAAACAGATAATCGTAACATTCCGCCTGAGTCTTTGCCTTCACCCAATCCGGTCCCCAGACGTAAACACCGTGTCTTCTCACCAATACCGCCTGAGTTTTTGGATAAGCTTCAATCGCCTGACCGAGTGCTTCGGCCAGATCACATTCCTGAGCGGTATTCTCAATAACAGGGACAACTAGTCGATCGTGAAAGCCCATGCCTTGAATGCCTTTGATCATCTCGATTTCAGAGATCGAGAATTCTTTCCCACAAACGAGCGTCGCCAGCATCGCGTGAATGGAATGTGAATGAATGACGGCACCCGCGCCGCGCAGATTAACGGCCTTAAGAAAAAGAGAAGTGCATTCTGACGGCTTCAGCTTTTCATTATCAGGTCGATGAATAACATTGCCATCGAAATCAACAGCAAACAGGTCTTCAGGCTGGATGCGCTCTTTCTGGACACCACTCGGAGCCACCCAGAGCTTATCGCCATCGCGAACGCAGATACCACCACCAGTTCCGCTTGCCCAGCCAAGCATGTAAAACTGCCGGCATAGCTCGCAGATGATTTCCTGGATTGTTTGTTGATAAGTCATTACATTACGAACCAGCGGTTGAAAGAGCGCTGGTAGAAGAGATTCGCTTTGGATTAACTCGGCAGGCGGAACGTCACAACAAACGGGCGCGTGACATCCACCGGATGACCTTCGATGCGCGCTGGAGAGAACCGGACGTGTTTGACCACTTCCAACGCCTGTTCGTCTAGTCCGTAACCAAGACCTCGTAATATTCGCGGGTTGGCCACCGTGCCGTCGGCTTTAAAGGTCGCCTCGACGACTATATTGCCTTCGATATGCTTCCTTTTTGCTTCTTCGGTGTAAATCGGCTTTGGTACAACCGCTATCTGCAATGGAAACGTAGGGAGCATCGCCTGAAATTCCTGACTACCCGGGCGAATCTTCGTTTGATCCGGAGGTGCGAACTCGCGTGCCCCATTTCTGCCCGGATCCTGCCCAGGTGCGCCTCTTCGCGGGTCAGGCGGAGGTGGCGGTGGTATATCAGCAGGTTTAGCCGGATCTGTCGCTTTTGTGTCTTTTGACGCCGGTGTCGGCGTTGTCGATTTCGCGGCCGGCGGATTCTGCGCATTTCCAGTCTGCTGTTTTGTATGTGTTGAAGGCGTCTGAGGTGCCACGGTCTCTAACTTGGACAGAAGAATTGTCTCAAGGAACGAACCTACCAAATAGGATGGCGACCCCTGCTCGCTCACTTGATCAAGCGTCGGCGGCATTATGCGCCACCTGCCGTTGTCGCCGTGGACCATTACGCTGTCTGTAAATTGCTTTGAGTTTCCAGAGACCTTCACAGTCCCTGTGACCTGCACGGAAATGTCAGTACCGACAGGATCAGCTTTAACTACTTTAAAGTCCTGCAGCTCCAGTGCGCCCGACGAGAGAAGTTTGCTGACCTCGGTAATTGCGTCATCTGAAATCTGCCTTTGCGCCAGAATGTGCCGAGCCATTGCGTGCGGCTCTTTGCTCTTGTAATCAGCAAGAAAACTTGTCACTTCATCGACCGCAAGCTGCGTCGACGGCAGCCGCTCACCCGCGGTTGTGTGTCGATAAATCAGAAATCCTGACAGCAAAACGATAAAAGCGCCCAATGCCACAATGCTGTTTCTGATCCAATGGCTTTTCTTCGGCAGCGACAGGGAAGCGGAAGTCACGTTCACCGACACGACCGGTTTATTCAGAAGGTCGGTTGTGATCCGTTCGGTCTGCGGCAGGTTTTCCAGGACCGCCGATGACGAGACAGGAGCGGCGGCAGCAACGGCTCCCAACTCCCTGGTTGGTATTTCGTCGGCGTTTAAAGTGGGCTCGTTTGTTCCCACCGAAGCTGGAGCTCCGCACTTGCGACAGAACTTGCCGCCTGGAACCAGCTCAGCATTACAATTTGCACAATTCATCGCTAAACAACAGATTGCTTATGATTACGAAAAATACCCGGTTATTCTAAACTACCATCGGATCACAAGCAAAAAATACCCGAAAATCTTTTCTTCCTCAATTAATACGTCCGAGAAAGCGCATAGTTCCGCAACCCGCGCTTTTGGATTGGATCGACGCGCCGGGGTTCATATTCCCGAGCCAACTATGTTATCGTCGGATTTGCTCCGCAGCTATCTCGAATTTGCGCAAAACACACAGGAGAACGATTGTGTCGATTTATCTACTGAGAAATAAATTCATAATCACGGTCATGATTTCATTGCTGGCGTTCTCGTCGCTGGTCCAGGTCAATATATTGAACGCGCAGCAGATCTCTCCTGCAAATGCGGTTAAGGCTCGTTACAGTAAGTATGAATACATGATCCCGATGCGCGATGGCATCCACCTGTTTACCCAGGTTTATGTGCCTAAAGACACTTCGCAGACTTATCCGTTTATCATGACGCGCACTCCCTACAACGTTGCGCCGTATGGAGTCGACAACTACCGGGCAGCTTTGGGCCCGTCGGATCAATTCGAGAAAGAAGGTTTCATATTCGTATATCAGGATGCCAGAGGACGCTTTATGTCCGAAGGCGTGTTTTCACAGGCGCGACCTTATGTTCCCAACAAAGGACCTAAGGACATAGATGAAAGTACGGATACATTCGACACGATTGAATGGCTGTTGAAGAACGTTCCGAACAATAACGGTCGCGTCGGGATGATCGGAATATCGCAACCGGGTTTTCACGTT